>CAYODE010000308.1:0-3471 GCA_964402685.1 uncultured Aestuariivita sp. | reverse complement strand
TGGCATAGCCTTTGCCGGTCGCATGTTCGGCCAGATCCCAGCCCAACTCGTTTTCGGGAAACCCGTTCGGAAACCACAGACCGGTTATGCCGATCCACTGGTTTGTGCCCTTCTCCACGATTGCCCAGCGCCCATAGCCACGCAATAGCCAATGGCCCGCTTCCATGGCTAGGTTCCGCCAAGCGAGTTCAGCCGACATAGGGCCGCCCACGAACTTCGAGTGATCCGTGGAATAGAACGCCGAGACTGCGTCGAAATCCTCAAGCTGGTGCGCTCGCAGGATCAATCGTTCGGTCTCAAGCGTCGGAATGGCGATCTGATCGGTCATGCGGGCACCTTTGCAAACAGCCGATAAGTCACGCTTCCAGCGTACCAGTCGGGTGCGGGTTCATCCATTAAAGTCGCACCGATCCGTTCCGCGATACGGATTGAGCCCTTATTGTCTGGCATGATACGAATAACCATTTGCGGCCAGCCCAGATCGCCGAAGAGATGATCGCGCACGCGCAGGGCTGCTTCGGTGGCAAATCCATGGCCTTCGGCCGTACCGTCCCACAGTGTCCAAGTGAATTCTGGCGGATCAATATCGTCCATCGCCAGTGGCCCAACATGGCCAATTGGCGCCCCGTTCAATTCGATCACGTAGCGTCCAAACCCACGCAGGGTCCAATGGCCGATGATGGACGCAAACTTGTCAAAGGCTTCAACAGCGGTGAACGGCCCGCGTACAAATGCGGACCGGTCGCTTGCACAATAGGCTGTGTAGGCCGGAAGATCTGCGGCCTGAGGCCTGCGAAGGTGCAAGCGTTCCGTGTTGAGGTGTTCAGCAGCGATCATGACGGCCTCGGGTGGCGAAAAACCATCGCGGGCGAGCCGTCCGCAAACTGATGGTCCGCTTCTCGTATTGCGCCCATACGCTCTGCGACCTTTACAGATGCCTCGTTGCCTTCTGCGATCATGCTGATGACCGTGTTCCAACCCAGCGTATTGTAGGCGTACTCACGCGCCGCGATACTTGCTTCAGTTGCGTAGCCATTGCCATTGGAAGTCCAAAGGTACCAACCGACCTCCGGTTCGGGCCAGTCCAACGGATTGTGCAAACCGACCAAGCCGATAGCCGTATCGTCATCTTGCGTGGTCACCATCCAACGGCCAAAACCGCGCATCGTCCAGTGTCCTATGACTTGACAGAGGTATCGCCATGTCTGGGCTTCGGTTTGCGGGCCTCCGACAAATTGGGCCGCGTCCGATGCATAGAACGCCGCGAACGCCGGCAGATCTTGCGGGCTTGGTGCTCGGAGTTTCAGCCGCTCGGTTTCAAGTGTTGGAATATCGATGTGACCGGTCATGACGGCCTCACATGGCGGAAAACAACCGTATCATCGGGTGTTTCGCCGTCGGGCAAAGCCGCATCCGCGTCCAGCGTAGCGCCCAGCTTTTGAGCGAGGGCAAGAGATCTGCTGTTTTTCGGGTCAATATAGCTCACTAACGAACCACGGGCTGGATCCGCCCACCACCAATCCAGACAGGCCTGTGCCGCCTCGGCAGCATACCCTTTGCCTTCGAACTCTGCCAGGAACACCCAACCGATCTCCGTTTCCGGAAAATGCTGTGGTTGGTTGATGCCGACCTGTCCCAAGAAGGTTTTGTCTTCTGATCGCTCCACACCCCAGGACCCAAAGCCCATAAGAGGCCAACTTCCCACTTCAGAGGCGATCCAGTACCACATATCCTTGGGCGGGAACGGCCCGCCCATAAAGCGCGCGCGATCCGACCCAAAGAGATCATACAGCGGAGGGAAATCCGCCATCTGATGGGGCCGCAGCGTCAAACGCCGGGTCGATATGCGCGGGGCGATGTTCACTTCTTTTTTCCAAAGCCGGACAAACCGGGGGGCAGGGACATGCCACCGCCAAGCCCGGGCAAGCCACCTTTGGCGCCCATTTGTTTCGCAGCCGCTTCCAGCGCTTTTGGATCCATGCCTTGAGCCATTGCGGCAGGGTCCATACCGCCTTTGCCCATCATGGCCTGCATCGCCTTCTTCATCATGCCGCCTTTACCCTTGCCCAGCTTTTTCATCATGTCCGCCATTTGACGGTGCATTTTGAGAAGCTTGTTCAGGTCTGAGACGTCCATGCCAGAACCCTTGGCGATCCGCTTTTTGCGGCTTGCCTGAAGGATTTGCGGATTGGCGCGTTCACGCTTGGTCATCGATTGGATCATCGCGATTTGCTGGCGCAGGACTTTGTCATCAAAGCCGGCTTCCTGAACCTGCTTGGCCATTTTGCCCATTCCGGGCATCATGCCCATCATACCTTCCATGCCGCCCATCTTGATCATCTGCTCAAGCTGCATCTTCAGGTCGTTCATGTTGAACTGACCCTTTTGGAAGCGCTTCATCATCTTTTCGGCCTGTTCGGCCTCGATCGTTTCCTGCGCCTTTTCGACAAGGGCCACGATATCGCCCATGCCAAGGATACGGCCGGCGATCCGGGACGGCTCGAACGTTTCGATCGCGTCCATCTTTTCGCCCAGACCCACAAAGCGGATCGGTTTGCCGGTGATTGCCCGCATGGAAAGCGCTGCACCGCCGCGCCCGTCACCGTCCATCCGGGTCAGGACCACGCCGGTCACCCCGATCTTGTCGTCGAATTCTTGCGCGACATTCACCGCGTCTTGGCCCGTCAGGCCATCGACGACGAGCAATGTCTCGCGTGGATTGGCCACGTCACGCACGGCGGCGGCCTGTGCGATCAACTCCTGATCGATGTGCAGACGGCCTGCGGTATCGAGCATGTAGACATCATAGCCACCAAGGCTCGCTTGGGTCTTGGCGCGTTTGGCGATGGCAACGGGATCTTCGCCTTTGACGATGGGCAATGTGTCGACGCCGATCTGCCCGCCGAGGATGGCCAGCTGTTCCATCGCCGCCGGGCGGTTGGTGTCGAGCGAGGCCATGAGGACGCGCTTGCCCTCTTTTTCCTTAAGGCGTTTGGCAAGCTTGGCTGTTGTGGTGGTCTTACCGGAGCCTTGCAGACCGACCATGAGGATCGGAGCAGGCGGGTTGTCGATTTTGAGTGCCCCGGGCTCTTCGTCACCGGTCAGGACGTGTTGGAGTTCGTCGTGGACGATTTTGACGACCTGCTGGCCGGGGGTGATCGACTTGGTGACCGCTTGGCCTGTTGCCTTGTCCTGCACCGCTTTGATGAAATCGCGCGCCACAGGCAGCGAGACATCCGCCTCTAGCAAAGCCACACGTACTTCGCGCAGGGCTGTTTTCACATCATCTTCGCTCAGCGCACCTTGTTTCGTGAGCTTGTCAAAAACACCGGAAAGGCGTTCGGAGAGATTTTCAAACATTGGCCAAGGCCCTCGCGTCAATTTCGTTGCTGCACCTCATATAGGAAGCGCAGACTTAAAGCAGTAGCGCCCCCGCGGGCATTACTACAAAGCAGGTGCGCCCCCGTGGGC
>CAYODE010000307.1:0-3495 GCA_964402685.1 uncultured Aestuariivita sp. | reverse complement strand
GGGCCAACGCTTTGGACCAATACGCTCTGAGCTCAGCTTTGCCGTTCAAGGTGCCCTGCCCGACCAAAACCTGCGCTTTGGCCGAGCGAAAGACGACATCATTCTTATAATGCGCCATGATCCGATCCAGATCATGGCTGTTCCACGCCGCTTCCCACTCCTGGGCAAACTTCGCAGCGTCCTGCATCTTGTCAGTTAGATCCGCACCAGCTTTTCGTAGCTCTCCGCGATATCGCGGGTCAGCGCGCCAACTTCGAAATTGTAATCGCCGATCTGACCAACAGGCGTCACTTCCGCCGCTGTCCCTGTCAGCCAGCACTGTTCAAAGCTTTCGAGCTCTTCCGGCATAATGTGGCGTTGATGCACTTTGACTTGGCGGTCTTCCAACATACCGATGACAGTCTGACGCGTGATGCCATTGAGGAAGCAATCCGGGTCCGGTGTGTGCACTTCGCCATCTTTGACAAAGAAGATGTTGGCGCCCGTCGCTTCGGCCACATAGCCGCGATAATCGAACATCATCGCATCAGCACACCCTTTTGCCTCCGCCGCGTGTTTCGACATGGTGCAGATCATATACAATCCGGCGGCCTTCGCGTGGGACGGTATCGTTTCCGGGCTGGGGCGTTTCCATTTGGAGATATCCAGTTTGGCCCCTTTGTACTTGCTGTCGCCATAGTAAGCGCCCCACTCCCAGGCGGCGATCGCCATTCTGACAGGGTTTTTCGCAGACGCGACACCCATATCTTCGCCTGCACCGCGCCAAGCAACTGCGCGCACATAAGCGTCAGAGAGACCAGAGGCTTTCATCACCTCCTCTTTCGCCGCCTCAATCTCGTCGACGGAATACGGGATTTCAAAATCGATCATTTCTGCTGATCGCTTGAGGCGTTCGGAATGTTCACGGCTTTTGAAGATCTTACCGTTGTAAGCCCGCTCTCCTTCAAAGACCGAGCTCGCATAATGCATGGCATGCGTCAGGATATGGACGTTGGCATCACGCCAGTCGATCAACTTGCCATCCATCCAGATCTGGCCGTCACGGTCGTCATAACCCGCCATTCTCATATCCTCCTGCACACATCAGTGCATTTTCATTTATTGCGCAGATACGTCCGCATCGGACACAATGTTTCGCTAAAACTGCGATTCGATACCTTTTCACTGTTGGAATGTCAACAAGGCTGACGTAAGCTGAAATCAAACAAGATTAAGAAGAGAATACAGACCGGTCATGTCAGAGGGACGCACCGCACAGGTCTATTCCGGGGAAAGTTTGCTTTTCCTGACGGACGAACAGCTTCGCCAAGGCATTGAGGCGATGTTTTTTGCTTATCGCGGCTTCACTGCCGATCCTGATCGCATCTTGTCCGACAAAGGGTATGGCCGGGCACACCATCGCGCCGTCCATTTCATCAACCGCGCCCCGGGCACGACAGTGAACAACCTGCTCGCCATTTTGGGTGTCACCAAGCAGTCGCTGAACCGCGTGCTACGCACATTGATCGAAGACGGTTTGGTAGAAAGCCGTGTCGGAACGTCAGACAAACGCGAACGCCATCTTTTTCTGACCGAAGAAGGTCAAGAACTTGAAGCCGAGCTGTCTGACGCGCAACGCGCGCGGATGCGCGCAGCTTACCGCGACGCCGGACCTGAGGCCGTCGCCGGATTTCGTCAGGTGCTCGAAGCGATGATGGATGGCGATCTGCGCAGAACTTTCGTGCGGTTAAGGGATAGCGGACAATGAGTGATCTGGACGCGCACCTTCTGATCGTCGACGACGACGAACGCATTCGCGATCTGCTAAAGAAGTTTTTGATGCGGAATGGTTTTCTGGTGACCGCGGCACGCGATGCGGAACACGCGCGACGCGTGCTATCCGGTCTCGATTTCGACATGATCATCTTGGATGTGATGATGCCGGGTGAAGATGGCGTATCCCTCACTCGCGCGCTGCGCGAGACGCATGAAACGCCAATCCTATTGCTTACGGCCAAGGGAGAGACAGAGCATCGCATTGCAGGGCTGGAAGCCGGTGCCGACGATTACCTGCCCAAGCCCTTCGAGCCCAAAGAGTTGCTGTTGCGCATAAACGCGATCCTGCGGCGCATGCCCGAAACACCAGCCGAAGATACCGTGCCCAATGTTTTGCACCTGGGACCGATCCGCTATGACATCGAACGTGGTGAAATGTGGAAAGGCGATGACATCGTCCGTCTCACCGCCACGGAAAGCCAGTTGATGAAGATTTTTTCTGCATGCCCGGGCGAACCAGTCAGCAGGAACAAATTGGTTGAGGATTTGGGCCGCGATCGGGGACAAGCACAGGAACGCGCCGTTGACGTCCAAATTACGCGGTTGAGGCGGAAGATCGAGGAAGACCCAAAACAACCGCGATATCTTCAAACGGTGCGTGGCGCGGGATATATGCTGTCGCCGGATTGATCCATGCCGCGCGCAAGGCGGCTGGTCTGCAAGCTCTCTGAAAACAAGGAAAGCGGGGAAGTCATATGAAAACGGCGCTCATCACCCATGCAGAGTGTTTGGAGCACGTGACGCCCGAAGGGCATCCCGAGCGCGTCGCAAGGTTAGAACATATTCTTCATTCACTTGAAGGCTTGGACCTGTCTCGCCAAACGGCGCCCTTGGCAAGCGATGAGGATCTGATGCGCGCGCATCCTGCGAGTCATATCGCAGACATGCGGTCCCGATCCCCTATTCAGGGATTTCACCAGATCGACGCCGATACGTGGATGTCGCCCGGAACCGTGCAAGCCGCTCTGCGTGCCGCGGGCGGTGCGATGAAGGCTGTGGATATGGTTTTGACCGGAGAGGCATCCAACGCCTTTGCAGCGGTGCGCCCGCCGGGGCACCACGCTGAACGTGACACTGCCATGGGATTTTGCCTGTTTGGCAATGCAGCACTTGCCGCCAAACACGCGTTGGACGTCCATGGGCTAGAGCGTGTGGCGATCGTGGATTTTGACGTTCATCACGGCAACGGCACGCAAGATCTTTTGTGGGATGAGGCACGGGCGCTGGTCATTACAAGTCAACAAATGCCCTTGTGGCCCGGCTCAGGCAACCCCTCCGAAACCGGCGCTCACGGCAACGTCTTAAACCTGCCGCTTGCACCGGGCACCGATGGCCAACACATGCGCGCGGTTTATGAAGCGAAGGTGTTCCCACGTCTCCGCAGCTTTCGGCCAGACTTGATCATCGTCTCTGCAGGATTCGATGCGCACAAGGACGATCCTCTCGCAGGTCTCAATTGGGAAACCGAAGACTTCGCCTGGTTGACAGCTGAACTATGCAAACTGGCGGACGCGTTATGTGAGGGCCGTCTGGTGTCCACCCTTGAGGGCGGTTATGATCTGAACGCGCTGGCTGACAGTACGCGAGCGCATGTGGAAGAACTGATGAAGGCCGCAAAATGAGCGACACACCCGTATCCGAGATGTCTTTCGAAGAAGCGATGCGCGAGCTGGAAGCCGT
>CAYODE010000306.1:0-3517 GCA_964402685.1 uncultured Aestuariivita sp. | reverse complement strand
TGAGTTGTTCTCGGATGGGTGAGCTGGTGAGCAGCCGCCGGGTTTCTTGGAGATACCAATCAACCAGGCCAAGCCCGTTTGCCATTATATCAGCGCAGATAAGATGAGCGCGTGGATCGGCGTAGATTTGGAGGACGCCGGCGAGCCTGATCGCGTGCTCAGTACTCTTTGAGGCAAAGCCCCGGATGTTCTCGCACTCGCCGTCAACCTTTTGCGCGATCTCGACCTTGCGGTAGAATTGCATGACAAGTTCGCGTGCGCTGTCATCCAATCGCAGGACGCGCGGCTCCAGTTCTTTTCCGTCGTTTTCGGTGGTGGCGAGAGGAAGCTGAGCGAGCTCGTCGAGGCGCGCGTGAAACGCATCCAACTGCGCGCGTGCTTCGCTGATGACGTGTTCCGGATAGCCTAGTCGATCGCCAATTCGGCTTTCGGGTTCTGCTATCAAGAACCGGTTGATCAAACCTTGGTCTCGAACTTGATCATCCGCGAGAAAGGCTTGCGCCTGTTGCGGCTGAATCATGAAGTGCGTCGTCACACGTCGACCGGAATAGGTCTTCGGAGGCCCACTGGCTCGTACCCGGTCAAACTCGGCGCCATCCCAAAGCTTGGATAGGATGCTCGACGTTTTGACCTTGTTCTCCGATTTCATCGCATGTCCGCCAAGGAATACACCCCCCTCGTCAGTAAAGAGTCCCATCGATGGGATCCCTTCGTCGAAATGCCGAGCGATGCCTTCGACGGTTGCGTCTGCCACCAGCATTTTGGGGCGGAGAGGCGCTTGCGGAGGTTCAAGGGCATCCAGATCGACGTCGCGTTCTATGCCATCCGCGCCCTTAAGGATCTCCCTCTTCTTGCCCTCATAGATCTCAATCTCGTTTTCGAAGATTGCGAATTGGCTCTCGTAACTCTTCAGATTGGCGCGTTCCCACCGTCGTATCCCACCTAGGGCATGCTTGTCGCATGCGGATTTCCGTTCTCCTGATGTCGCGATGGAAAGCAGTGCGAGTGACGTCGGTGCGGTCCCGCCCGGTGTTTCGACGTCGACCAACCCTTGCGCGAGCAGACTGACAGCGCCAAGGACGCTGTGCGCGCAGATTGCGTCTGGTGCCTCAGCGAGGGCTTGAATGGCCTCCACCGGTTCCCTTAGTGGCCCCAGACACTCAACGGGATAGGGCAGGGGCTTTTCTGCCTCACGAAACAGCGGTACCGGTAGAGGGCGCCTTTGGCGATCCGGCAGCGTTTGCGTAGCCACATGCTTACCAGCAGCCTCTACCGGCAAAGTCCGCTCGCAGTCTTTGGCCAGTTTCAAGAGTTGCTCGACCGTTCCGCCTGCCGCAATCCAGTCTGATACGTCGCCTTTAGGAGGCAGGTTTGGGAGCGCAAGAGCTCGGACGTCTGAGCAATGCTTGGCCAGCGACGCGTGGATGGAGTTTGCATGCTGGCGCCCGACATCGTCGTTGTCTGGCAGGATGACCACTCGGCGACCTGCAAGTTGCCGTGAATAGTCTTCTCGCCACTTGTTGGCACCCCCAGCGTTCGTGGTGGCGCTTAAGCCAAGGTCCCGCAACGCGTCGGCGTCCTTCTCACCTTCGACAAGGAACACGATCGCGTCTGGGTTCGAAGAGAGGAACTCTGGCAAGCGGTACAAGACGCGCCGAACGCCGTTCAGCTTGTAGACCCATTTACCGTCCTGACCGGGGCGCCTTTGCCGGAACCGCTTTGGCTCGAGACGCTCCACTTGGTAAAGCAGCGCGCCACCTTCGTCCCGGTAGTCGTAGGTTGCAACGACCCGAGATCGTTCCTGTCTGCCGCTGCGGAGCTCAACGCCATGATTGGCGAGAAAGGAGAGAGCCTCAATTCGCGATCCCCCACGTTCCCGTAGGACCAGATCGATCAAGCCTCCGCCTGTATTGGCTTCGTGATCGAACCACGTTCCCTTCGCGAGGTCGACTGCGAGAGATCCGCGCGAGCCGAAACGAAGCGAGGTCAAATTGGAGAGACTACGGTTCGGTTCGCCCAGGAGGGTTTTGGCAATAGTTTCCACTTGGCGTCCTGTGAAGGATTCCATGATGACGTCCTCAAATTGTTGGTCTTGGCTGGCTAGGCCACTGCTCTTGCGTTGGGCTTGCTAATCGACATTCGTCGCCTTTTTTGATGTCGTTTCTCTGCCCGCTGTCTTGGTGGATGTCCGAATGGATTGAGGCCAATCGTATCGTGTGCTCCGGAATTCACCCCCGGAGGGCTGGTCGAACTCTTTAAGCCTCTCCGCCAGTTTCGGATCGTGTGCTCGTCAACGCCCAGATCTCTGAAGAGCCGTTTCCAGCTCAGAATGCAGCGGTTCGTTTTTTTGTTGTGGCCGTCGATTAACCGCGTGAACAAGAGCGCCGCGCCACGAGGGATCCTTGCGTCAGGAAGGACGATCTGGACGGCCCACCACTTCCGCAACGGAAAACCTTGCATCTCAGGATCCTCCATCGACATGGCATTTGATCCAATCGCGGATATCGCCGACTCGATACCGAACCGATCTTCCGATCCGAACGGCCTTCGGTCCTTTGTTCATCGCGGGAGCCAGCTCAAGGAAACGTTTCGATATTCCAAAGCGCGCCTCAACTTCCTGCCTGGTAAGGAGGTAGTCCTTTTCGTCTTCTAGCATTGCAAAGCACCTCGTTTCTCGGTGCTACAAGTCTCTTGCATGGACCCTGCAATGAAACGCCCAAGACTGACTTTCCATAAATGATTTGATTTTCTGAAGACTAGCCCAGCCCGCGCCGTCCGCTCTTTTTCCAATTTGGGATCGCGGCGGCTTCCCACGCATCAAGTGCAAGCTTCTTAGGAATGCCGTACTCCCTGATGGCGAAATCAATCATCTCAGCTTTCTTTTGTTGGTCGTGATGGGGCGCCGCATCCAGATACAATTTCTCAAAGAACTTCCGGACGGTCTCGAGGATCGCTGCCCGTTCTTGTCCTCGATGTTGCTTGGTTTGGTGCAACCAACTTTGAGGCAAGTCTCGCGATGGCAAAAAACTCACGGTTTTGTCCTTTGCGCGTAACCTGGATGATTCATTCCAAGCATTGGGGGGGACCAGTTGGGATCGTCCGTTTTCGGTACGCACCGCAAGTATGCGTCCCTCGTTTAGGGCCTGGATGGCCAAGGCGTCGATTACATCTTCTGAGCGCTCCAGTAGGTTTCCGAATGAGACCCACTCTGCTCCGATGTTTGCATACTCGTATGCTCGGGGTGAGGGTTTGAGAAAGTTGCCAGCGACCCGATTTCTCTCCCGTTCAATACGCCAGCACCCTTCTTTGAACTGTTCTTCATGGGAGAGTCTAACCGCACGCAGACTTCTCGATGTTTCGCGCAACTTGGTCGTGAAGCACGCTTCAGCTTGGGAAAGGATCGCTTGAAGGCTTTCCTTCGTTGAGGTGAGGTTGGACCTGGTGAACTCGCTGACGTCCTTTGCTGTTTCCAACCAGTTCAGTAGTCTGCCGGCGACAGCGACACGCCTTTGACCGG
>CAYODE010000305.1:0-3535 GCA_964402685.1 uncultured Aestuariivita sp. | reverse complement strand
GTACAACCAACGCGATCTCAACCGGCAAAGAGATTTCGACCGCCAAGGAAGGCTCGGCGATCTGGGCGATCTCCCGTGTGATGGAATCCGATGTCACCGGCTTTAACGCCGTCTCCGATGCTCTGGCATTGGGCGAGTCGACCGTCGCCGTGGCATCTGCCGCTGCCGACCAGATCGTGAATGTTCTGGAAGACATGAAGGCGCTGGCGGTGTCGGCAAATTCTGAAAACGTTGATTTTGCAAAGATCCAAAACGACATCTCTGAGCGGGCGGCGCAAGTGGGTTCGATCATCTCGGCCGCGCAATTCAACGGTGCCAACCTTCTGGCCTCTGATGTCGACGGGAACGGCGCAACCAGCTTGTCAGTCTTGTCGTCGCTCGACCGGGTTGGGTCTGCGGCTCCGACACTGTCGACAATCGACGTGGCCACTGTTGATTTTGAAGCCGATATCGATCTGGCCACAAACTTGACCGCCATCACAAACACCACCACGGCGGCCACGGCACTGGGCGAGATCGAAGCATTCTTACAGGTGGCAATCGACGGGGCGGCAGATCTGGGCGCGTCATCCAAACGCCTGGAAGACCAGCAAGTATTTGTCGGCAAACTTGCTGATGCGATGAAGTCAGGCATTGGATCTTTGGTCGACACCGACATGGAAGCGGCCTCGGCACGTTTGCAAGCGTTGCAAACGCAGCAACAGCTGGGTGTGCAAGCCCTGTCCATCGCAAACCAAGCTCCGCAAACGCTCTTACAGCTCTTCCGGTAATGCATTGAGTTGGGGCGCGCCGGCGCCCCAACCCACCATCCACCCTGAACAGAATGTTGGGAGACAGACGTGAACGCCACATTGCGCGCACAACGCGCCTACGCACCTGCAACAGCGCCTTTGCGCACACCCAAAAGTCTTGAATACGATGCCATTGCGCGTGTCACACACAGGTTAAAACAGGCGCAAGAGCGAATGGGACACGACTTTCCGGGTCTGGTTGATGCCTTGGAAAAGAACAGAAAACTCTGGCAGATCTTTGCGACCGAAGTTGCGTCTGATCACAACGGGCTCCCGCAAGCGCTCCGCGCGCAGATTTTCTATTTGGCTGAGTTTACATTTGCGCAGACCCGGCAGGTATTGGGGCGCAAAACAGATGCGTCCGATCTGATCGAGATTAACACTGCCATCATGCGCGGATTGAAGTCCGGAGGCATGCGATGACAGGTCTTGTGCTGAAGCTGGGCCCCAAGGAACGTGTTCTCATCAATGGCGCAGTGATCGAAAATGGTGACCGGCGCAGCAAACTGTCGATTGTCACACCGGACGCGAACATCTTGCGGCTGCGCGACGCGATCCATCCTCAAGAGGCAAATACGCCTGTCAAACGGGTGTGCTATGCTGCTCAGTTGGTTCTCACAGGGGATTCATCCGCCAAGGATGCCCGGCTCCCTCTGTTGCGGCGAATCGAGGAATTGAGCCAAGTGTTCAAAGACCCCGATAGCCGCGCCTCTATCGCTGAAGCCAGCAGCGCTTTGGTTAACGATCGCCACTACCACTGTTTGAAAGCGCTGCGTACGCTTCTGCCACGCGAAGAACGGCTATTGGCCGCGGCACACAGATGACTTATCAGCCTATCGTTCCTTTGCCGGGGATTGCCGGATGGAACTTTCTTCAGAACACCTATGACACACAGTTTGAAGCGTTTACCTCTTCTCCGCAGATCCACCGGGAGACGGAGTATTTCAGCGAAAACATATCCGGGATCACATCGGCCGAAGATCTGATAGCGGATCGAAGGCTGCTATCTGTCGCCCTGGGCGCGTTTGGATTGTCCGAAGACGTCGATAACCGGGCCTTCATTCAACGGATCTTGGAAGACGGAACCGAAGCGCGCGATGCTTTGGCCAACCGTCTTGCCGATGATCGCTATGCCGCCTTTAGCGATGCGTTTGGGTTTGGACCCAATCAGCTGCCTCAAACCGTGTTCCCGGGTTTTGCTGACAGAATCGTCGGTCTTTATGAAGCCCAGGAATTCGAAGCGGCCGTGGGCACCGAAGATGAGTCGATGCGCATCGCGCTTTACGCACAACGTGAACTTGCCAATATCGCCGGTGACGGCGGAAGTCAGGACGCCCAATGGTTTCGCATCATGGGTCAACCACCGTTACGGCAGATGATGGAAACCGCGCTGGGCTTACCAGAGAGCTTTGGTCAGATCGACATCGATCGCCAGAACTCGGAATTGCAGGATCGCGCGCGCCAGCAATTTGGATCGGACCAGCTGCAAGAGCTGGTCAAACCGGACCGCCTGTCACAAATCACAACAGCGTATTTGGCGCGCGCTCAAATTAATAGTCTGGGCGCAAGTGCCACAAGCGGCAGCATCGCTTTGTCATTGCTGCAAGCGTCTCAACGCTGAGGTGGCATTGAAACCGATACGACGGCGCATAGGAGCCCTTAGGTTGCACCAGCCCGTCTCAGGATTAGTCTCAAACGGTCAAAACTCGAGCTGATATCAGCCTCCGCTGTCTTCCCGATGAACGCATCCAAGTCCGGCCATATGCGCACGGCGCGATCCAACTGGGGATCAGATCCCTCAGTATAAAGCCCGGCTTTGATCATGGTTTCCGATTTCTCATAAGCGCCGAGGAGTTTGCGCGCCTCTTGTAGCAAGGCATTCTCATCCGGACTGGCGGCACCCGGCAGACTCCGGGATACGGATTTCGACAGATTGATTGCCGGATACCGGCCACGTTCCGCGATGGAGCGATCTAGGATTATGTGGCCGTCCAGAACGCCGCGAAGGATATCCGCCACGGGTTCATCGAAGTCTGATCCCGCAACCAGAACCGAGAAAATACCTGTGATGCTGCCTTGCCCTTTCGCGCCTGGACCCGCCCTTTCACAGAGCGACATAATCATCTGCGCCGTCGACGGAGGGTAACCGCGCAGCGCAGGAAGCTCGCCCGTGGCAAGAGCGACATCCCGATGCGCCTCGGCAAAACGCGTGATGGAATCGGCAACCAACAAGACACGCTGGCCAAGATCGCGAAAGTGTTCCGCCACTGCCATCGCCGACCAGGCGCATCGTCTCCGGATCAAAGCCGATTGATCGGACGTCGCTGCAACGATCACAGACCGCGCCATCCCATCGGGACCCAGGGTCTCATCAACAAACTGGCGTACTTCGCGACCCCGTTCGCCGATCATCGCAACAACGACGACATCTGCATCCATGTCCCGGCACAACGACGCCAACAAGTTGGATTTTCCAACCCCCGACCCCGCAAATAAACCGATCCGCTGACCTGCGACGATCGGTAAAAACGTGTTCAGGACAGCAAAACCTGTATTGAGCCGGTACCCCAATCCCTGTCGTTCAGCCGCGGGCGGTGGCGCTGTTTGAAGGGCGCATTTCGATCCACCTGAAAGCAAGGGCAGCCCATCCAGCGGGTGTCCGAACGGATCTATAATGCGGCCAATCCATCCGTCCGACGGACGGAGCGAATTGGCAGCGGCATCCAATTTGACCCGGGAACCCA
>CAYODE010000304.1:0-3553 GCA_964402685.1 uncultured Aestuariivita sp. | reverse complement strand
ACTTTGCGAATGTCTGGTTCACCGCTTTTCCGTAGTGAGAGTAGATAGCCTGCTAACTAAATCATCCTCTTGAGACTGGCCCAGACCAAAGGCAATTGCGGCGCACTGCGCACCATGAGCGATTATCGCCGCAGCGTCGCTGTGCGCCATTGGGGACAGTGAGGTTTCGACCTGCGCTGATTGTTGGGGTGAGCGTATTTGCTCACCTTCTACCCAAAGCCGTTTATCATGGCTGGTGACATCCATTTTTGCGCCAACAATGTCTGTTTCAAGACCATTGGAAATGAGGTTGGTGATCGCTTGGACAACGATCGGCTGTGAGAGGTCGCCGGTAAGCCGAAAGACCCTGTCCGCCATAGTGAGACGTGGAACTGATCTGTTGCCAGCTCCGTAATCGTCCTGATGGCCGCCAGCGATGACCATGCTCCGGCCGGCATCCGACAGGTACCATACATCGTCTTTTCCGAGCAGTATGTCGCTTCTAAACGCCAAAAGTGGGAGAAATCCGAGGATTCCTTGATTGTCGATCAGTCCGGCATCCATCAGCGTCCAACTACCGAGTTTAACTGAAGGAAAAAATACGGGGAAAGCGGTTGCCGAAACTATGCCGTGCGCGGTTGCGTGCTTGTCGCGCTTAAGGCCGCGATCTCCATTCTTAAAGAACTCGAGGTTTGGCCTAAAGTACTCACCTTCAAAGAACAAAAAAACCTGTCCGGTATTGAAGTCAAGTGTCTCGATCAGGAACACAGGAAAGTACTGAGATGCTCCCGGAACCAAGAAAGCTGCTGAGATATTCCCGTTCTTGTCGCGGAAATGCTTGTAGTCATGCTCTTTCCACGGAATGGATTCCCACCAACGAAGTAAATGTTTGTACCAAGCTGTCTGCGCCCCAAACAAAAATCCCTTTGCATGCCAGTTGAAACGCCCGAAGAGCGATGGACTACTTGTAACGAGACGTATCAACTCTCTCTCGGGATACAATTCGGAAGGATTATTTTCATACTCAGTGCTACGGAGGAATTTACTCCAGAGTGCGGCCGGTATGCTCCCTCCAGAGACCGCGTTTACCATAACATTCCGCGGCCCAGCGTCATGGATATGGTCGAGATACCGCTTCTCGTTGAGTGTACGAAGAACGCCAGCGTTGAACAGAGCAGCTCGATATCCGCCACCCGACAGTGAAATGAGAAGCCGTCTAATTCCCATTAGCTCAAGCCGTGTATAACGCATCTGGTCATGCAAACAATAAATCAGACGTATTGCTTCAGTCCAACTGCATTCGACTATAGGCAGTCCAACCGATCAGTCAGACCATTTAAGGCTAGAAACCATGCCGAATTTTTCTTTGAGCAGTCACTCGTGCAAGGCGCAGCATTGGTGAGTATGGGCTCGATGCAGTCGTTCGCTGCGCGAAACACGAACGTCTGCATTGGAGAATGCTGATATGGGCGCAGGATTGCGGCAAGTCAGTCGGCAGCTGCAGAGGTCGCGAAGGCCTTCGCGGCTGACGGGAAGGGATAGGAAAGCCCGACGATGGGCCAAAGATAGCCTTTTTGAAAAGACCAACTCGCCAGGGAATGCAAATAGACTCTACTTCGTATCCCTTTTGATTCCACGTTCTACGGTCAACGCACACATCGCCCTGATCATCCGCGTCTCACGGAAGTAGTCTCTGACGCCATCCTGTGCGTCTGCGTAAAGGGAACCGGCATCCACCCACTCGACTGACATACCAAGAGCGCCCGCCATCCGATCGAGCGCCACAAAGCTTGGGACACCCTTTACGGCCATTTCCTGGCCTGGAATCTGCGGCGCAGCGTTTATGTCCAGGGCGGTTTTTTCCATCACGAGTTGGATCATCGGGTTCTTGCCCTTGATGAACTCACTATCGATGAGAATGGTGGTGGCGCCGAGGTCGCGCGTTTGCCGCAAAACCCGGAAGTGATCCATGATGTGATAGAATATGCCAAATAGAACAACCGTTTCAAAACGCTCTTGGTCCGCTGTAGCCGTGTCCAAGTATTCATGCAGGTCAGCCTTCTTCAGAAGCACCTTCTTCTTGAAAGGGGTCGACGGGAACGCATCGAAACGGTCAATCAGTTCTTGGCGGGCCTCGACGCCTACGACCTCTCGCGCTCCGGCAGCAGCCAGGGCGAACGACCATCGTCCATCATGTGCGCCCAGATCAAGTACTCGCTTGCCATGTATCCGATCCCGAAATGGTTCAATCAGCATCGCGTGGCGCTTGTTCATCCGTTTAACGGATGCTGCGTTGTTGGAGTACGCCGGTAGGCCAGATAGGAAATCGAAGAAGTTCATTGGGTAGTTTTTTTGTACGCCAAACAGGTAGGAGTTCGCAGTTCTCATGTGGTGCACTAGCTTTGCCAAGCCGTATGCGACGCTAAGTCTACATCGCTTTTGGAATCGTGACAGGGAAGAACAGCTTCTGTAGAGTGTTCGGCTCGATGAAGCAGTTGCAGCGAGATGCGAGCAACGACTGATCTGAGATGGGGGAAGACCGCTGCCGTCCGCCGAAGCTCAAATGGAGCCCTTTTCTGACAATACACGATTGCGGTTTCATATTGCTTGGTCGCGCCGGACCGCCATAGGCTTCTCGGAGCCATAGCGAAGGGGAGCCCCGATGAAAAAGCAGGTCGTAAACCATCCGGATATGCCTGAGCCATATGGCGCCTACTCGACAGTCGTCCGGGCTGGAGGCTTTGTCTTCGTGTCAGGACAGGCTGGTATCGTCCCGGAAACGGGAGCCAAAGCCGGAGAAGACTTTGAAGCGCAAGCAAGGCAGGCCTTCCAAAATCTCATGAGGTGTCTTGAATGCTCCAATTCATCGATGAGTGACGTTGTGAAGGTCATCACTTGGCTGGGCGACGCAGGCGAACGTGCAGTCCTCAACGAGCTCTTTGCAGAGTTTTTCCCCGTTGAACCTCCAGCGCGGTCTACTCCGATTGTCGACCTTCCAATGGGCCTTTTGCTTTCGATCGAGGCCACCGCCATCGCCAAAGCTTAAGGCCGCGAAATTAGCATCGAGTGGACCGCGACGTGTGCGATGGTTTTTCGGCCGATGCCTTCATTGAAGGATACACCGCCGCCTTCGAAGCTTACGACGTCAATCGGGTAAGCGCCTTTTATCATTCACCATGTCTCTCTGTCCGCTTCGACGGCTCGACGCATGTCTTTCTTGATCAAAAAGAGATAAGGGACTTCTTCTCAACAGTTCTGGAGGCCTATTCAAACGAAGGCATGGCAGAATTCTCAGTCGCCGATGTCCTATCTGATCCTATTGGCGATGCCACTTACCGCATGGTCTGCATGTGGTCGATGAGGCGCACGGATGAAAGCGTGATCCGCCAATGGCGACAGACCTATGTTTTTCAGCGGACTGCTTCCAATTGGAAGATCATCGCGTCGATCTTCCACCTTTAATGAGAAAAAAGCCGACGTCATATTTCAGAGGAATGGCAGCAATGTCCGCAAACCAGACTCAGATGCGATCTGGTCATTGATGGCGGAACTAAGCATCGGCTCGATGCGGCAA
>CAYODE010000303.1:0-3572 GCA_964402685.1 uncultured Aestuariivita sp. | reverse complement strand
CGGTGGCGATGTTGTCGATATAAATCAACGCGTTATCCAGTCCCATCCAGGCGTGAGGATTGGGTTTGCCTTCGTAAGATCCTGAAGAGATGGAAATGGGATCGATGCCTTCGGACACGGTCACGGCAGGAACGCCGTCGAGATTTGTCAGGAATTGTTCGAACCACAGTTCCAGGTTCATGCCGTTCCACAGGATCAGATCGGCGTCCGCGGCGCGTACGATGTCGCGCGGTGTGGGTTCATAGCCGTGGATTTCGGCACCGGGCTTGGTGACCGAAACCACTTCGGCGGCGTCGCCTGCCACGTTCTGCGCGATATCGGCGATTACGGTGAACGTAGTTACGACTTTCATTTTCTCATCAGCGGCCACTTGAGTGGCCAGACCGCCTGCCAGCACGGCGGCGGATGTCCATTTTGTCAACGTGCTGAACATTCAAATGCTCCCTGTTCGCGCAGTCTGTGTGTTTGCTATTGCAATTCACTCGCATCTTGTCAACGCAATTGCGAATGAGTTGCATTTAATATGCGGGTTTTTGCTGACAAGGTGAGACACCGACTTTTTTGTGAATTTCAGGGTAGTTCGTCACAACCCGTCACGCCGAAGGGGTGCCCTTGCGCCGGTGCATCAATGGCTTAGCATGCCCAAAACCACGTTCAAGTTGAGGCCAAGAGATATGATCACCCGCATCGACACCAGCGCTCGGATGAGCAAGATCGTCAAGCACAACGGTACTGCCTATTTGTGCGGGCAGGTCGGGGAAGGGGAGACGGTGGCCGACCAGACCCGCGATTGCCTCTCGCGTATCGATGCTCTTTTGAAGAAAGCTGGATCATCGAAAGAACAGATGCTGCAGGCGGTCATTTGGCTGGCCGATATGAATGATTTCGCCGAGATGAATGCGGTGTGGGATGCTTGGGTGCCCGAAGGACACGCACCGGCGCGCGCCTGTGGGGAGGCCAAACTCGCCCGCGACGTGCTGAAGGTCGAAATCATCGTGACTGCCGCCTACACATGATCCCGGACGGGGTTTTAACCTCCCTTACGCAAGGGGTGCTACTGCTGGGCTACCTAGCCTCGGCGGTTCTGGCGGCCTCCGCCGCTTTACAAGCTGCGCGTCATCAGATGGATCCGTTCGGGGCCACCGTTCTGGCCTTTGCGACAGCGCTGGGCGGGGGCACGATGCGGGATTTGTTTCTGGGCCGGTTCCCGGTGTTTTGGATCAAGGATCCCGTGTTTGTGTACACAATCATACCCGTGGCGCTGATCATGTTCTTTGTCGGCTTGCGCATGCCGTCGGGTGAAGGACAGCGGCACACGCTTCTGATGCGGCTGGATGCGGTGGGCCTTGCGCTCTTTACACTCATTGGTGTGTCGATCGCAGATCAGATGGAAACGGGCTGGTTGATTGCCATCATCATTGGCTGTGTCACCGGCACGGTGGGAGGCATGATCCGCGATGTTCTGAGCAATGTGACGCCCAGCATTTTGAAGGAGGATCTTTATGCCTCAATCTCCCTTGGCGGAGGTGCGATTTTTCTGATGCTTGACCCGTTGCTGGGAGTTGAGGCTGCGGCTGTGATCAGCTTTTGCCTGATGCTGGGCGCGCGTCTGGTGACCTTGCACCGGCACGGGGGTTAACCGCGGAGCGCCACATGCCAAAGAAAAAGGGCGCGGACCCGTTAGTGGATCCGCGCCCTTTTGTGTTCAATTAGTGCGTTACGCGATGTCGAAACGATCTGCGTTCATCACCTTGGTCCAGGCTGCGACGAAGTCTGTGACGAACTTCTCTTTCGAGTCACCCTGGGCATAAAGCTCAGACAGCGCGCGCAGTTGCGAGTTGGAGCCGAAAACGAGGTCAACGCGCGTGCCGGTCCATTTCAGATCACCCGTGGCGCGGTCGCGCCCTTCGTAGATGTCGCCATCTGCCTCGGACGGTTTCCACTCGGTGCTCATGTCGGTGACATTGACAAAGAAGTCGTTCGTCAGTGTGCCAGGCGCATCGGTGAAGACGCCATGCTTGGATCCGCCAGTGTTGGCGTCGAGCGCGCGCATGCCGCCCACCAGCACCGTCATTTCCGGTGCAGATAGTGTTAGCAGCTGTGCTTTATCGACCAGCATTTCCTCGGGCGAGGTCGAGAACTTCTGCGCCTGATAGTTGCGGAAGCCATCTGCGTGCGGCTCCATCGGCTCAAAGCTTTCGGCGTCAGTTTGCTCTTCACTGGCGTCCATGCGACCCGGTGTGAAGGGAACAGTCACGTCATGTCCTGCGGCCTTTGCAGCCTGTTCGATCGCGGCGTTGCCGCCCAGGACGATCAGATCCGCCAGCGATACTTTGGTATCGCCGCCCGCGTTGAAGTCCGCCATCACACCTTCCAGCGCCGCTAGCACTTTGGCCAGTTGCTCTGGTTGGTTGGCGGCCCAGTCTTTCTGCGGTGCGAGACGCACACGGGCACCGTTGGCCCCACCGCGCTTGTCAGATCCACGGAACGAGGAGGCCGAGGCCCAGGCCGCGCCGACGAGTTCTTGCACGCTCAAACCGGTGGCGAGGATCTTCGCCTTGAGATCGGCGACATCTGCGTCGCTCACCAGCGGGTGGTCAACTGCCGGGATCGGGTCTTGCCAGATCAGATCTTCTTCGGGCACTTCAGGGCCGCGATAGAGCACTTTTGGCCCCATGTCGCGGTGGCACAGTTTGAACCATGCGCGGGCAAAGGCGTCCTGGAACTCTTCGGGGTTTTCCAGGAAGTGGCGTGAGATCTTCTCGTATGCCGGGTCCATGCGCATCGCCATGTCGGCGGTCGTCATGAAGATCGGCACTTTCTTCGAGGGATCTTCTGGATCGGGCGCCATGTCGGCTTCGTCCAGATCTTTCGGTGTGAAGATATGCGCGCCTGCCGGCGTTTTCGTCAGCTCCCAGTCATATTTGAAGAGCACCTCAAAATATCCGTTGTCCCAGGCAATCGGATTTGGCGTCCACGCCCCTTCAAGACCGGAGGTGATCGCGTCGCGGCCCTTGCCGCTGCCATAGGTGGATTTCCAACCCAAGCCCATTTCTTCGATCGGGGCCCCTTCGGGTTCTGCGCCGACATGGGCTGGATCGCCTGCACCGTGCATTTTGCCGAAGGTATGGCCGCCTGCTGTCAGCGCGACGGTTTCATAGTCGTTCATCGCCATACGGGCAAAGGTTTCGCGGATATCGCGTCCCGATGCGACCGGATCAGGGTTTCCGTTTGGACCTTCGGGATTCACATAGATCAGACCCATTTGAACCGCAGCCAATGGATTGGCGAGGTCGCGATCACCGCTGTAGCGATTGTCGCCCAACCATTCGGTTTCGTCGCCCCAAGAGATGTCTTCCTCGGGCTCCCAGACGTCTTGGCGACCGCCACCAAAGCCAAAGGTCTTGCCGCCCATGGATTCAATCGCAGCGTTGCCTGCGAGGATCATAAGATCCGCCCAGGAGATCTGGTTGCCGTATTTCTGCTTGATCGGCCACAGCAGGCGGCGTGCCTTGTCTAGGTTTCCGTTATCTGGCCACGAGTTCAGTGGTGCGAAACGCTGCGTGCCGTTG
>CAYODE010000302.1:0-3618 GCA_964402685.1 uncultured Aestuariivita sp. | reverse complement strand
TTTCGATCACGGTTTCGCTGGTTTCAAAATCGCGCAGGATCTTGGTGGGCAGGCTATAGAGCTTGTTACCCGTCAGGTTCGTCCAGTAGAGCGTTTCCTTGTCGCCGGCCAACGCGATGCCATCGGCACCGGTTTGCATCCCGCCGTTTTTCAGAACGGGTCGATCATCTATGTTGAAGAAAAAGTTCGGCTCGTTATTGGTGAACTTGTGCTGATCCAGAATGCGCCGAGCGGTGTTGGCGTTGGAATCGTACACGATCAAACCGCCATGCAGCGGATCGCAGAAAATACCGCTGTCCGCGATATAGGCGAACCCTGTGTCGTTATCGACGGCCAAGTCGTTTAGGAAGGAACACTGACGATCCGCTTCATCGGCGGAAAAGATGTAACGCTGCACCTCGGTATTGGTCTTGAGATCCCACAAAACCAGTTTGGCGTCCCCGTCCTCAAACGGTGGGCCGGCAACATGACCTTGGTCGAGGATCCACATCACATCGTTGCGGTCAATCTCGAACCCCAGCACGGCCTTCAGACCATCGGGATTGCTCATGTTGTTCATCTCTTCGGACGGATAGGCCTCCAACTGCCAAGTGTCGCCATCGCGCACGAGCTTTGAAACAGTGGATGGGATCTCTGGTCCGCCCCAACGGGCCGTGGACACATAGATGTTGCCTTGGCTATCGACTTTTGTCCCTTGGATCAGGGCTTTGCCGTATATCTCACTGGCTTCCCACGCGGCTTTAACAGCCTCGTCTTTGACAGCGTAGGGCAGACTATTCCATTCTGCGACCACTTCAAGACCGTCCTGCGCGACGGCTGGAGTGACCAATACAGCGGCAAGGGCCACTGAGTTGAGGATCTTCTTCAGCATAGTTACCTCCTAGCTGAGTGTTGGGCGCGGGTGGGGTATGGCCGTACCTTGCCCGCGCAAAAACCGGTCAGATCCGACCGTATTTGGCGAGCCCTTCGCGGAGGGAGCCGTTTTCGATAATGAGCTTGGCTTGCTCGGCTTCGCGTTCGTCGATTTCTCGCGACATCTCGAGCACGGCTTCTGCGTGATCCCGTGGGACACAGACGACGCCGTCGATGTCACCGACCATGATGTCGCCGGGATGCACGATCACGCCGCCCATCTCGACCTCGACATTGCTGGCCAGCGTTTTGGCCCGTCCCAGCGTTGTACCAGCACAGACCGTGCGGGAATAGACCGGGAAGTCGTAATCACGCTTGATCTCAACGATGTCGCGCACACCACCGTCCAGAACCGCTGCCTCATGTTTGTTGGCAACAGCACCCGCCGCCATCAGACCACCCCAAACAGCTACGTCTACAGTGCCGTTGGTTGAGATCACGATGACGGAACCCGCATCAGCCTCATCAATCGCATCCAGCGCGTGTTGGGGTGGAACGAATTCGTCCGTGGGGCCTTCCAAGACAGTGACAGCGGGGCCAACGATCTT
The DNA here is from genome assembly GCA_964402685.1 of uncultured Aestuariivita sp. GTDB lineage: Bacteria > Pseudomonadota > Alphaproteobacteria > Rhodobacterales > Rhodobacteraceae > Aestuariivita. The sequence continues at coordinate 2,158 of CAYODE010000302.1, read as the reverse complement.
GTTTTCATTGATGCGCGGGCGGATTTCGTGGTTCAGCAATCCGGACTTTCCAGAGATTTTGTCAACCGCGTCGGCAACCGATGCTGTCGCTACACCGCGAAAACCTTCGATGAGCTCTTCGAATGTCATATTTCTTCCTTTTGTTTAGGGGTTAGGCCGAGTTCGTTGAACGCGGCACGAATGGATAAGCGGGCCTGATCCAAACGACCCGCGGCAAAATCGTCGGACGGGATCAACTTGCCACCCATGCCGACGCACGCTGCGCCTGCGGCCAGGTACTGATCCGCATCAGTCATGCTGATGCCGCCTGTGGGCATGAACGGGATCTCGGGAAAGACAGAAACCAGGGATTTCAGAAACCCGGGGCCACCCACGGATTTTGCGGGAAAGACTTTGACCAGGGCCGCGCCCGATTGCCAATGATGCCAAGCCTCTCCCGGTGTTGCGGCGCCAGGCAGATAGGCTTTGTTCGCGTTGATGACTTCCTCGGACACAGGCGTGCACCAGCAAGGGGAGACATAGAAATCGGCGTCCGCCAATAGTGCTTTCATCGTTTCTTGCGCGGTGTTTAACGTACCGGCCCCAATCAGAAGGTGCGGGTATTCCCGTTTCAGCGTCGCCAAGACCTCATCCGCCTGCGGCGTGGTGAACGTGATTTCAAGGGCCCGCGCGCCCGCTGCAACCAGTTCGCGCGACGCGGTCAAAGCCACCTCGGGATCTGCTTCGCGGATCACGGGCACGACGCGTATGTCCCGCAGAACTTTGATCAAGCGCGTTGCTACCATCGGTTCACCCAATGCAAGGGTGGTTGGCCGTTTAATACTCGGCTGATTTCCGTGGCCGCGTTGTTCTGCAACACTGAAACCGACCGTTCCGAATACCAAGCCGTATGATCGCTGAGCACCGTGTTCGGCGTGTCCAATAGCGGGTTTTCCTGTTCCAACGGTTCAGTTTCGAACACATCGACACCGGCACCGAACAGCTGCCCGTCTTGCAAAGCACGCGCCAAAGCGTGCTCATCCACCAGCCCGCCTCGCGAGACATTCACAAGGATAGAGGTGGGTTTCATCAACTCGATGCGGCGTGCATCGAGGATATGCCGCGTCTCATCGGTTAGCGGCGCATGCAGACTGATCACATCGGATTGCTGGCAGAGTGTGTCCAAATCCACCAGTGTCAGGTCGGATCCGCGTGCCTCGTCCGGATCCAGGAATGGATCGAAGACCAGTACCGTCTCGAACCCCAATGCACGGAATTTACGCGCCGCAAAAAGACCGATGCGACCGCAGCCAATCAAACCCAAAACTGCGTTTTGGCGATTGGGGATCATCGCGCTTTGGCCAATCCCCCATTGCCCGTCGCGAACCAATCGATCACGGGTTGGAATCCGTCTTTGCACAGCAAGATAGAGCGCGACCGCGTGTTCGCTGACCTCATGTTCGGCGCCGTAGTCAGGAACATTGGCGACATACACCCCCCGGTCGCGGGCTGTGTCGAGATCGATGTTATCCACACCCACCCCATAGCGGACGATGATCTTAAGGTTCGGGCACACATCGATCTCGGAACTGGTTATGGCACGCTCGCGCACCATAACCGCGACGGGATCCAGATCCCGCAAAGACGAGGCCGCGTCCGCCTGTTCCCCTACCGGGACAATCCGCGTATTCAGGCCACCGAGAATTTTCTCTTCGGCGCGGTAGTCCGCATAGCCTGGTTCAAGGACGGCAACGGTTTGGATAGGCATGACGCGACCCTCGTTTCAGATCATTGACCGCGATACGCAGCGACTGCTGCATCCAGACGATCTGGCCATTCCGCGCCGATTTCACCGACGACGAATTCACGCACTGCAGGTTGGGCCGCTTCGCGGAAAAGGGCTTTTTGTTCGGGGGAGACCGGAACAACTTCCATCCCCTTGTCAGACAGGATCGCAGTTGCGTTCGCATCTTGCGCCGCTGTCATGCCACGGTGGATCGTTTTGGAGATTTCGACGCACTGGCTCACAGCCGTTTGTTCGTCTTCTGTCAGACCGTTGAAGAAGGAATCCGACATCAGATAGGCGTGCCAGCTGAAGACGTGACCATCGAGGGAGACGTATTTCTGGTGCTGATACAACGACGCGTTCACGATGTTGGTCACACCGTTTTCTTGGCCA
>CAYODE010000301.1:0-3633 GCA_964402685.1 uncultured Aestuariivita sp. | reverse complement strand
TGGTCCTACGACTTCGTGCATTGTCGGACTGACGACGGGAAGGCGTTCCGGACGATGAACATCATCGACGAGTACAGCCGGGAATGCTTGGCAAGACTATTCGTCAGCTTTGAGTTCTGCCGTCGATCGCTGCGATTAGAGCCAACGACCGCATTGCGGACAAAGCGGACACATTCGCTATGTCCGCTTTGTTGCAGCCGGCTCACTAGCTCCACCTGTAGTGCGGTTGACGTTCGCCACGGAGGAAGCGGGTGACATCGATCCCATCCACGATCAAAGAAATCACGTTCGTCATGATCAGTGCAACAATCCACACTTGCAGGCCAGGGTCGTCAACGAGTGTATGAAATCGTGCGGCCAACCAGGCAAGCATTGGGATCCAAAGAATGTGGGCAACGCCTAGCAGGCGAACAAATCCGACACGTTGATGTATGGCTGCCTGAAGCAGAACCGCAACGAGCGAGACGGCGAGGACAACCTGTGCTTCGGCGTGTCGGATAAAGAAAAGGCATGACAGATTTACGGCGACCAGCCAGACGCACCAGACACGCGGCACCGGCCGGAACCGAAGAAAGGTGATGCCCGCCACTTTCAGCAGACTGATAAAAAATTCCTTCATGGGATTAGCTCCTTGGTTTGGTTGATACACCGAGCTAACCGCAGCGCGCCTTGCCTTACTACTTTCAGAGGCGTAGAAGACGACTACGTTTTACGTAGTTAACGGAGATCGTCGTGCGGTACGGACAATTCTGCCCGGTCGCAAAAGCTGCCGAGGTGTTGGGAAACACCTGGACACTTCTCATCGTGCGCGAACTCTTGCTCGGCAACTCACGCTTTTCAAAACTTCAGCAGGCGATGCCGCGCATTTCACCGACAGTGTTGAATACCCGCTTGAAGGAGTTGGAAGCAGCTGGCGCCATCACAAAGCGCGCGATCAGCGGGCAGCGCGGCCATAGCTATCAACTCACTCCGGCGGGAAAGGAACTGGCTCCCGTGGTCGAGTCACTTGTCGTATGGGGCATGCGGTGGGCGCGTGAAGAACTGGCAGATGATGATCTCGACGTGGCGCTTCTGATGCTTGATGTCGAGCGGAACCTTGTGGCTGGTGAATTGCCAGGAGGCGAGACGGTGTTGCAGTTCCGCTTTTCCGATCTCGAAGAGTACGACAAATGGTGGATCATTTGTGACGGCAACAGGCGCGACCTTTGCTTTCAGGACCCGGGGAAGGATGTATCAGCCTACATCACGTCCACCCTGCGTGATCTTGTCGGCGTCTGGATGGGAGACATCCCGCTGCGCGCCGCGCTTGAGACCGAGCGGCTTTTGATTGTCGGTGAGGCCGCTGTGTGCAAGGGCTTCCGAAAGTGGTTCCCGCTGTCCTCGGCGGCAGGGATTCCCCGGCCTTCGGCAACCTGAGACGTTTGCACTCAGCCAAGCATCCAAGCGGACATTCGCTGCGTCCTAACGAATAAGCAAGTTGGGCTCTAGGCAGCCGTTCGCTGCTGTAATGCAACACGGCTCTGAGACGCTGATTCAAGCGCCTCTCTCGGGCCAAACCTGTCCCCAGTCGCCTGCACAGGGTCCTGCGGTTGCAGCCCGCATTCCCGACAGTCACTTCGAGTGCATTGCAGAGCCATCGCTGTACGAAGGCTCAGCGGTACAAGCGTGACACCAAAAAGCCGACGCCCGCCATACTACCGAGAGACTCCTTAGCTTTTAAACTCCGGCATTCTCTAATGACCGTTTATCCAAAACCGAAGGTTTTGGGCGGAAAGCTATGTCGCGAGTTGATTTGAATAGACACGCAAATCAACGTTGCGACGGTGCTTCCCGAATATACAAGACCGCTCCAAATGTCCTGTCAGGGCCATCCTCATATTCGCCGCGAAGCTGATACGAGAGAAACTCTCCAATTCCGTCACCATCAAAATCACCAATTAACTGTCCGCGCGCACGATAGCCCCTGTCGTCGCCTCTACCCTCAGATATGTAGTCGGGGTTCACCGCAAGAAATCGGCCAGTCCCGTCGTTGAGCCCAATAGTGATTGCTTGATCACCGATCTCGTCCCGATAGGCAGGGGCAAGCGTACTTGTCACCAAGTCCAAATCGCCGTCCCCGTCAAAGTCTGCAAGACGGGTCTTGTCTGCAAAGTTCAGTCGCTCAAGCGCAACGTTATAGCCTTGGCTCCAAAGCCGTTCATGTGTCCGGTCGAAAAAAGTACCATCTTCTTGCATCAAGACCTGAAGATAGTGTCCTTGCCAACTCTCGTTTCGCGGCCTTGTTGACTGGGTCAGGATAAGGTCAAGCTCTCCGTTGCCATCCAGGTCAATCACTTCGGCATCATTGGTAAAGGTGCGTTCGCCCCACCTGTCAGTCGGCAATTCAATCACAGTTTCAGTCGGAAAGTACCCGGTGCCATCATTTAACAGGATGATCGAGTTTTTTATGGGCGCACGGGCCCCTGCAGGGCTTGGCTCTTCGCCTCGCGCCAGCAAAAGCATGTCGGGCGCATCGTCTCCGTTCACATCTGCGATGCGCACGGTCGAGTATTCAGCTAAGAAGCTACGCCCAGTGGCATAGAAATCGACAATCTCCATGTCCATGATTTCGTTGGCTTCGACTCTTGAAAAGCTACCGTTGCCGTCGTTGCGCAACAAATACGGTAGGGTTCGGGTCTCGCCTTCGTTTGTAACTACGAAGATGTCGATGTCTCCGTCACCATCAATATCGGAGGCGTCGGCGCCATGTGCCATATCGTTCAAAATGGGAAGGTGGGTCATGCTGACGTCGACGAGCCTGTCAGGTCCGGACAGAAGCAGGACATTCTGTTCACCCGGGAAAGGCGGTGCATCTAACCCGTGCGCAGCTACGAAAAGGTCCGTAACGCCATCCCCATTGAAGTCGGCGAAGACGGCCTCGCGGGCATGAACGCGTCGAGGCATATCAACGGGCAGAAAATCGGGGTTGCGGCTAGGGCGGATGCTACCCGGTGTTCCAGAGAAAATTGCGAGAGGAGTGGCAAAATCGATCACATCGAAATTTCCGTCAGTAGCATGCTGATGCATCACCGCCTCATCGGCGCCGTCGCCGTTTAAATCGCCTGCACCGAGCAGCATGTTTGTGACATTGCACCCCGTGCAATCCGGGGAATGGCTTTGGATGTCGGTGACACCAAAGAGGTTCGTGATCAGGCGACCTTCGGGGGTCACCGTTGCGCCGGCGTCAAATACCGACCCGAAGCGTCCGTTGTGAACGTCAGCGATGAGTGCCAAGCCCTCATTGGTCAATCCCGGCTCAATTGATCCTCCGAAACGAGAAAAGAAGGCTTCTATGGCGCCTTGAGTCCCACGCCCGAACAAGCCATCGGGGCTGCCCGCGTCGAACCCGAGATCATTTAGTTGGGTTTGGGCGGCACGCACCGCGTCACGATTTGCTTCGACATCCTCGTCCACAACGAAGGCCAATCCCGCGCTGGCAGAAGCAACCAACGCAGCTATTGTGATGATTGTCTTAAGTCGAAACAACATGCGATTCTATCCTATTGATAATATTGATAATTTTTGAATCAATCAAGTGAAGTGGTCGTTTGTCAACGACATCGCGGATAGTCGCGTTTCCCACACGGAACAACC
>CAYODE010000300.1:0-3634 GCA_964402685.1 uncultured Aestuariivita sp. | reverse complement strand
TCCTCAAGGGCCGCGCGGCCGAGGCGCTGGCTTTCTGGATCGAAGTCGGCGGGATCGACGATGGCCCGCTCTTCCGCCCCATCAACCGCAATGACGACCCGTTGGAGCGACGGCTCTCGCCTGATGGCATCTACCAGATCGTGCAGAACCGGCTGGAGGCTGCAGGCTTCCCGAAGGGGTTCGCGACACCCCACGGGCTACGCTCAGGCTTTCTGACGCAAGCAGCATTGGATGGCGCGCCCATTCAGGCCGCCATGCGGCTGAGCCTACACCGCAGCCTCGCACAGGCGCAGAAGTATTACGACGATGTGGATATCGCAGAGAACCCCGCGACGGACCTGTTGGGTTAATCAAGCGAATCCAACAACCGCGCGATCCCATGCTCCAGCTTCTTGCGGTCCACGGCTGTCAAATCCCGGTCGAGCTTGAGCGTCAATTGCCCGACACCAGCAACACATTTCACGCGCCGCGCGCCCTGCCCGAATTCAAATGTCGTGCGAGGCCGGCGCGATGTGTTGCCGGATGGCAATACCGCTTTCGGCGCAGCCGCCACCGCAGGTTCCGCTTCGAGAACAGCGCGCAGCACGGCAATCTCTTGCGCGGCAGTCCGGTCTGGCCGCTTTGCCAGCCCTGCCCGCACTTCTCGGACGGTTGTCTCGTCCTCTTCGATACGCTTTGCCAAGGCCAGGCCAAGATTGCGCGAAATCGCTTCGGGATAGATCAGGAAACTTCCCAACACATCCATCAGCTTTGCAAAAGCACGAATGTAGCTGCGTTTGGAATAATTGGCCGAATGGAAAAGCTCTTTCACCGCGCGATCGACATCATTGGGCGCCGTGCTGGGATCGGCCGCATAGGCCTGGGCGGTCAGGGCCATTTCAGCGAATGAGATATCTTTGCGGATCAGGTTTTCATCCACCATCTGACGATAGAGCGACGCCAAATCTTCCCCGTGGGGAAGGATCACAGCCGGGATAAGGCCGTAAGTCTCTGGATCATCCTTTGCCAGTTCACGGTATGCAGACAGACGCCGGAAGCCTTGGATCAGTTCATATTTGCCATCATCGCGCGCCTCGACGCGGATCGGGTTGGACAGGCCAACTTCACGGATCGATGTGACAAGTTCGGGAAGATCTGTATCCGGTCCGCCCTTGCGGTCGCGCACCAAAGCTGTCGTCAACACGTCATCAAGTGCCACAGGGCGGATCACCAGCCCTGCCCGCTTCAGCGCCACATATTCATGGGCAAGCGCGTCATTCTCGGCGCGAATTTTTGCCTCTGCTTCTGCCCGCGCGTTCAATGCACCTGCGTTTTCAGAAATGGCGCTGGCCATCGGGCCACGGCGTTTTGTGCCCGGGTCAAGGCTGCTGACGCGTGGCTCTTGCGCCGTTGGCTCTTCGGGCATTTCAATATCGAACATACGTCTTTTGCGGCTCATGTCGGCTGCCTCATCCTGTCATTTCTTCCCCGCGGGGAAGGTTTTCACCCGCCTCATCCGCGGCCATCTCATGCCATGCGCTCAGCATATTGGCATGATGTTCCTTCCATGCCTGATCAAAGGTCGCGCGTGCACGACGCCAGGTTTCGCGGGTCATATCGCGATAGTCGATTTCGTAGACCGAGCTGAGAAACCGATTGGACTGTTCCACCGCGCGGGTGCTTTCGATCGGGTGCTGCGCAAGTCTGTCGCCGAAAACCTTACCAAAGGCCTCGAACATCGCGCGGTGCAGATCGTTGCCTTGCTCGAACCTTGTCAGCAGAAACCGGATGTCGGCAAACACCTTTGGCAGAGAAACCTTCCCCGCGGGGAAGGTTTTTCCGAAACCGTCGGACAGGTCTTCCAGCGCTTCGGCCAGCTGACCGATAAAGGATGTTGTGCTGTCATACTCCCAATAGCCCGGGCCGGATGGGATGCAGAGCATGTCCGCGGCAAAGACAGCGTTCATGGATTGATACCCAATCGCAGGCGGGCAATCGAAAAAGATCAGATCCCATTCGTCGTCCGGCAGGGCATCCAGATAGCGCGACACCGCTGCAAAGAATGACCACTCGGGGTTCAGGTGACGGTATTGGGCGCTCGCGAACTCGACAAAGGCTGCATTGGCGCATGAGGGAATAATGTCGATCGTCGGCCAGTTGGTTGGCCGGACAAAATCACCGATCCGCAGATCCTGAAGACCCATGTCGCGGATCGAGGCGGGAATGCTGCGCCGGGGCAGGGCGGTGCCGCTTTCGGCCGCCACGGGCGTTTCGTTCATCCGGTCGGTTTCGTTGATGAGATCCCGGGCCATGATCCCCCAGACCGTCTGTTCCTCGCTCACATCAGTGAGGCCCATGGAATGCGAGAGCGTGGCTTGCGGGTCAAAGTCGACGACCAGCACGCGGTAACCGTCAAGTGCTGCTGCGTGCGCAAAGTGCAGCGCCACGGTCGATTTCCCAGCACCCCCTTTGAAATTCGCAATGGCCGTCCGGAAAGCGCGGCCCTTGGGACGCTCGGGCATCAGGTTCTTGCCCTTGACCTTCAGCTTGCGCCGCAGCGTGTTGACCTCTTCAAGTGAGAACCAGCGCTGTCGTCCGTCGGGTTCGACCTTCCCCGCGGGGAAGGTCGGGTCCGCTGCCAGCCGCCCGCGGAACGTAGACTGGTTCATCCCAAGGATCAGTTCCGACACTTCCCAGGACGAGAACCGCCGCAGCACTTTTTCGCTTTCAGGCGAGAAAGTCTGCTCGCGGATCCAGCTCTGCATTTTCAGGGAACGGGTCTGAAGTTCATTGAGGTCTTGATGCGTAAACATGTTTTTGTCCGGACGCTATTTCTGCTCTTTCTTCTAAATACGCTGAATTTGGGGTTTTTGTCTATCTGCGATATCATCGAAAGGCGCATTGCGCGCCAGCCCGCAAGGCCTATGCATAAAGGGCATCGCGTCCTCTGCCACACCGAATCGGTTCCGTCGTGCTCGGCAAGGGAATCGCAGGCCTGATTGGCGCATATTGGGGGGACACGCTTGCGGCCATACCACCTGTTGGGGGGACATATGGCCTTGATAGGGGGACACTCTGAATGTCCTCTAATACCAATAAAATACCTATTCTTTTCTTTTTGAAGGGGGTGGGGCGTGCGGTGCGGTAAACGAATCTTGACAATTCAATGAAATCCAACGCTAATCCGATCGAGGCTTGAAAAAGCGTTGTGACGGTAGAAACAGGGAGCAAATTCCCGGCACTGTTGCAGTGGAATGTCGGCTGTGATCAGCCCATCCGGAGAGCAGGAATGCAATACGCGAAAGCAACCGGCCCCCGTGCGGCCGCGTTGAAGTATGACATATTGACAGCACTGCTGTCATTGGCCGCGCATGACAAAGGTGTCGATGGGCGGCTGGCCCAACGGCTTGCGCTGGTGATCACGGCGCGGCTGAGTTGGAAGACCGAGACGTTCTGTGTCGGTATCCGTGAGCTTGGCCAACTATGGGCCGTGACGGAGCGCACCGCGAAACGTGAACTCGCCCACATGCGCGCCCGCGACTGGATTTCGGTGACTCGCGCTGCCCGTCGCGGGCAGGTGACTGTGCATCGGGTGAATATCGCGCAAGTGATGTCAGCCACACAGACCTGTTGGGCTGCTGTCGGTCCGGACTTT
>CAYODE010000299.1:0-3644 GCA_964402685.1 uncultured Aestuariivita sp. | reverse complement strand
CCGAGTTGAAGCTCGGCATCCGCTACACCTGCGGGCCACACACTTTTTCAAACGCAATGTCCCCGGTAAACGCGGCGATCGTATCGAAATGCTTCGACATCGTGGCGTCTACGGAAGGGGCGGAGCGGCGCCGCCGCCTAATGCGCAACGTTGTGCATCTGCGCAGTTTGCTGCGCCAAAACGGATTTGAGATCCTTGGCAAGGAAAGTGCAATCGTCCCGGTGATACTCGGCGACAATGCAATTTCACGGTTGATCACCAAACACACGCTGGAAAATGGGGGCATTGTAAATCTTGTCGAGTATCCAGCCGTCTCAAAGAACACGTGTCGCTGGCGTCTCCAAGTTATGGCGGATCATTCGCAAGAGCAGATCACGCAGTTCGTCGAAATCGCGACGCGAGCACGTGAGAAGGCGATTGCCGAGATGAGCTAGCGGGCAAGCAACCTCCGACCGCGAGCCGGACGCCCCAAGACGTAGGAGTACACCATGAACGAAGACGTGCGGCGCGATCGGGCGGCTGGTTTCGTGGCAGGCGTCGTGGACGGCGTGATCCGTGACCGAAGATCGGTACGGGCCTTCCGCCCTGATCCCATAGACTCAAAAAAGATCATCGAAATCTTGGAGGTGGCCGCGCGCGCGCCATCAGGGACAAACATCCAGCCGTGGAAAGTGTACGCGGTGGGAAAACCCATGATCACGGAAATCGCGGCAGCGATAGCGGCTTCTGGCATCCGTCCCGAGCGGGTCGCCTGGGACGAATATCGGTACTATCCCAAACGCTTTGTCGAACCCTTTCTTTCCAGGCGAAGAGCACTCGGCGCGGCCTTGTACGCCTTGTTGGGCATTGAAAGGCGAGACGTCCAACGGATGCGGGCGCAGTTCGATCGCAACTTCAGGTTCTTTGACGCACCGGTCGGTATTCTTGTTTGCATTGACCGTCGGCTTGAGGTCGGTTCTTGGCTTGATCTTGGCATGTTTATCCAAAACGTTCTGTTGGCTGCTGAAGCCCGCGGCCTTGCAACATGTGCGCAAGCAGCCTTTGCACCTTACCACGCGGAAATCCGTCCAATCGTCGGAATGCCCAGTTCAGAAATTCTCGTTTGCGGCATTGCCATTGGTCTTGAAGACAAAACTCGCCCCGAAAACAGTCTACGAACGGACCGCGAGCCGGTAACCGAGTGGGCAAAGATCCTGATGTGACTTGAATGAAGCCGCTAAAGGTGACGGTCCCTCCAATGGGTAAAACCCAAGCCTGATCGTCAGCTGATACCAAAAACTCCGGAGGCGTAGCCCATTTGGGCGATGAACCAAACCTGGCAGGACATAAAAAATAGGAGTGCTGCCAACGAACGGCGTTCGTTCAGTTCAACGTTGTCGCAAGGGGCTTCTTGAACTGCGTGACGCTTGGCGGCGGCAGCTTGAGGCTACGTCCGTTCGGATAGGAAACATGCGCGCAGAACTCCAAGGTGATCTTTCACGACAATCCTCGGATCAGATCGTCTCGACACTCGATGCCGTGCTGGAAGTCATCCTTGGATCCGACCAGGAGGCGACTTTCGTTGCCATTGACAAGCTCTGCATCAAACTCAACCAAGCCTTGGCGTCAGGTTGGTCGAATAATGAGCTAGCGGAGATCTGCGGGCAGCATCGGTTAGCTTCCGCGCTTATGCTGGATCCATACACAGCCAGAGCCACGAACAAACCAAGGGGTTACGCTGGTGATGCTGTGATGCTGGATTTCATCTATCGACCATCCGCAAACCTCTTGAGCGGCATTGCTCTCAATTTGAACCTCGCAACGACGAGATCATCGAACGCAAAGAGTATTCTTTGGCGACAACGCTATCTGTCTAAACTGATTTGTGAGTGCGTAGAGATAAACCCAAGGGCAAAGATACTCTCGGTCGCAAGTGGGCACATGCGCGAACTCGACCTTTGCGTGGATAAGGGCCAAGCGATGAAACACTGCACGGCATCCAATGTGTGATCGCACATGTTGCTCCAAAGATAGCCACCAGACGAGTTCAGCTTTTCCAACTTGGTCGCGTAATGCTTCTTTGAGCTCGCGATCAAGGTTCGCCCGTACGACCATCTCGTCCAACGTCCCCTCCAAATCACGTTCTATCGAGCAAACCATCGAATAGTCAGAGCGGTGGAAGGTAAAGGCGAGCAAGGTCGCCAAACAGACCCGGAGCGCAGGTGTATCTTGGACCGTTTGTTGATGAGCGCAGAAGCCATCCATGTGATGGAGGATAATTTATCGGCAAGAAAACGGAAGCCAGGTTGTTCAGTTGCCAAGGATTTGGGTCCTCCGTTCACGTGGGTCGCCCCACAACTTTGGCGCGACTTGACGCATTCCGGTGCAACCCAAAAAAGCGCAATCATTGCCGAAGGTCCACCTGTTGATGGCACAGTATGGAATACCAAAAACATGACAAGCTGCCGTTCTCTGCGGCAGCCATAGAGAAGTTGATCGACCACGCAAACAGAGCGTTCGAGCGTAGGCTCGCATTGCTGAAGCACCCGGAAGAAACGTCGTTACGAGGCCTGTGGGACCCAACTGATTACCTAAAGTCGTGGCCGTTTGTGGGCATTCCGAAGCCCATAGATTTGGCGTTCGCGCTGACTCTGATTGAAGTGTTCATGCCCCACCACATTTTCGCGACCTTGGAGCAATTGAGCGACCGAGCGACACAGCACTAGAACCATGGCTGGACATGATAGGGCCCTCTACTCGCCCAGGAAGTCCTTACTCGGTACGGAAGCACGAGAACTACTTTCCTACTGGCTGCTTTGCCGTTAAAGATTGCCGCGGCCCTCGGATTTGTTGAATCGCGGCTGTGGTTTTTTCGGAGAAAACTCTTCGGTCTTGCACACCTTGAAGCCAACCAAAGGTCAGTGGAGTTCTTTGCTGCGATTTTGGCCGCAGGCGCGCTAATGTTGTCGCTCCACTACGTATAGCAAGTAGCGCGTTACCTGGGTTGTAGCCAAAATAGGCGCGAAATCGTTGCGCGTTGGGTCACCGGACCACATTCCTCGATGGGCGTTTTGTCCGCTTTCCAGAACTCTGAACTCCTTCTGATTTTGCGTTGGCAGCTAACGGCCGCTTTGGCGGGCCGCACCGCAGCATCGAACGAGTCAACTGAACGCCAGCTTCTGGGCAAGCCTTGCTGACCAGCGGATTGGGCGGCGTGTAAAGGTTCTCCCACGTCTCGCCAGTCCCCGTCGAAACGTCCAACTGGGCATGTGACAACCATATCGTCGCCGTTTAGTTACTCGACGACGCCGAGGATTGCCTCCTGGCGACGCTCGTCGCCCTTGAAAGCGATCGTCGAGCGCCCCATTGGCGACCTAAAGAGCCACGCAACAGATCGTCGTTCGGTGTCCTCAGTGATCGTTCGTCGTTGCCGACACAAGTTGGCGCCGTAATGACAGTGATCTGTTTTGCCTTCTTTGGCGCCAAATGTGCGTGCTCGGCCATCGAATGGACAGGCCTGCGGGGGCATTATTGGGGGCACTCTGTCTGAAAGATGAAATTTTGTTGATGTAAATCAGAACACTAATACTTGGATTACGGTCCCTTCAGCGCACCACTCTTCTCTAGCTATTTCCAAGAAAACGCCCGTTTTCGGGGCCTTGTCG
>CAYODE010000298.1:0-3645 GCA_964402685.1 uncultured Aestuariivita sp. | reverse complement strand
CCCGAGCAGTATATCGGCATCAACCTGCGCGGCGTCGGCGTCATCATCTTCCTGATCTTTACCGTGATTGTGGGTTGGATCGCCAAGGGCCTGCTGGGCCGATCGCTGATCCGCTGGGCTGAAAGCCTCGTAGAGCGCACGCCGGTCGTGCGGTCCATCTATTCCGGGATCAAGCAGATTGCGGAAACCGTTTTTGCTCAATCTGAACGGTCCTTTGAAAAAGCGTGTCTGATTGAATATCCCCGTCGCGGTATCTGGGCGATCGGTTTCATTTCAACCGACACCAAAGGCGAAGTGGCCGCCAAAACAGAGGTCGAGAATGGAATGGTGTCGGTCTTTGTGCCGACGACACCCAACCCGACCTCTGGTTTCTTACTGTTTTTCCCAAAAGATGATGTCATCGAACTGGACATGAGCATCGAAGAAGCGGCCAAACTCGTGATTTCCGCCGGCCTGGTCTATCCCAACGGGAAAGAACCCGATCAAAACGGCGGCAAAAGCAAATAAATTCAAGCTGCTGGGCTGCCCGCTTCGCTCAATCACGCGCGTGAAATATTCCGTTTTCCAAGAGCTCAACGTCAGATTTCCGCAGCGTAGATGTGATTGACGTTGCTCCTCGACGCTTGTGACGGTGCAGGTATACAAACCGGGCATAGCGGGCGTAGATGGGAGTCTTTCGCCCCGCATCAATGCTGATTTGGTCGGTCCAAACACATCCCTCGGCATCGGGGATAACATCCAACGTATGGTTCCACGTTTTTACACCCTTGCCTTTCGCGCTCGACTGAACACGTCGGCGCGTCGGTGACAGCGTATCGATGCGGATCGCATAGTCGTTAGTTTTGAACAAACCGAACACATCCAGCTTGGTCTCATACGTTCTGCATTGGACCATCGGCAACGCGGGGAGATCGCCGAATGTCAAAAACGTTGGCGAAGTCTCAACCATGTCCGCAAAGGAACTGGCCTTTTCGAATAGTGCGTCCGCATCTTGGGTGTAATGCGCCGTTACAAATAGTTCCGCCGCCATACTCGACGTCCTTTAACCTGTCCCGGACACCTGCCGATCGATGCACCAGTGGACCGGGTTTGTGCCTCGAGTAAGGGCTAGCAAAGGAAGCAGGCCAGAACATGACGAAGAAAAGATGTTTTGTCGGCTTTTGCCGAAGGTCGACAGTGTAGCAGATTGTTTTCAGACGCTTACGGCACCCTTGGTGAAGCGCCAGCGGGTCCGTTGCGCCCTAAAAAGAACGGCCCGCAACCAATGTGGTGCGGGCAGTCGGTCGTCTCTATTTGTGCAAGCCGGGCTTAGCCCACAGCGCGATTGGGTGCGTTGTTGCGTCGGCGTGTCAGCTCTTCGGCAACGAGGAATGCCAATTCCAAGGATTGGCTCGCATTCAAACGCGGGTCGCATGCGGTGTGGTACCGGTCGGAGAGATCTTCGTCGCTGACCGCATGGATACCACCTGTGCATTCAGTGACATCCTGACCAGTCATTTCGAAATGCACGCCGCCGGGAACGGTGCCCTCCGCGCCGTGAACTTCGAAAAATTCGCGGACTTCTCGCAGAACGGAGTCAAACGGTCGGGTTTTGTAGCCGGTCGACGACTTGATCGTGTTTCCGTGCATCGCGTCACAGGTCCACACGACATTGGCCCCTTCTTCCTGTACGGTCTTGATCAGACGCGGAAGGTGATCCCCCACCTGCCCGGCTCCGAACCGTGCGATCAGCGTCAATCGACCCGCTTCGTTTTCAGGGTTCAGCTTTGCCAACAAAACCTTGAGGTCGTCGCTGGTCATGCTGGGTCCACATTTCAGGCCGATGGGGTTCAACACCCCACGTGCGAATTCAACATGCGCCCCATCAGGTTGGCGCGTACGATCGCCGATCCAGATCATATGCCCAGACCCTGCAAGCCAGTTGCCGGATGTGGAATCCAGGCGTGTCAACGCCTCTTCATACTCCAACAGAAGGCTTTCATGGCTGGTGTAGAACTCTACGCTCGAGAACTCATGCGTTGTATCCGCTGTAATTCCCGCAGCCGCCATGAAGTCGATGGTGTCCTGGATCCGGCTGGCAATCTCGCGATAGCGTTCGGTTTTTTCCGTATCGGTGTAGCCCAGCGTCCATGAGTGCACACGACTCATATCCGCGAAACCACCTGTTGAAAACGCGCGCAGCAGGTTCAACGTTGCGGCCGCCTGCGTGTAAGCCTGCAACATTTTGCGCGGATCAGGGATACGGGCCTCTGGCGTAAAGGCCAGTTCGTTAATGATATCACCGCGATAGCTGGGCAGCTCCACGCCATCCACCACTTCGGTCGGTGCGGAGCGCGGCTTGGCAAACTGACCCGCCATACGACCCACTTTGATCACGGGAACTTTGGCGCCATATGTCAGCACCATCGCCATCTGAAGCATGACCTTGAACGTGTCGCGGATGCCGTCCGCGCTGAATTGCTCAAAGCTTTCTGCGCAATCCCCGCCTTGCAAAAGGAACGCTTCGCCACGCGATGCAGCGCCCAGCTGAGATTTCAACCGCCGTGCTTCACCCGCAAAAACGAGCGGAGGATATTTTGACAGCTGACTTTCCACCTCGGCCAAAACCGCAGGGTCGGTATAGTCAGGCATCTGCACCCGGGGCTTATTGCGCCAATCGGTCTTTTGCCACTCGCTCATCGCTCTGATCTCCATCAAGCTTTGATTTGGAAGCCCGCTTATACGAAAGCGCGTAGCAACTGACCATAGAGTTTTTGCGACCTCTTGACGCCGCAAATGAAGCGTGAGCAAGGTGTCTCTCAGCCGTCGCGACACACGAATTTCAAGACCCGAGTATCTAGGACATTTGCGGCATGCAGACCCAACGCCACTTTGTAGACATCGCCGAACCACCCGCCAAACCGCGCAGGTTTGTTTTCGTTCTGTTGGAAAACTTTACGATGCTCAGCTTCGCATCGGCTCTGGAAAGTCTGCGGATCGCCAATCGTATGGCAGGAAAAGAGCTTTATTCCTGGCATCTGGTTGGCGAGAGTGGGGATACCGTCAGCTGTTCGGCCGGGACTGCGTTCAAACTGGAGGAAGGTCTGCCAGAACTGCTCCGCGACGATACGGTTATGCTGTGCGGCGGTATCGACGTTCAACAGGCCACATCAAAGCCTGTTTTGAACTGGGTTCGTCGGGAAGCCCGCAAAGGTCTGAAACTGGCCGGGCTTTGTACAGCCGCTTACTCACTTGCCAAAGCTGGGTTACTTGACGGCAAGAAAGCGACAATTCATTGGGAAAATCAGGACAGCTTTTCTGAGGAATTTCAGGAAGTTGAGCTGACGAAATCAGTTTTCGTTATAGATGGCAACCGAATGACAACCGCAGGCGGCACATCATCGATTGATTTGATGCTGAAGCTGATTGCCGATGACCATGGCGAAGAGTTGGCAAATGCAGTCGCAGATCAATTGATCTATTCCTCGATCCGCACAGACCAGGACACGCAACGCCTGAGCGTGCCAACCCGCATCGGCGTACGCCACCCCAAACTCAGCCAGGTCATCCAGATGATGGAGGCCAATATAGAGGAGCCTATCAGCCCCTCGCTTTTGGCCAAAGAAGTCGGCATGTCGACGCGCCAACTCGAACGTTTGTTCCGAC
>CAYODE010000297.1:0-3661 GCA_964402685.1 uncultured Aestuariivita sp. | reverse complement strand
CGATGTTGTGAACGATTGTCCCGATGGGCATGCCCGAGAAGGGCATTGCGTTGCCAGGTTTGATGTCGGCGCGGGCTGCTGCAATCACCTGATCGCCAACTGCCAGACGCTGCGGAGCAAGGATATAGGCCTGCTCACCATCTTCGTATTTGATCAGAGCGATGAACGCGGTGCGGTTCGGGTCGTATTCGATCCGTTCGACGGTTGCCGCGACATCCATTTTGTTTCGTTTGAAATCAACGATCCGGTAAAGGCGTTTGGCGCCACCCCCACGACGTCGTGAGGTAATCCGTCCGGTGTTGTTACGGCCGCCCGATTTGGTCAAACCCTCAGTCAGGGATTTGACAGGACGTCCTTTCCAAAGCTCCGAACGGTCGATCAGCACCAGCCCACGCTGGCCCGGCGTCGTCGGCTTGTACGACTTGAGTGCCATGCTTTCTGTCTTCCGTTTAGCAAACGGCGAGTTGCCCCGCCTATGTGAGGACGGCAATGCCGCCCAAGGTATAGGCCCCCGTAGGTGCCCGGTTGGGATGTTCAAAACGAACAATAGCAATGCCCCGGACGAATCCGGGGCGGTGCAGATGGGCTCGTTTAGTCAGCAAAGGGTTGCGGGTCAAGCCATGTTCAGGGATTTCTGCTCGGACCAGACGCATAGAACGCGCGTCCCAACCTGTCGCACGCGATCCAACGGCCGTCTTTCACAGACCCCGATCCAGATCAAAGCAAGAATGTATACACCGTGCTAACATATTGAAGTTCTCCAACACGGGAGAGTTCTTGCAAAAATGGGAGGTCATGGGACATGCCAGAGCCCAAGAATAAAACCGCCAAGAAGGGCGACACAAACGCCAAAAGGCCCAGCGCTGTCACGGCGGTGGCGCCCGAAGCCATCGACTCCTGGCAGGAGATTGCTACGGAGTGGGGGCGTTTTGTCACCGACCGCTTGCAGAAAGACATCGAAACGCAACGCGCCATGCTGGATTGCCGGTCGCCGTCAGAACTGATGAAAGTGCAGACTGAGTTCTACCAGACCGCCATCCAACAATACTCGGAAGAAACCATGCGCCTGATGCAGATGATGTCGGAAGCGGCGGGTAAGACCATGTCCAGCACAACGTCTTCGCGGAAGTAAGACGACGTGCCCTCATAGGCTCGTGCCCACATCAATAGCTCGCAGTTTTGTCGGCGAAGCAGGTCGACACAAACTCACCAAAGACTTTCGTCTTTTGTGCCGTCCGCGCTTCGGGCGAATACATAAACCAAATGGGAGCAGCAGCCGACCACAGAGTACCTGGTAAGACTTCGACAAGTCGACCGGTATCAAGTTCGTTTTTGATCGCCAGCCTTGATTTGATCGCAAGACCTAACCCCTGCATCGCGGCCTCGGTCAGCATATCGGAATTGGACACCAGTACATTTGCCTGTACCGTGGCATCCCGTCTGCCGCCTTTGACATCGCAGAACGCAATACGTGTTTGCCAGGGCAAACAGAGCCACGGCAGGTTGAGTAAAGTCTGTGGCGTCAAGATATTTGCATGACGATCCAAAAAACTGGGAGCGGCGCAGACGATCCTTTCGTTTTCGCAAAGTTTGCGCGCAACCATCGCACTGTCGGTCAGTTGCCCAACGCGTATCGCGCAATCCTGCCCTTCCGCAGACAACGAAACAAATCGGTCGACGGCCAAAAACTCGAATGACAGTTTCGGATGTTTCGCTTGAAAACGCGGTAAGCGCGGCAAGATAAATCGCGACAAAACCCAAGGCGACATTGTTACCCTGATATGTCCGGATAACTCAGCTACACCACTGCCTGCGTCACGCTCCGCCTGAGCCAAATCAGATAGGATTGTTTGCGTCCGTTGAAAAAATATCTGACCCTCGTCGGTCAGTTTCAGCATGCGGCTGCTGCGATGAAAGAGTGTCAGCTCAAGTGCATTCTCTAATTTGTTCAATCTGTGGCTTGCGGTTGCCGGAGAGATACCGACACGCTTGGCACCGGCAGTGACGCCTTGAGCTTCTGCGATGGCCACAAAGGTCTTTAAGTCATCGATGCTATACATTCGAATATTTCGAATTCTGGTTTCTGAATTTCATACATTTATTGGAAGTATTCAATTGATCTACTCCTGCGTCAACCAAACGGAGGAACATTCAATGAAATCGACACTACTCGCTTTTGGCGCAAGCCTGATGTTAGCAGGGCCAGTTTTGGCCGGTGGCCTCGAAACGTATCTGGAGTTTCCAAAGGACGTGCCGCCGGGCAACCTGGCGATTGCGCCGGATGGTCGGATGTTCATGTCAGTTCACGAATTCTATGGGCCGGAACTCCGCGTTGTAGAAGTCATGCCTGATGGAAGCACCAAACCCTATCCGACCGAAGATTGGGCGCGGGCGCCTCAAGACGATGGCGACGGGCTGCGCGGCGTCTTGGGTCTGCGCGCAGATCGAGAGGGCATTTTGTGGATGCTTGATGGCCAGGGAGAGGGCCAAACTGGTCGCATTGTGGGTTGGAATACACAGACAGAAAAGCTGCACGCGATCCATTACATCGGTCAGCCAGCAGCGCGCCCCACATCATTCCTGAATGATCTCGCCGTCGATCGTGAGCATGAAGCGATTTATATTTCTGACACCGGTGATGGCATGAATTCTGCGATCATCGTTGTGGATCTGACAACCGGTCGCGCGCGTCGTGTGCTCGAAGGCAGCACGTTTACAGTGCCCGAAGATACGCCAATGATCATAGACGGGCGCGAAATCAAGTTGGGCGGCAACCCGGCCAAGATTGGCATCAATCCAATCACCATCGACCCCACCAATACCTGGGTCTATTTCGCACCCATGACGGCAAGCTCAATGTATCGCGTACGCACAAGCGACCTTTTGAACGAAGGCCTGAGCGATGCGGATCTCGCTGCACGTGTGGAGCGGTATGGGGACAAGGTGATCTCAGATGGATCGACCGTCGATGCGCAAGGCAACGTGTACATCACCGCGATGACAGACAATGCAATCGGTGTCACCAAGCCTGACGGCAGCTATGCGGTGTTGTATCAATCGGATGACGAACTGCCCTGGCCAGACGGCTTTTCGATGGGCGTTGATGGCTATGTTTATGCTACCATCAATGAACTTCATCGTTCCCCTGTCCTTCACGGTGGAGAGGACGCGTCGCTCGGCACATACAAAATCGTGCGTTTTCCTGCGATAGGGGCTGCGATCAGCGGTCGGTAGCCTGTTCGTAGCTGGCATACACAAGACGGCCAGCGCCCGACAAAAAACCCCGGCTCAAACTGGCCGGGGTTCTTTCGTTTTCAAAGTCGTCGAAGACGCGATTAGAGACCAGTGGTCACATCAATCGTGTTGCCCTCTTCCAAGGTTACATAAGCCTTCTTCACGTCTTTCCGTTTGCCCAACTGGCCCCGGAAGCGTTTGACTTTGCCCTTGGTGATTGTGGTGTTTACCGCTTTGACCTTTACACCGAACAACGCTTCAACAGCTTCGCGGATCTGAGGTTTGTTGGCCGACATCGCCACTTCGAACACCACGGCACCGTTTTCAGACGCCATTGTGGTTTTCTCGGTGATAACCGGTTTGCGGATCACATCGTAATGTTCTGCCTTGGCACTCATTTCAAGCGAGCCTCCAGTGCTTCGACACC
>CAYODE010000296.1:0-3663 GCA_964402685.1 uncultured Aestuariivita sp. | reverse complement strand
ACAACCACCGTCGCTCCGACCCTGTGGGCAAGTTCCGAAACCGCTTCGATATCAATGACTTCTAAGGTGGGATTGGAAATCGACTCGAAGAACACCGCGCGAGTGTCATCCCGAATAGCCGCCTCCCACTGACCCAGATCCGTGCCATCAACAAAGCTGACCTCAACAGCGTAGCGGGTCAGAATCTCTTCCAATACATAGAGGCAAGACCCAAAAAGCGCACGTGACGCCACAACATGATCGCCTGCTTTCAACATCGACATCAAAGCGCCCGAAACCGCGGCCATCCCGCTGGCCGTGGCAAAGGCATCTTCGGCCCCTTCCAGCCCCGCGATCCGTTCCTCAAACATGGCCACGGTTGGGTTCCCGTATCGCGCGTAGATGAATTCGTCCGGTCCTGCTTCGATGAACCGTTCTTCTGCCGCTTCAGCTGTGTCGTACACGAACCCTTGCGTTAGGAAGATCGCTTCACTCACCTCGCCGTACTGGCTGCGTCGGGTCCCGCCATGAACGGCGCGCGTGCGGGGTTTCCACTCATCGGACATCGGTTGTCTCCTTGGCGCATAGCTCTGCGCATTAAAAAAACCCCCGGCATTACCCAAGTTATGTGGGCCATGCGAAAGGGGGCTTTCCTCAAGGCCTATTTAGCGGATTGTTTTTCGTGGCCCGCAAGCTGGACACAAATCGCCACGTGCGATTGGGATACGCCCGGTCTGCACGATGGTCAAGGTGACTTTTCTGCACCGTCACGACGTTGTAACCGATTGTTCATAAAGACGTCATAGATGTTTGGCACCCAAAGACCACAAGATGTAGCAGCATCAGGTATCCCTATGCCCATCATCCGGATAAATGCCCACGCAGATACCCCCGTCCTTCATGACAATCCGAATGGTCCAGATCTGAGGCGAACTCTGTCCCGGCGAGATTCAGATGCCGTGGGTCCTGTGATCGTCATGATTCACGGCTTCAAATATCAACCCGGTCATCCAACCGCCTGCCCTCACAAAAGGCTCTTTGCCACGCACCCCGGACCGCGGTCCAGTTGGCCACGTGGGTTTGGGTTTGGCCTCATGGGACCAAAGGAGGGTTTAGGCATCGCCTTTGGGTGGAACGCGCGCAGCACATTGCCAACCGCACGCCTAAGGTCACAGGATGCTGGCCGGGCCCTCACAGTGTTGATCAATGACATCAAATCGCTATGGCCGACCCGCCCGGTCCACATGGTGAGCCATTCGTTAGGCAGCGAGGTTATCTTCGAAGCGCTACAGCATCTTCCTGCACACAGTGTTTCGCGTATCATCCTTCTCACCGCTGCCAGTTTCCGAGGACGCGCGAACCTTGCTTTGGCTTCACCAGCAGGACGCACCTCCGAAATTATCAACATCACAAGTCGCGAAAATGATCTGTTCGACTTTTTGTGTGAGCAATTGCCCGGTTTTGGACGCTGCGGCGACATCACGTTGGGCGCCGGTCTGGATGCGGCAAACAGCATCACTATTCAGCTAGACTGCTCCGAGACACTCGAGCATTTGTCCCGGCTCGGTCGGCCGATAGAGCATCCGCGACGCCGCATTTGCCACTGGTCCGTGTATCGGCGCCGCGGGACGCTCAGGCTTTATTCCGACCTGATGCGATACCCAGAGCGGTTTTCCCTGGAGGTGTTGCGGCAAGGCTTGCCGCCAAACCCTACCCCACGCTGGTCACGGTTGTTGGATATTCCCGTCGGCGCTATGTGGCGGCGTCGTCCTGATCTGTTTGAGGCATATACTTCTGCAAGGCCACGATCTGCCACCACATGAACACAAAAAGCGCGATCGGGAAGCCAAAGGTTTCAATCTTCACCCACATATCCGTCGACATCGTGCGCCAGACAAATTCATTTGCTGCAGCCAACACAAAGAAGGCCAGACACAGTCGGCGGGTGAAGATCATCCATCCCTCATGCTCCATCGGCAACATGCCCGACATAATCCATTCCAGATAGGACCGTTTCTGTAACAGGCCGATCCCCAAAATCACCGCGAAAAGCCCATAGACGATCGTGGTTTTCATCTTGAAAAACCGCTCATCGTTAAACCAAGCGGTCAACGCACCAAAGAAAATCACCATAAACGCGGTGAAAATCTGCAATCTGCTCAGTTCACCTGTGAGTCTCCAAAGAATGCCCATGGCCACCAATAAAATTGGCACAAAGGCAATCGTGGCAACGATGAACCCGGAATACTCCGTTCCGCCAAAGGTAAACACCTGTTCCCGCAGGCGGAGGTAAATGAGGAAAAACGCAAGGGGCGGGCCCAGTTCAAGCGCCTGGCGCAAGAAGGGGTTAATCTCTTTTGTCTCTGGCATGTCGCGCTCCGCTTATCCGCCAAACTCAACTATCACCGCGCCCAGCGCAATCAAGGCCATAAGTGCCATGCGGCGGGGCCCAACTGTTTCGCGCAGAAAGACCCACCCAATGATTGCCGCAAAAACGGTTGAGGTTTCGCGCAGGATCGCAGCTTCGCCCACCTTGTCCAATCGCGTGGCCATCATGATCGATCCGAAGCTGAAAAAGGCAACGATCGCGCCGATGAACCCACGTCGTGCCAAAGACGGGATGTCAACGCCCTCGAGACGGTGGCGCATGCGCAGCGCAACAAGAATAGGGATATCCAGAGCGGTGAAAAAGAAGAACCACGCAAGAAACGTGAACGGGTCGGCCGCCGCGCGGATCCCGTAAGCGTCGTAAGTGGTATAAAGCGCCACAAAAAGGCCGGTGGCGACTGCCAGCAACAGTGCCGGGCGCAAGGTTGCGCGATCAGTCACCAAGAAGGCGAAATTATAAGCTGCCAAGCCAAAAATGCCGGTTAGCAGGACGGCAACGCCCAACCATTGGGTGCCCGTAAAGATCTCTCCAAAGATCAAATAGGCACCAAAAACCGTAAAAAGCGGGCCAGTTCCACGCACCACCGGGTAGACCACCGTGTAGGCCCCTTTTGAGTACGCCTGTGCCTGCAAACACTTGTATCCAAAGTGAATGGCAAATGCGCCAATGAGGATAGGCCAGAGATGCGGTTCTGGCCAAGGAACCAGAAAAAGCGCGAGCGGAGCAGAGAGAACAAAGATCCAGACATCGATCGCCGCGCGGCTGATCCACGGATCATGTTTGCCCTTTTGCAACGCACCAAACACAGCGTGAAGGAAGGCAGCCAAAAGCGCCAAGCCCATGGCCACCGATTTACCAGCTTCGGTGCCTTCGAGGGAGAGAAACCAATCTCCTATAATAACCCCCTAACGATTGTAGACCATGCGGCGCGTCCCCAGCGGGCGTGGCTCAGAATGCACGGCGCTGTGCATGAGTATTTTTGAACCCAAAGAAACACTGGGAGCGCTAGGGGTTCGCGCCGGTCAAAGCCGCGGCGAAGTCTTCGGGAT
Source organism: uncultured Aestuariivita sp. (assembly GCA_964402685.1). Lineage (GTDB taxonomy): Bacteria > Pseudomonadota > Alphaproteobacteria > Rhodobacterales > Rhodobacteraceae > Aestuariivita. The sequence goes on along the minus strand of CAYODE010000296.1, from coordinate 246 downwards.
CGAACGGGGCCAGATCATCAATCTGCTCTCCCACACCAATTGCATGAATGGGCAACCCAAATTTGTCAGCCAGTGCGACTAAGACACCGCCCTTGGCGGTACCGTCCAACTTGGTCATGACGAGGCCAGATACATCCGAAACCTCTTGGAAGATCTTGACTTGGCTCAAAGCGTTTTGGCCTGTGGTGGCATCAAGCACGAGAAGCGTGTTGTGCGGCGCGGTTTCGTCTTTCTTGCGGATCACAC
>CAYODE010000295.1:0-3743 GCA_964402685.1 uncultured Aestuariivita sp. | reverse complement strand
CACATCGATCTGGCTGTCCAGATCCCACAGGTTCTGACTATCGATCTCATCCTGCAGCGCAGCCATCTCGTCTGCGGTCTCGTCTGAGTAGTTCATTGCCAATTCGTTGAACCGGTCGAGCTTTCCCTTCTTCTCGGCCACGCCCAGCATCACGTTGTCACGGACTGTCAACGCAGGATCCAGTTCCGGCTCCTGGGGCAGATAGCCGACCTTGGCACCTTCGGCAGCCCAGGCCTCTCCCGAGAAGTCTTTGTCGAGGCCGGCCATGATCTTCATCAACGTGGATTTCCCGGCGCCGTTCACACCGACCACGCCGATTTTCACACCGGGCAGGAAGTTCAGATGAATGTTCTCGAACGTCTTCTTGCCTCCGGGATATGTCTTGGAGACACCGGACATGTGATAAACGTATTGATAGGCGGCCATGGAATGCTCCGTTCGCGGGGAATGCTTGGGTTTCGCGCTTAGATAGCGATTGCATCGGAGGGGGGCAATGGAGCCTTTGTCAGAACTGATCAAACGGGTGGCGCGACCGGGGCGACTGGTTTGGGTTGGCTTGCGCCCAACCCGCCGCGCTGAGGTTCGATCTGTCACCGAGGCTCACATTACAGGCGACGGGTTGGAGGGCGATCACGGTCGACCGGGAAAACGTGCTGTGACCTTGATGCAGGCAGAACATTTGGCTGCGATCGGCGGATTTTTGGGGCAGGACGCCGTACCCGCAGAAGCGCTGCGGCGCAATTTGTTGGTGGAGGGTATCAACTTGGCTGCGCTTAAAGGGCGCCAGTTACAGATTGGTTCGGCGCGACTGCAAATCACGGGCATCTGTGCACCTTGCAGCCGCATGGAAGAAGCGTTTGGTCCCGGCGGGTATTCGGCGGTGCGCGGACATGGTGGCTGGTGCGCGGACGTGGTCGCGTCGGGGCTTATTTGCGTGGGCGATGTGGTCACGGTTCTGGACGAACACGCAGAGATATGAGAGACACCGCGCCGCACACGCACGAAGAGACAAGGCATGAGAGCAGGCGAACCCACAGCACGCGCCGGTCAGGTGATCGGGCTTTTGGGCGGGTCTTTTGACCCGGCGCATGAGGGACATGTGCATATCACCCGGGAAGCTTTAAAACGCTTTGGCCTGGATCAGGTGTGGTGGTTGGTGACACCGGGAAATCCATTGAAATCTGAAGGTCCAGCCCCTCTGTCCGATCGTGTGGCCCGCGCACGCAAGATCATGCAGCATCCGCGTGTGCGCGTCACAGATATCGAAGAGCGCTTGGGCACGCGATATACGGCCGAGACAATCGCCGGTTTGACCAGCCGGTATCCCGGTGTGCGCTTTGTCTGGTTGATGGGTGCCGACAACCTTGCACAATTGCATCACTGGCAGGACTGGCGGGCGATTGTTCGGTCGGTACCCATTGGCGTGTTGGCGCGACCGGGTGACAGAATCTCGGCCCGGATGAGCCGGGCGGCGCGTCTCTATCGTGCGGCGCGGCTCTCGGGGCGCGCTGCAAGTCTGTTAGGGCGCGCGCAGGTACCGGCCTGGTCCTTTGTAAACGTGCCCATGGTGCCACATTCGTCGACGGCAATCCGCGCGCGGGGCGGCTGGTCGCGATAAACTGATTGGCGGCGCCATCTTTGCTGCGCTTCGACTGTTGTCTAAAGCCGGAAGCTGCGGTTAACTCGCGCACATGACACCTCGTCTTTCGCGCAGATCATTGTTGTTGGGCTTTGCCGCCTTTGCGGCGACGGGACCCGCCTTGGCAAACGCACCGGGAACATCGCTGCGACCACAGGCACGGATCGCAGGTGCGGCCAAACGGGCCCTGGGTGGGCCGGAACGATTGGTTGCCAGCGCGGGTCTGTCTGGCAGCGTCAGCATTGCGGTTGCGGATGTGCGCTCAGGGGAATTTCTGGAAGGGGTTAATGCCACCACCGGCCAACCTCCAGCCAGCGTGAGCAAAGCTCTCACCGCGCTTTACGCGCTTGAAGCGCTCGGTGCGGAACACCGTTTTCAGACCCGTATTATGGCAGATGGCCCAATTCAGAATGGCGTGTTGAAGGGCGATCTCATTCTCGCTGGCGGGGGAGATCCGACTTTGGACACGGATGGTCTTGCCGATCTTGCGGCGCGATTGAAAGAGGCGGGCGTGCGCGAGGTGCGCGGCGCATTCCGGGTATATGACGGTGACTTGCCTTTCGTGCGTAGCATTGATCCGGGTCAGCCGGATCATGTCGGATACAGTCCGGCGATCTCGGGGATCGCCCTGAATTTCAACCGCGTCTATTTCGAATGGAAACGCAGCGGAAACGGCTATGCTCTGAGCATGGATGCACGCACAGAGCGGTACCGGCCCGAAGTACAAACGGCGCGGATGCGCCTCGCGGATCGTCGGATGCCTGTTTACAGCTATGATGAGCGAAACGGGGTGGATGAATGGTCTGTCGCGCGCTCGGCCCTTGGACGCGACGGCGGGCGCTGGCTGCCAGTCCGCGCACCGGGTCTTTATGCCGGTGATGTATTCCGTACATTGGCCCGGTCACAAGGCATCGCCCTGAAAGAGGCGAAACTGGCGCGGTCCTTTCCCGGGGGTGCAAAGGTCATCGGTCAGGTCTCGAGCCAACCTTTGCGCGTGATCCTGCGGGATATGTTGAAATGGTCGAACAACCTGACGGCGGAAATGGTCGGGCTTGCTGCAACGCGGGCGCGTGGCGGAACGCCAAACTCGCTTAAAACGTCCGGTCGTGCGATGAGCGATTGGGCCAAAGCACGGTTTGGGATGGCAACGGTGGATCTGGTTGATCACTCTGGGCTTGGTGACGCGTCGCGCATGTCCGCTCAGGATCTGGTGCAGACGTTGGTACAGGTGCGAAAACGCGGTGTATTGCGGCCTATTTTAAAACCAATCCCAATCCGGGATGAGCGGTACCGCATCATCAAAAATCACCCTGTGAAGGTTGATGCCAAAACAGGGACGCTGAATTTCGTGTCAGGCCTGGGGGGCTACATGACGACGGCTGATGGCACTGAACTGGCCTTTGCCATCTTCTCAGCAGACACCGACATTCGATCGCGCATCAAACGCCAGGACCGAGAGGTTCCGCAAGGCGCGCGCGCGTGGAGCAGCAAGGCCAGACGATTGCAGCAAGCGCTGATCAAACGCTGGGATCAAGTGTACGGCGGATAAAAGCGGATTTCAGAGACCCCGGTCCGATTGAGTTTAGGTCAAGTGCCGCGCCCGGGCCCCACGTTCAATTCCAGCTGCGTGTAACCGGTCGATGTTGAGTTCGTAGCGGATCTCTTCCAGCAGTCGTAGTTCCGGTTCTTTGAGCGTGCCATCAGCCGCAGCGACGTCACACGCCAGCGCGTAGGCTGTTTCAAAAAGCCGTTCAGGAAGGTTTTCCCGGACAAGACCGAACAGCGCGTCAAGCCCGTCCTCCTGTTCGAACAGGTCGAAGATTGTCTGCGTCAACCAGGTGATGCGCTCGACATCGTAGTTCGCGAAGATCGGCAGATGGTTTACCGCCGACTGAATCTTCACAAGTTCGGCCGTGCGGATGTTTTCGTCTGAGACGGATACCGCGATCATCACGGCAACAAGGCAGTCTTGTGCGCTCAGCGAGAGGGAAATGGAATTGGCTGACACGGGGTGAGGCATCCTTTGGGTGTTTGGCGGTTGTTCAGGTGCAGAATATTGACGCCACCCGGCCCGCACAATAGGGAGTGGCGGATCGCCGCGCGC
>CAYODE010000294.1:0-3795 GCA_964402685.1 uncultured Aestuariivita sp. | reverse complement strand
AAAAAATGAGCCCATTTATCGGGCATCTATGGATTTCGGGGCGCGTGGTTCAGTCCTGACATTGCAATGCGGCAACACGAGTCGCCAGCGTTGTACGCGCAGGACATCTAGGGTTCCGCCACGATCGTGGGTCTGGTCCGAGAGGTGTCGCCGGAGTGGCAAATTCCATCTGGTACACGGCGGGGCAAAATCCCGGGAGAATACTGCGCATGAGGTAAGGCCGTTTTCTCCTGTTCCGCCACGGCTCCTATTTTCTCTGATCTTGGCGGAACGTCGCAAAGGGGTCTCCTATGCAAGTTCTTCGTCATATCATGACTGGCGCTGCTGCTTTGTTGATTAGCACGGCCAGCACAGCAACCGCTCAGGAAAAAACCGAATTCCGCGTCGCGTGGTCCATCTATGTTGGCTGGATGCCATGGGGCTATCTGGAAGACAGTGGGATCATGGACAAATGGGCCGACAAATACGGCATCGATGTCGAGATCGTTCAGATCAATGACTATGTGGAATCGATCAACCAGTACACCGCAGGCGCTTTTGACGGCGTTTCGGCGACCAACATGGACACTCTGTCGATCCCTTCAGGCGGTGGTGTGGATACTACTGCGCTGATTGTTGGTGACTTCTCAAATGGCAACGACGCGGTGATCGTGAAGGGTGACGGGGATTTGGCCTCGCTCGCAGGCAAGCCGGTCAACCTGGTTGAACTGTCAGTATCTCATTACCTCCTGGCTCGCGCACTCGACAGCGTGGGTCTGCGTGAAGCGGATCTGGCGAGCGTGATCAACACGTCCGATGCAGACATGATCGCGGCCTTTGCGACACCGGATGTTGAAGCGGTGGTGACCTGGAACCCGCTTGTTTCCTCGATTCTGGAAGATCCGAATGCCAATAAACTGTTCGATAGCTCGGACATTCCGGGTGAGATCATCGACCTGATGGTCGTGAACACTGAGACGTTGGAAGCCAACCCCAACTTTGGCAAGGCGATGGCGGGCGCCTGGTACGAGGTTATGGGCCTGATGGCTGCCGGGGATGAGGCGGTGCTGACAGCGATGGCTGAAGCTTCAGGCACCGATCTTGAAGGGTACAAAGCGCAACTCGCGTCGACGGAAATGTTCTATGACCCTGCCGATGCGGTGGCCTTTACCTCAAGTGCGGCTTTGCCAGAAACCATGGTCAGTGTCGCTGAGTTCCTGTTCGATAAGGGCATTCTGGGCGAGGGCGCGCCGTCGCCGGATTTCGTAGGTGTTGAGTATCCCGATGGGTCCGTCACGGGTGATGCGAACAACGTACAGTTCCGCTTTGACACGACGTATATGCAAATGGCGGCGGAGGGCTCTCTGTAAATCGCGGCAGAGGGCAGAGCCATGCGTCTGATCAATCGACATCCGAGCATCGTGCTGCGTGCAGCACTGATCGCTCTGCCCTTTGTCCTTCTTTTCATTGCCTATGCAATGGGCTCGCAGGCGCGGCTTGCGGTGAATCCGTCGGACAAGCTCATGCCCTCTCCAGGCAAGATTGCAGAAACTGCAACACGGCTTCTAACCGAGCCGGACCGGCGATCAGACAAGATCCTGTTTTGGTATGACACTGCAGCCAGCTTGATGCGCCTTAGTTTGGGGGTTGGCATCTCTGCCGCGCTGGCAGTGATCTTTGGTTTGCTGATCGGCCTTTTGCCCTATGTCCGGGCGACGCTCGCGGGCTTTGTTGCGGTCATCTCAATGATCCCTCCACTGGCAGTCCTTCCCATCCTGTTCATCGTCTTTGGGTTGGGAGAGCTGTCTAAGGTGGTACTTATCATTGTAGGAATTTTGCCGTTTCTTATCCGAGACTTGTCCGCTCGCGTGCTTGAAATTCCGCGCGAGATGATTGTGAAGGCGGAAACCTTGGGCGCGTCTACTTGGGTGATTGCGCTGCGTGTGGCCCTTCCACAAATGATGCCGCGGCTGATACAGGCTATCCGACTGTCCCTTGGTCCCGCATGGCTGTTCCTGATCGCGGCAGAGGCAATCGCGTCCGAGCAGGGTCTTGGGTATCGTATTTTCCTTGTCCGCCGCTTCCTCGCCATGGATGTCATCCTGACTTACGTTATCTGGATCACGCTATTGGCCTTCCTTATGGATTTGGCGCTGCGCTGGATCTCTCGCCGGTTCTTCCCATGGACGGAGGCCAGCCTATGAGTTTCGTGACCGCAACCAATATCTTCCAGTCATACGGCTCCCGCCCCATCCTTGAACGCGTGAATGTGAGCGTGGACGAAGGCGAGTTCATCTCCATCGTGGGTGCATCAGGCTGCGGGAAATCCACCTTTCTGCGATTGTTGTTGGCCCAGGAAACGCCGACACGGGGTGAAATCCGCATTGATGGCGCGGACCCCGCCCGTGAACCCGGTTTGGATCGCGGGGTCGTCTTTCAAAAGTACTCCGTTTTTCCGCACATGACCGTTGTGGACAATGTGATCGCAGGTGAGAGTTTCCGAAAATCATGGGGGCAGTTCTTTGGTGGTGAAAAACGTGCCGCCCGCGACCGGGCTATGGAGGTTCTGGCCCGATGTGGGCTGGATCACATGGCTGAAGCCTATCCAGCAGCTCTGTCCGGCGGGATGCAGCAGCGTCTCGCCATTGGGCAAGCGCTAGCAGCCAAGCCTCGCATTCTGCTTTTGGACGAACCCTTTGGCGCGTTGGATCCGGGCACACGTTTGTCGATGCATGACTTCCTGATGGATCTAAGGGCCGAGACGGGGATGACTGTCTTCATGGTCACGCATGATCTGGAAGAAGGGTTCAAACTGGGTGACCGCGTTCTGGTATTTGACAAACCACGCTGGGACCCAACCGATCCGGACATCATCGGCGCCACCATCACTTACGACTTTGATGCCCGAAATGGCGGCATCCCCTACCAGACGATTGAGGAGGAAACCCATGTTCTTCACCCCGCATGACCGCACGCGGTCGCACCATCCACGTGATGTGATGGCATCGGACCGGCGGCAGCACCATCCAGACCTGACGAAGCTGCAGGGATGGAAATCCATGAAGGCCGAGGCGGACCTCCCCGAAGGTCGCTGGGATGAAGAGCGGCGCTGGGCGCTGCGGATGGGGCTGACAGGTGCGGACAGCATCGAAGACAAGTCCATCCCGACTTTCGCACGGGGTGAACTGCCCCACTACGCCGGGATCAACACATTTCTGAAGGCGCCCTATGCCGAAGATGTAACCGAGGTAAAAGACTATGACGCCACTGTTCTTGGCATCCCGTTTGATGGGGGCACAACCTACCGCCCAGGCACCCGATTTGGACCTCAGGGCGTGCGCAAAATCTCTGCGCTCTACACGCCGTACAATTATGAGATGGGTGTCGATCTTCGCGAGCAAATGACGCTCTGCGATGCGGGCGACGTATTCACGATCCCGGCGAATATCGAGAAAAGCTTCGATCAGATAAGTCGCGCGGTCAGCCACGTGTTCTCAAGCGGCAGCCTGCCGATCATGATTGGCGGGGATCATTCGATCGGTTTTCCCTGTGTGCGCGGCATCGCCGAATGCACGTCAAAGAAAATCGGGATCGTCCATTTCGACCGACACGCAGATATTCAGGAGAAGGACCTGGATGAACGGATGCATACGACGCCGTGGTTCCATTCAACGAACCTTCCCAACGTACCGGCGAAGAACCTTGTCCAAGTTGGTATTGGTGGCTGGCAGGTCCCACGCGAGGCGGTGAAGGTCGCGCGTGAGCGGGAAACCAACATCATCACCATGTCCGATATGGAGCGGATGGGCGTCGACA
>CAYODE010000293.1:0-3822 GCA_964402685.1 uncultured Aestuariivita sp. | reverse complement strand
GCATCTCGACAAACTTGGACAGAAGCGACGGACTGGAAAAACCAAGACGGGCATCCTTCATGTGCTTGCCGTAGCTGGAGCCTTCTTCGCCAAGCTGACGCAGGAATGGGAAGACATGCTCATCGACGACTTCCATCATTTCGCGGGCTTCGAAGTTCTTGAAGCGCGACCAGCGCATGTCCTCGTAGGCGCGGCCTTTGTCGTCGCTGCCTTCGGGGAAAATGCGGCGCTCCATTTCAAGGCCGAGGGTCTCGGCTTTGCTTTCCTCTAGCGTGTGAAGGTCGTCCAATCGCTTCATAAACAAAAGGAAAGTGATTTGCTCGATCACAGAGAGCGGATTCGAAACACCGCCTGACCAAAACGCATTCCAGATTTGGTCAACTTTGTTTCGAATTTCGCCTGTCAGCATGTTCTTCTCTTATCTGGTTTTTGGTTAGCTTAGCAGGCACATCCTTTACGTGCATCTACAAACAGGGCTGGAGACGAGTTATCCACAGGGCTAGATTGGGAACGAACTGCTGGAGCATTGGGAACGCATAGCTTTGCATGGTGGGGTGGCGACCAGAGAGGTAATTCACCGGCTCCTGCGAGTGGGGTTACAAGGGGCGCGATAGCACCATGTTCGGGTTCAGCGCCGATGGGCTGACGGCATCCAAACCGCGCAGGATTGGTCGATGGGATGGGTCCATGGGAAGGGCAGCGCGACAGCTCCCTTTCTTGGTCTCGATGAAAGCGTCTCCATGAAATGGTCTGGGGTTTTGGGGGCAGGAACGCCCTCAAGTCGATGGGTGCAGGGAGAGCGACATCTCTCTGCGAGTGGGTTTCAAGGGTTGGCGATACCCCCCTTGATCCATGGTTCGGTGCAGGTGGAGAGGGACATCTCCAAGGCCTGCGAGTGGTGAAACGGCGATACGTTTGATGGCGATGGATGGGTTCTATACCCAGCCTTCGCCATTGCCGAGGGGATGCAACGGGGACGCGCAGCGGGTCCCCTTGCCAAGATCGTGTGGTACTACCACACACATCTTGCAGTAGCTCTTAAGGTTCTGGACGTGACCCAATCTGCACCAGTCTGCTAGGTCATTTATGGTTCACTGTTTCCTGAATGAGGATGCATGCCACATGCACGATCGAGAGGCCCGGCTTCATCATGCGCTGAACGCCGCGCTGGAGCGATACGATGACCGGGTCGGCGAACCCTTCCCCCTTGAGGTCGCGCTGCGGGTTGGCACAAGTGACGATTTCCTAGCGCTCATCTACCCCACTGATACCGGCGTCACAATCGAGGCAACGACGGCGGTTGTGGCTCGCCTCGAAGAAGCGTGGGCGGCAACGCTCTCACTTTCAAGCGCTTTGCCTTTGGACAGCCAGATCGAGTTCCTGGGCGATCAAGACCATGTCGTCGATATCGCACTGCGCTGGCTGATGCAGCACGAACTCAACCATGTCGCCGTGGGCCATTTCAAACTGACTGGTGGAGCAGGAATCGTCGAGGGCGGTGGAGACGTACAATTCGCATTGGCAACGCAAAAGCGCCTTCCAAATTCACCTCTGGATGCACTCAGTCTTGATGACCAGAGACTGGCTCCGCTTTGTCTTGAATTGCAGGCTGATCACGACGCCACAGAAATCGTTCTTGGCGCTTACTTCAATGAGAACCACGAACTCTTCCGATACTATGCGATCTGCATCGCGCTTGTGATTTTCGTGATTGAACGCATTGACAACGAACAGGGCAATCAAGAAATCAGCCACCCAAAGGCATCCACTCGGCTGTTCATGCTGCTGGCGTATCTCGTCGAACTCCCGCTCATTCCGGCCTACAAGCGGGCTTTCAATGAAGGCTTGGAATTTATGCCGGAAGAGTATCTTCCGAATGAGACTGAGGTCCAACAATACAGCAAGGCTGTTGTAGGACCTGTCTTTGCAGCCTGCCAGATCATTGCTGAAGCCGTAGAGTTGCCCGGTATTCTTGATGAACTCGGCGGCACTGAGGCTTTCTTTGAGGATATCCAGAAAGCTGCGACCACCGGGCACAATAGCAGCGAAGGCTTCGGGACAGAGTGCGCTAGGCAATGGGCGCAGCTCAAGCCGCTCAATGAGCGGCTGCTCAAAATGCTTGGCTGGTAGTCGCCATGCCCTTTGAACCGCTAGGTCACAAATCGCACATCGATGCGAAAGACTTGCAGCCGTTCATCTTCAAACCGCAATGCCAAGCTTGGCTGATCGGTTGGCAAATCTCTAACGGGTGATGTGATGACCACGAAGCTGTGGTTTCCGGCGTCATCGTACTCAACAAGAGGGATCGGCTGGCCTCTTTGATCACGCGGCAAAAGTTGAACGCCCTCGGTGATCGGGATGCGCCAGCGTCCCTCATCACTCCCCAAAGCCACCGGATGCCAGTTCTCTCGATACCCCTGAAACGCCACCGCGTGGCCGGGCCAATCAGAGGTCAGCTCCAGGCAGAACTCTTCACCAAATTGCAAAATCTCGGACATGGCGCGGGCCTTTGCGGCCCTTTGGACAATCCCAAACTCGCGCTTCATGCGCACGATGCGCAGTCCACCATCGACACGGCGATGCTCAAGAAAACGATCCCAAGCGCGACCGGGCGTCATCTGAAATAACTCCGGCGCGATCCGCTGCGCGTCTTTGAAGTGATGCGCTTCAAGGAATGCGTGAACCGTGGCCGCGCGTTCCGCCGATATCCGCCCCCTCCTCATATTTGAGACATAGTGGGACTCGACGTTGGCATTCGGCCCCAGTGCGATGAGGGCATAGACTTCGACCTTCTCTCCAGCGTTCCCGGCAACCTGCCGGATCACGGTATAGAGCTGCTTGGCTCGCTCATAGCGCTCCTCCGTCGCCATCGCACTCCAGTCAATTTGTCCGTTCTCGGAATTCAAACTCATACCTGCCCTGACCCCCTGATTACCTCGGGTTCTGCCCTGTCATTGCGCTTAGTATGTCGGTCAACTTGCTGAGAAACAACAAATAACGCTTTGAGAAATAGGACTTTTATCCTATAGTGTTCTCTTTATGTTCTCACGCGTGGTGCGTGATGAAAGGAGGGAAACAACAAAGCAAGCCAGAAGGCAGAAAGGACCACCCCATGACCGACATTCCCCCAGAATTTAACCCAGAGACAGCGCCGCCAAGCCTGACCATCGATTGGGATGCCTACCTGCCCCTCTTTGAAGATGAGACCATCTCGGACGATGACAAACGAGAATTGATCGACGCCCTTTGGTCCATTGTCGTCAGCTTCGTCGATCTGGGCTTTGGCGTGCATCCTGTCCAGCAGGCCTGTGGAAAAGATATCTCTTTAGCTGAATTGCCCATCGGTGATGTGCTAGAATTTTCCTCAACATCATCACGTTTTGCATCAGAACACATGGGTTCGGAGACCGCTCCGAAACCAGAGAAAGGGAGTCCAGCATGGGAGTAAGCACAACACCACAACAGGCCATCATCTATTGCCGGGTCTCTGGCGCAAAGCAGGTCCGCGAAGGCGATGGGCTGGCCTCGCAGCAGACACGCTGCCGGGAGTATGCCAAGTACAAAGGCTATACAGTTCTGGATGTCTTCACCGACGACATGAGCGGCAAGGCGGCCTCGCGCCCGGGCATGCATTCGATGCTGGGCTATCTGCATATGAACGCCAGCAAGGGAAGCGAGATCATCGTCATCATCGATGATATCAGCCGTCTGGCCCGTGGCCTGACAGCTCACCTGGAGCTGCGCCAATCTCTAGCGCAGGCAGGCGGCAAGCTTGAAAGCCCATCCATTGAATTTGGCGAAGACAGCGACTCCATCTTAGTC
>CAYODE010000292.1:0-3827 GCA_964402685.1 uncultured Aestuariivita sp. | reverse complement strand
AAGGAAATGCATCGCGGTATCGATGGCCTCTTTCTTGGGCGTCTTGCGCACCCAGATCGGCGCCAACGTGCAATTCTCCAGGATAGTCAGATGTGGGAACAGATTGAAGTGCTGGAAGCACATGCCAACCTCTGACCGGATCTTGTCGATGTTCTTCAGATCCGAAGACAGCAACGTCCCATCTACTGTGATCGATCCCGCCTGATGTTCCTCCAGCGCGTTGATGCACCGGATCAGGGTGGATTTGCCGGACCCCGATGGCCCCGCGATCACGATCCGCTCGCCACGATAGACGGTCAGATCGATGTCGCGCAGTACATGGAAGGATCCGTACCACTTGTTCATCTTGTCGATGGAAATTGCGACCTCGTCCGAGACGCTCATTTCCACATTGTGTGTTTCAGGAACAACGTCACTCATGTTGTCCACTCCTTATCGGTGATCTGTCGCAAGCTGGCGTTCGAGCCACTGCGAATATTGCGAAATGCCGTAGCAAACGATGAAGAACAGGAAGGCGGCAAAGCCAAAGAGCTCCCAGTACACACCGTTCCAATCGGTTGAAGCGAGGATGGGTCCGCGGATCATACCCACTAGATCGAACATCGAGATGATCGAGACCAGTGTCGTATCCTTGAAGAGGCCCACCGCGACGTTCACGATGCCGGGGATCGAGATCTTCAGCGCTTGCGGCAGAATGATCAGCCGCATGGATTGCGCATAATCCAGGCCCAAGCTATCCGCCGCTTCGTACTGACCCCGTGGCAGAGCCGCGAGGCCGCCCCGGATCACCTCGGCGATATACGCCGCAGCAAACATCGTGATCATGATGATCACCCGCAGGATCAGGTCAAAGTTCGTGCCCGGCGGCAGGAAGTAGGCCAAAACCACGTTTGCCACAAAGAGCAACGTGATCAGTGGCACGCCACGGATGAACTCGATGAACACCACGCAGATCCATTTGATGATCGGCATGTCCGATTGCCGGCCCAGCGCGAGCGCAATGCCCAGCGGGATCGACAACGACACACACACCACACCCAGGATCATGTTCAGCATGAAGCCACCCATGTCTCGGGACGGAACAGCGCCCAAAGTTGGGTTCTCAGGCGCGATCGCGTCCACGATGAAGCCGCCCACATACCAGGTCAGCACCGCGGCGACGATGCCGCCGAAGAACCCCATGGCAAAGCTCTGGTTTACCAAGCGCGAATACGCGAGGTAGCCCACGATGAGGCCCGCCATGGCCAGCAATGGTGAGAAAATCGTACCGCCCCAGATCAGGTGGAACGCGAGGAACGGATAGATCCCTGTGAAGACCAGCATGATCCGCGGCAACATCGAGAACATCACCGGTGCGATCGCGACAAATAGCAGAATGAATGCCACTGTCGGACGCCAGTAATACTCCTCAGGATACGTAAAGCCGAAGAGCAGTTGGTTCCAGCGTTCCGTCAGAACCGAGAAGCACCCCCCAGTCGCGCCCTCAAGCACTTCGCGGCACTCCTGCAGGTTCGCAGTGTTCCAAACCCCTCCAAAAAGCCATGGAAGGAACCCGGAGAGCAGGTAGTAAATGGCCCAAAGCGACAGGATCGTCAGCAAAGTACCCCAAACCCCATTAAACAGGTTGTGGCGCGCCCAACCGACAATCCCCACTTCCGAGGCGGGTGGATCCAGTTGCGGCAAAGTTTCGGTGCGCACGAAGGCGATGGTTTTAGATGTATCGGCCATCTTAGCGCTCCTTCAGCTTCACAGCGTTGTTGTAGACGTTCATGACCGCCGAAATGCTGAGCGAGATGATGAGATAGAACAACATCAACAACAGCACCGCTTCGATCGCACGACCAGTTTGGTTCAGCGTGATGCCGCCCAGTGTCGCCGTGACATCCATGTACCCCACCGCGATCGCCAAGGACGAGTTTTTGGTGATGTTAAGGTACTGGGAAATCAGCGGCGGAATGATCACGCGGAGCGCTTGTGGCAAGATCACGAGGTTCATAATCCGACCCGGCCGCAAACCAAGCGAAGCCGCGGCTTCGGTCTGGCCTTTCGAGATCGCCTGAATACCCGCGCGCACGTTTTCTGCGATGAAGGCTCCGGTATAGATCGACAAGGCAAACCAGAGTGCGATCAACGACCCGCGTGCCCAACCGCCACCTTGGAAGTTGAAGCCCCGCAGTTCCGGATAATTAAAGTTCAGACCCATGATGACGAACAGGATCAGCAAGGGACCAAACCAGATGCCCATGTTGATCCAGAACGTATTGGGACGTTCGCCGGTGGATTCTTGCTTGGCCTGGGCCCATTTGCCGACGCGACGGACAGCAAAGAAAGACCCGATGAGACCAATAATAACCAATAACCAATCTGTGCCGGCATTGCCGGTCAGACTGTTGGAGAACACAGGCGCCGGGAAGTAAACGCCCCGTCCAGTGAAGGCAAACGCGTCGAACAGCATGGTCGCGTCAGGGTTTTCCCCCCGGAACGCGCGCGGTTGCGGCAAAACAACGAGGAACACCGCGTTGATCATCAGAATCCAAATCAGCACGGGCACATTGCGGAATGCTTCCACATACACGGCCATGAGTTTGGAAATCAGCCAGTTGTTCGACAAGCGCAAAACACCAGCGACCACACCTAGGACTGTTGCCGTGGCGCAAGCCAAGAACGCCACAAGAAGCGTATTCAGCACGCCCACAATGGTGGCGCGCCAATGGCTTGATTGGCTGGTATATTCGATAAGCCTTTGGTTGATGTCATATCCCGCCGGTTCGCCGAGGAACTCGTAGGAGATATTCAGACCCGCAGCGGCGAGGTTCGCGAACAGGTTGCTTACCAGGTAGGCAATTGCTCCTACCAGAACAACCAGCGCAATAAATTGGAAGGTATATGACCGATACCGCGTGTCATTCAGCAGCATCGACAACTTGAACGACCCCTGTGGCGGGTCCGTGATCGTCGTCATATGGACGGTCCCCTGTCTGTTTTAACGCCTGACGTTTGTTTTTGTGGCCCTATGTCGGCCGGTGGTCAGTGCGTCCCCTAAAGGTAGAAGGGCGCAGAGTGTTCTCTGCGCCCTCCCAAAGTGTTGTTCTTAGCGGAACGGAGGCGAGTAGAGCAGACCACCGTCTGTCCACTGCGCGTTCAAGCCGCGTGCCAGGCCGATCGGTGTGCTTTCACCGATGTTGCCAGCAAAGATTTCGCCGTAGTTGCCGCCTGCCATCAGTGCGCGCTTCGCCCACTCGGCGTCCAGACCCAGCATCTCGCCCAGAGTACCTTCGGTACCCAGCAGACGGTTGATTTCTGGGTTGTTGGTGCCTGCGCTCAACTCGCCAATGTTGGCAGAGGTCACGCCCAGCTCTTCAGCTGTGATCAGAGCGTTCAGAGTCCAGCGAACGATGTCGCCCCACTCGTTGTCGCCGTGGCGGACAAGCGGACCCAGAGGCTCTTTCGAGATGATCTCGGGCAGCAGAACGTGTGCGCCGGGATCTTCGAAGGTGGCACGTGTGGCCGCCAGACCCGATGCGTCCGTGGTGTATACGTCGCATGCGCCAGCCAGGTACTGCTGTTGGGCTTCAGCGTTGGTTTCGATTGGAACCGGCTCGTAGCTGATGTTGTTCGAGCGGAAGAAGTCCGCCAGGTTCAGCTCGGTTGTGGTACCGGTTTGGATGCAGACGGTTGCTCCGTCCAGATCCTTGGCAGACGACACGCCCAGGTCCTTGGGAACCATGAAGCCTTGGCCGTCATAGTAGTTCACGCCGACGAATTCGAACTTCAGGTCGACGTCGCGGCTGAACGTCCATGTGGTGTTACGTGCCAACATGTCGATT
>CAYODE010000291.1:0-3933 GCA_964402685.1 uncultured Aestuariivita sp. | reverse complement strand
CGCACAGCCTTGCAAAACTCATCCGGATCTTCGGTATCAAGTTCGATATCGATGGAGTTCACATCAGCGAAGCGTTTGAACAAAACGGCCTTGCCTTCCATAACCGGTTTTGAGCCTAACGCGCCCAGATTTCCCAACCCCAGCACGGCGGTACCGTTGGAAATCACCGCGACAAGGTTGCCCTTGTTGGTGTAATCATAGGCCGTTTCAGGATTTTCCGAAATTGCGACACAAGGGACGGCGACACCCGGAGAATAGGCCAGCGACAGGTCACGTTGTGTCGTCATCGGAACGGTGGCCACTACCTCGAACTTGCCTGGGGTTGGTTCCAGGTGAAAAGCCAGCGCCTCTTCGTCCGTGATCTTGTTATTGGCCATGTTGCCATCCTTTTCTCGTGGGGTCTTCGCGTTCTAGCGCAGGCGGAATTTGGCCTCAACGACATTGCGTTTTCGCCTTTCGTCGCAGGGGTACGATTTGTAAGGTCAGTGAACCGAAACCTGGAGGGCAGCGGTGAGCAACGTGACGCCCATGATGGCGCAATATCTGGAGATCAAAGAGGCGCATAAAGACGCCCTTTTGTTCTATCGGATGGGCGACTTCTATGAGATGTTTTTTGACGATGCAGTCGCCGCTGCAGAAGCGTTGGATATTGCGCTGACCAAGCGTGGCAAACATGGCGGCGAAGACATCCCGATGTGTGGCGTCCCATTTCACGCAGCTGAGGGATACCTGCTGACGTTGATCCGCAAAGGCTTTCGGGTCGCCGTATGCGAACAGATGGAAAGCCCGGCCGAAGCCAAAAAGCGCAGCTATAAAGCCGTGGTCAAACGAGATGTAGTGCGTCTGGTCACCCCCGGAACTTTAACCGAAGATGCATTGCTTGAGGCCCGTCGTCACAACTTTCTGGCCTCCTACATGGATATCCGCGGCAAAGCAGCCTTGGCGTGGGCAGATATCTCGACCGGTGCGTTTCACGTCATGCCCTTGACCCCAACCAGACTTGGTCCCGAGCTGGCGCGATTGGCCCCGTCTGAATTGATCGTCTCTGAAACTGCCGAAACGGAACTGTCCGATATTACCTCGGACTTAGGTGTGCCCGTCACACCGTTGGGCCGAGCCAGCTTTGATAGCACGAGCGCCGAGAAGCGGATCTGTGACTTGTTTTCCGTCGGAACACTTGATGCATTCGCCCCGTTCGACAGGGCCGAAGTGTCAGCCATGGGCGCTTTGGTCAACTACCTCGAGATTACCCAAAAAGGCAAACTTCCCCTTCTCCAACCCCCAACGCGGGAGTTCCACGATCGCATTGTTCAGATCGATGCCGCAACGCGTCGGAACCTTGAGCTGACGCACGCGTTGTCGGGAGGACGTGCGGGTTCTCTGCTGTCAGTCATGGATCGAACCGTAACTGCCGGCGGAGCGCGGTTGCTGGAACAAAGACTGTCCAGCCCGTCCCGCGATTTGGCAACGGTCGATGCGCGCCTAAAGGCAGTGGCATTTTGTGTCGAAGGCGGCTCTGATACTCAGAAAATCCGAGATGCGCTGCGCAAAGTACCTGATTTAGACCGGGCCTTGTCGCGGCTGTCCTTGGGCCGCGGAGGGCCCCGTGATCTGGCCGCAATACGCAACGCCCTGACCCAAGCAGAGGCAATTGCTGAACACACACATGCAATGTACTCGCCAGACCTTTTAAGGTCCGCTTCAGCGGATTTGACTGGGCATACAAGCCTCATCGACCTGTTGGATGCAGCGCTCATCGCCGAGCCACCGCTTCTGGCCCGCGACGGCGGGTTTGTTGCCGAAGGATATGACCGCGATCTTGATGAAGCCCGTCAACTCCGGGATGAAGGCAGGTCCGTTATCGCGGGCATGCAGCAGGACTATAGCGATCAGACGGGTATTTCGTCACTGAAGATCAAGCACAACAATGTGCTTGGGTATTTCATCGAAACGACGGCAACTCATGCCGAAAAGATGATGTCACCGCCGCTCTCAGAGACGTTCATCCATCGTCAAACAACTGCCAATCAAGTCCGCTTTACCACCGTGCCATTGTCGGACATGGAAACAAAGATCCTGAACGCGGGTGGACGCGCGTTGGAGATCGAAAAGCGGCTCTATGACGAAATTTCCAGTGCGATTCTGGATCATGCCGCTCAAATCAGCACTACCGCACGTGCCTTAGCTGAGTTCGATTTGGCGACCGCTCTGGCCGACCTGGCTCGTGGGGAGAACTGGTGCCTGCCAGTGGTAGACAACTCCAGACGCTTCGATGTGACAGGCGGCCGGCATCCCGTCGTGGAAAACGCGCTGCGTAAACAGTCCGGCGACAGTTTTATCGCGAACGATTGTGCGCTTAACGCGGATGACGGAGCGGCGATTTGGCTCCTCACCGGTCCGAACATGGCGGGTAAATCAACATTCCTAAGGCAAAACGCTCTGATCGCACTTCTAGCCCAAATGGGCAGCTATGTCCCCGCGGACAGCGCCCATATCGGTCTTGTCAGCCAGATCTTCAGCCGGGTTGGCGCATCGGACGACCTGGCACGCGGGAGATCAACCTTTATGGTCGAGATGGTCGAGACCGCCGCGATTTTGAATCAAGCGGACGACCACGCCCTGGTTATTCTGGACGAGATCGGCCGCGGAACAGCCACGTATGACGGTCTGTCTATTGCATGGGCAACACTGGAACACTTGCATGAAGCAAACCGATGCCGGGCGTTATTTGCGACGCACTACCATGAGCTGACGGCTCTGGCAGGGAAACTGGACGGCGTCGACAATGCAACTGTCGCGGTCAAGGAATGGGAAGGTGAAGTGATCTTCCTGCATGAAGTACGCCAAGGCGCAGCCGATCGCAGTTACGGTGTGCAGGTCGCGCAATTGGCAGGGCTTCCAAAATCAGTCGTCGAACGCGCGCGTGTTGTGCTGGAAGCTCTGGAAAAAGGCGAACGCGAAGGCGGTGCCGCGCAGAAGGCGATTGTTGATGACCTGCCTCTTTTTTCAGTTTCAGCAACGCCAGCGCCGGCACCGTCCGTGCCGTCTCAACTCGACAGCATGATGTCCGACATACATCCAGATGAGCTGACGCCAAAAGATGCGCTCGATCTGATCTACAAATTGAAAGAGGCGGCCAAATCCTAACCGCCTCTCATATTCTTCTCGTTTTGAAGCCAAGTTAATCGTCGGGCGTCAGCCTGGGTTCGACGAAACGCCAACTTGGGCTGGGCGCAGCAAGCGGTCATGCAGCATAAAGCCCTCGGCTGAGACCTGGATAATCTCTCCGGCCTTTGTGCCGGGAACCGGTGCTTCGAACATGGCCTCGTGCATCTGTGGGTCGAATTTGTCGCCAACTTCAGGCGCGATGACTTCGATCCCGTGTTTCTTGAAGACGTTTGTCAGTTCTCGCATCGTTAATTCGATACCTTCGATGAGAGCTGCGGCGGCTTCCCGCTGTTCCTCACCCGCCGCATCCAACGCGCGTTTCATGTTGTCGTACACAGGCAGCATGTCGCGGGCCAGTTTGGAGCCACCATATTGTTCGGCTTCACGGCGGGCTTTCTCGGACCGTTTGCGCGCATTTTCGGTTTCGGCCAGGGCACGCATGAACCTGTCCTTGTAGTCGTCCCGTTCTGCGCGCAACGCGTCGATCTCGGCCTCTTCATCCGAAATCTCAAGCAATTCTTCCGTCAGCTCTTCAGCCTCGGCTTCGCTCACATCATCCAGGAAATCATCTTCTTTTGGCTCTGCCATTCCTAAACCTCTAGTTCCGATCCGAAATCAGCTTTCCGACCAGCTGTGCCGTATAGTCGACGATGGGAACGATCCGTCCATAATTCAAACGAGTCGGCCCAATCACGCCTATGGCGCCGATAATCTTTCGATCAGCGTTCATATATGGAGACACGACCAGAGAGGAACCCGAAAGTG
>CAYODE010000290.1:0-3962 GCA_964402685.1 uncultured Aestuariivita sp. | reverse complement strand
ACACACCCGTATCCGAGATGTCTTTCGAAGAAGCGATGCGCGAGCTGGAAGCCGTCGTCGATCAATTGGAACGCGGCGAAGTGGCCCTTGATGCATCTATCGCACTTTATGAGCGAGGTGCCGCGCTCAAAAAACGCTGCGAAGATGAGTTGAAACGCGCCGAAGAAAAAGTGGCTGCGATCACGTTGGACGCGGATGGCAACCCGGCCGGTACAACGCCTGTCGACGGCCTATAATCCCGTGTTCGAAGACCGGCTGAAAGAGGCCGCACAAAAGATACAGACCCAGTTCGACGCCGTCTTGGCACCTTTGTCGGAAGAGCCGGTTGTTCATGGAATGGCCTATGCCACGGAAGGTGGGAAACGTCTGCGGGGATTTCTGGTTTTGGAAAGCGCCCGGCTGCACGATGTCGAACCGGCGCGTGCAATCTGGCCTGCGACAGCGATCGAAGCACTTCATGCCTATTCCCTGGTTCATGACGATCTTCCGTGCATGGATGACGATGACCTGCGCCGGGGACGACCCACGGTGCACCTTAAATGGGACGAGGCCACGGGCGTTCTTGTCGGCGATGCGCTGCAGACGCTGGCATTCGAACTGGTGTCACGCCCGGAAGTAGGCAGTGGAGAGGTGCGTGCGGACCTGGCACTGAGTCTCGCACGCGCAAGCGGGGCGGAAGGTATGGTTCTGGGACAGGCTTTGGACATCGCGGCAGAAACCGCAAGCGCCCCGTTAACGCTTGATCAAATTACAGCTTTGCAGGCCGGCAAAACGGGCGCGCTGATAAAATGGTCTGCCGAAGCTGGGGCGCGGCTCGCTGGAGAGAGCACCGAGGCCCTGGGCACCTACGCGACCGCTCTGGGCCTCGCGTTTCAAATCGCAGACGACATCTTGGACGTCGAAGGGGATGCGAACGAAGTCGGTAAGGCGGTCGGCAAAGATGCTGACGCAGGAAAAGCTACGTTCGTCTCGCTCTTGGGTTTGGAAGAGGCGAAAAGTCGCGCAGCGGACTTGGTGACAGAAGCGTGTGATGCCCTATCTATCTACGGGCCGCAGGCCGATACCTTGCGAGACGCGGCGCGGTTCGTTATTGCGCGCCGAAACTAATTCCACGCCCCGGAAGGAGGCGTCATGTCAGACCGACCAACCACACCGCTACTGGATACCGTCCAGACACCCGCTGATCTAAAGCAATTCTCCGATGCGCAGTTGCGCCAGGTTGCAGATGAATTGCGCGCCGAGACGGTCTCGGCAGTGTCCGTCACGGGCGGTCATCTTGGTGCAGGGCTGGGTGTTGTGGAGTTGACCGTAGCGTTGCACGCCGTCTTCGATACTCCGCGTGACAAACTGGTCTGGGACGTGGGCCATCAGTGCTATCCGCACAAGATACTGACTGGGCGCCGGGATCGAATTCGCACCCTTCGGATGAAAGACGGTTTAAGCGGGTTCACAAAAAGATCTGAGTCGCCTTACGATCCCTTTGGCGCCGCGCACTCATCGACATCGATCTCGGCAGCACTTGGATTTGCTGTGGCGCGAGATCTGGGGGGCGTGACCCCCGAGGGCTTGGGCGACGCGATCGCAGTGATCGGCGATGGGTCGATGAGCGCCGGGATGGCGTTTGAGGCAATGAATAACGCTGGCCACTTGAAAAAGCGGCTTATCGTGATCCTCAACGACAATGAAATGTCGATCGCACCACCGGTTGGGGCGCTGTCGTCTTATCTGTCGCGCCTTTACGCCGAAGAGCCGTTTCAAGAGTTCAAGGCCGCCGCCAAAGGCGCTGTTTCCCTTCTTCCGGAACCCTTTCGCGAAGGTGCCAAACGGGCCAAGGACATGCTGAAAAGCATGGCGGTCGGCGGCACTCTTTTTGAAGAGCTCGGTTTTTCGTATCTGGGGCCAATTGACGGTCATGATATGGATCAGTTGCTGCCCGTGTTGCGTACAGTCAAAGCCCGCGCAAATGGGCCCATCCTGATTCATGTGCTGACCAAAAAGGGCAAAGGCTATGCGCCGGCCGAACATGCCCGTGATAAAGGTCACGCGACGGCGAAATTTGATGTTCTCACCGGAGAGCAGAAGAAGGCTCCATCCAACGCGCCAAGCTACACGCGCGTTTACGCGGATAGCCTGATCAGGGAAGCGCAGCACGACGATAAGATTTGTGCGGTGACGGCCGCTATGCCTGATGGAACCGGCCTTAACCTTTTTGCCGAGCGATACCCCAGCCGGTGTTTCGATGTTGGGATCGCCGAACAACACGGCGTGACGTTTTCTGCCGCGCTGGCCGCCGGCGGCATGAAACCGTTTTGCACGATGTATTCGACATTCTTGCAACGCGGGTATGACCAGGTGGTCCATGATGTGGCAATCCAACGGTTGCCGGTGCGATTTGCCATCGACCGTGCGGGTCTGGTGGGGGCCGACGGGGCCACGCATGCCGGATCCTTCGACATCGCATATCTGTCAAACCTGCCTGGATTTACCGTTATGGCGGCGGCAGATGAAGCTGAGCTGGTACATATGGTGGCAACGGCGGCCGCGCATAATGACGGCCCAATCGCTTTCCGTTTTCCAAGGGGTGAGGGCGTTGGCGTTGATATGCCCGAACGCGGCGAACCGATCGAGATCGGCAAAGGTCGGATGATCCGCGAAGGTAATAGAGTCGCGATCCTATCCTTCGGCACACGCTTGTCCGAAGTATTGAAAGCCTGCGAAGCGCTGGAAGCCAAAGGGATCACTCCCACTGTCGCCGACGCACGGTTTGCCAAACCGCTGGACCGCGACCTGATCCTGACTTTGGCCGCAGAGCATGAAGCGTTGATCACAATCGAAGAAGGCGCCGTTGGCGGGTTCGGCAGCCACGTTGCCCAGCTCTTGTCAGACGAAGCCGTCTTTGATCAGAGCCTGAAATTCCGGTCTATGGTTCTACCCGACATCTTTATAGATCAGGCCAGCCCGGCGGATATGTACGCAGTGGCGGGCATGAATGCCGAGCATATCGAAAGCAAAGTTCTGGATGTCTTGGGAGTTGCTCAGATCGGTGAAAAACGAGCATAGCAAGCGGATCTGCTCACGCCCTAGATCTGACCCATCAAAGCGGGGTCAAACGGATACTTTGTCAAGTTCTCATACCCGTCCTCAGTAATCAGGACCTGATCCTCCAGTTTAATCGAAAAGTCGCCCCCAACCTCGCCGGCCAGGACTTCGACACACAGGGTCATGCCCGGCTCCAGCGGGTAATCGAATGCGCCGTCCACGGCTTTGTCCGGATAAGCGACTAAAGGCCATTCATCGCACAGACCAACACCGTGCATCAGGCAGCCATATTTTTGCTGCTGGAACTTGTCGTCCAATCGATGGCAATTCGCAGTCAACTCGGGGATCGTGACACCGGGTTTCAACATCTCCATATTGGTCATGATGTGCTCATGCGCGTGCTGCATGGCATAGACCATGTCCGGCCGGGGCGGCTCATTCCCGATCCACCATGTGCGAGAGATATCAACACAGATCCCATAGCTGCCGACCAGATCGGTATCGAAGGCAATGATCTCGTTGTTGCGCGCGATGCGCGGTCCACACTCCTGAAACCACGGATTGCTTCGGGGGCCTGAGGCCAGCAGGCGCGTTTCAATCCATTCTCCGCCGCGCCGGATGTTTTCGGCGTGCAAAACCGCCCAGATATCATCCTCGCTGACAGTGCCGGACGGCACATTTTCGCGTGCGAAGTCTTCCATTGCGCGCACTGCCGTCTCACAGGCATGGCTTGCGCAACGCATCGCAAGGATCTCATCCGGTCCCTTCACGGATCGGGATTTCTCTGTGACCTCCTCACCTTCCATAATCTCAAAGCCTTGCGCCTCTAACGCGCGTAGCCCGTGCAACATGATCTTGTCGACAGCCAGCCGTTTCAGACCCGGTGCATGCTCTTCCAACAGAACGCGCACCTCGTTCGAAAA
>CAYODE010000289.1:0-3985 GCA_964402685.1 uncultured Aestuariivita sp. | reverse complement strand
GGGATCATCAGACATCCTTTGGGCTTGTTCTTGCGACAGGCAGGCTCTTAGACTGCGGGGCCATCCACCACAAGGTTGAGACCCGGACATGAGACGCTTTGCCCTTTTTGTGCTTTTGATTTGCGCTTTTCCAGCTGCGGCTGAGGACGGATGGGTCGTTATGAGTGGCGATGAGATTCAGGATGCTTTGACAGACCGAAAGCTGCAATACGCGTCAGCCTGGCAAGAATTCCGCGCATCCGGACGCACGCTTTACAACGCCGGCGAAGACAGTTGGGGATATTGGGCTGTCAGGGACGACCAATACTGTTCGTTATGGCCGCCATCTGACCTGTGGGCCTGTTACACGATGAGTCGTCGTGGGGACGAGCTTCGATTTATTGGTGAAAGCGATGACATTACAGACGCCGTTTATGCCGATTGAGCGGGGATTGTCCGACTTTTCAGGAGGCTGGGTGATCGACAGAACCATTGCGCACGCGGATGGCAGTCAGGCCCAGTTTTCAGGAAAAGCTCTCTTTGTTCAAAACACTTCGGGTGGCCTCGATTACACCGAAGATGGCGTTTTGATCTTGCCCCAAGGGCAATCCATGCGGGCGACACGCGCCTACCGATGGCGAGAAGACCTGTCGGTGTTCTTTGATGACGGGCGACCGTTTCATCAAGTGCCCGCATCAGGTGGCACGGCAGTTCACCTGTGTGCTCCTGATACGTATCGTGTGACGTATGACTTCCGGAACTGGCCCAGTTGGCGATCCATCTGGGAGGTGACTGGTCCGAAGAAGGACTACTGTATGACCACCACTTACATGCGGCCAACCGGATCAGACGCGTAAGTGCCGCTCCAGGATTTCTTTGTTCCGGCAATAGGATGGCGCATGATCAAGATGCGGGTTTTCGGCTTGTAACTTGGCGCATCCCTCCTGATCCGAACAGCCTGCGCAACGAAACACGACGCCGGCGTATTTGTGCGTTCCCGATTCAGGGTTACGCATGATGTCTTCGGCGAAATCTGATCCCAGACGGTCCATCATGCCTGAAGCCAAGTCTGCGCTGCGTGCGATTTTTGAGATCCAGCCCATCGGGACCTCCTCTCTCTATTGGTTGCTTTGTGCAACTATATGCCGTGATATGAGTTCGTGTGCCTTGACGCAGATCAACCAGGTCGCACTGGCATCGCGTAAATTTGCCCCTTGCAGCACTGCAGCAATCCTTGCAATGAAGGTCGCAACACAAAGTCACGAATAGGAGATGACGGAACATGAACACTGCGCAAAGCATGGTGTTGAGCGAGGCCATTGGCCCGCGTGAAGGGACAGCACTTCGGATCAAACAAGCGGTATTGGTGGTGCTGGGTATCGCGGTATTGGCGATCGCGGCCAAGATCAAGGTCCCGATGTGGCCAGTTCCCATCACAATGGGCACATTTGCGGTGCTTAGCATCGGTGCGGCCTATGGAGCACGGCTGGGGCTCGTGACGATCCTTGGCTACATGATTATCGGCGCGCTGGGATTTGACGTCTTTGCCGGGTCTTCGGCCGAAGCATACGGTCTGGACTATATGATGGGTGGCACAGGCGGCTATCTTGTTGGGTACGTCATGGCGGTTGCCGTGCTGGGTCTTTTGGCCCGCCGCGGTTGGGACAAGTCGGTGATGTGGATGGCGTTGGCCATGTTGGTTGGAAACATTCTGATCTACCTGCCAGGCCTGGGTTGGCTTGGCATGCAGCATGGCTGGGACAAGCCGATCTTGCAGTGGGGCCTGACACCGTTTCTGATTGGCGATGCGCTCAAACTGGTTTTGGCCGCAGTCTTACTGCCCGCCCTTTGGAAGATGGTGGGCGACGCCCGCGGATAAGAGGGCCAATATCGGCAGTCTGACCATAAGTAAAAAAAGGCGCGGTAACACCGCGCCTTTTGTTGTTCGCATCAGTTTGGAAGCGTCGAATTGAACTGAAGAGGTACGATCAATCCACCAAGGTCGTCACCACATCTGCCCCGGCTTCCAGCGTTTTGTGCACCGGACATTTGTCCGCGATTTCCAGCAGCTTCGCCCGCTGTTCGGCACTCAGATCACCGTCCAGCTTGATACGACGCTCAAATCGGTCCACCCGGTTGTTGATGGATGTCTCTGCATCCTGAGCGTGTACTTTGTTGTGGCTGATATCGACGCTGACGCCGGCCAGTGGCCACCCTTTCCGACGGGCATACATACGGATGGTCATCGACGTGCAGGCCCCCAAGCCGGAAGACACCAACCCATAGGGGGTAAGTCCGCGATTGGTACCGCCGTAAGCTTTGGGCTCATCGGCAAGGATATGATGGGCCGGACCTGAGTTGATATCTTGCAGGAACCCTTCCGGATCGGCTTCGGTCACGCGCACGATGCCCTCAGGCGCGCCCGGAGGCGGTGCAGGCGGGCGCAGGGTGACATACCGACTGACCCATGCCGCGATCACTTCTGCAGCGTACTCGGCGTCGGCCGCACGGGTCACTAGGTGATCGGCCTGATCTAGCGTGACAAAGCTTTTGGGATGCTTGGCTGCCAGGAAGATCTGGCTTGCGTTATCTATACTGACAATGGCGTCCATCGGCGCGTGCATCACTAAAAGGGCAGCGTTCAGCGTCCCGATGGCTGGGGTTAATTGACCCGCTGCAACGTCTTCGACGAACTGACGGCCGATCTGAAAGGGGCGCCCGCCCAGGTTCACTTCCGCGATGCCCTTTTCGATGATTTCTGGCAATGCGTCCGAGAAATTGTGTGTGACATGTTCAGGATCAAAAGACGCGCCGATGGTTACGACAGCCTTGATCGTGTCGAGTTCTGCACCGGCTTTCAGAACTGCCGCCCCGCCCAAAGAGTGTCCTATCAGGATCGACGGCGCCATGTCGCGGGACTGAAGGTGCTGGCACGCAGCTACAAGGTCCCCAACGTTCGATGTGAACGTGGTGTTGGCGAACTCACCTTCCGAATGCCCCAAACCAGTGAAATCAAATCGCAGAACCGCAAAACCCATGGATGCCAGTCGCGACGCGATGCGCCGTGCGGCCGGAATATCCTTTCCGCAGGTAAAACAATGAGCAAAAAGAGCCGTGGCCAGAACCGGACCGTCTGGCAGGTCCAAACGGGCGGCCAGCATCTCTCCAGAATGGCCGGGGAAGGTGATCCGTTCGGTGGGCATTGCTGTCACTCCAAATGCGTAGAGTGACAGGTTGGGCATTTAAACCGCTGCGAGCAAGGTATGTGTCAACCACGTCACGGCAAGGTGAGTGGTCAGGCTTACTGCTGAGGCAGAAGTATAGCTGCGGCTATATCTTCAAAACTGGAACCGTCGGTTCCGCTCATCAATACCATCGCGCCAAATCCGACAACTGCGACTGACGTGGCCAATCCGCCAAGGATCGTTACGAGGTAGCTGCCACGTCTTTTGGGTTCACCGCGTGACACACGTTTCGGTTTACGCGACGCAGAAAGCTCATCCGCTACGCCCGGTTGAACAAATCCAGTGTTCGTGCCTTGCGCTGCTCGTTTGTGGATGCGCGCTACGCGTTCTTCGAATGTTGTTGTTGAAGCCGCCATTCTTAAGCCTTCTCCGTGTCCCGCTAGGGTTGTGTGCTGGAAGAGCGGCGAAAATATGAACGCTTTATGAAACCTTTCTGTCTGAGCAAAAAGAAGCGCCCCCGGTGTGGGGGCGCTTGCAAGTTTTCGCTGATGGGAGTGTTCAGCAGCTGTAGTACATTTGGAATTCGACTGGGTGAGGCGTGTGCTCGAACAGTTCGATCTCTTCCATTTTCAACTCGATGTAGCCATCGATCTGGTCTTTGGTGAACACGTCGCCGGCCAGCAAGAACTCATGATCCGCTTCCAGCGCCTCGATGGCTTCGCGTAGCGAGCCACAGACGGTTGGAATACCTTCCAGCTCTTCGGCAGGCAGATCATAGAGGTTCTTGTCCATGGCTTCGCCCGGATCGATCTTGTTCTTGA
>CAYODE010000288.1:0-4032 GCA_964402685.1 uncultured Aestuariivita sp. | reverse complement strand
CGCACGGTATGCTGACTCTGTCGATGCTGTCCGCGATGGCCTATGACGCATTTCCCGCGTTAGAGGGCATGAAAGCGTCGGTGAATTACGGGTTTGATCGTCTGCGGTTTGTGGCGCCCGTGCCAAGTGGATCACGGTTACGCGGCGCGTTTGTATTGAATGCGGTAGACGACAGCAAAGCGGGACGTGTAATGGCGCAGGTGGGTGTCGTGGTCGAGATCGATGGGCAAGAGAAACCTGCCCTGACCACCGATTGGCGGGTCATGTATCTTGTGTGAGTCTGATGCGGCTTTGGGAAACTGATCATGGCACATGATGACGCGACCATTGGACCTGTCCTCAGGCTGTTTCAGGTCCAGACGAAACCGGGATGTGCCGATGAGCTTGTGCGGAAGTTCGCCACGACCTCGGCAGATGTCGTGCAGGGCGAACCGGGCAACAAGGGATACTTCTTTGGCCAGGGTGTCGATGTCGATGGGGATTACGTTGTCTTTGCCTCAGTTTGGGCGGATCTGAACGCGATCAAAAAGCGGTTTGGCAACGACTGGCAGGTGTCATTCTTGCCACCCGGATATGAGGACCTGATTGAGGACTGCTCTATCAAGCATATCGATCTGGCCAAAGGCTGGCACGTTCAGCTGGACGACTGACCGGGTTAGATCGCCTCTCCGTTATCAAGCTTTTCCAGGATGCTATTGGCATCTGCCAGAACGGTGTCCCTCCGATCCTGATCCATTCTGTCCCAAGTACGATACATATTGCCCATACGTGGATTGCCTGCGAACCGGTCGCGATGTCGGTCCAGAAAGTGCCAGTAGAGCAGGTTGAACGGGCAGGCCCGCTCGCCGGTTTTTTCGTTCACCTTATACGCGCAGCTCTTACAGTGGTTTGACATCCGATTGATGTAAGCGCCTGAAGACACGTATGGTTTTGACGCGATGATCCCGCCATCTGCAAAAAGGCTCATGCCCACGGTATTGGGCGCTTCGACCCATTCGAACGCATCGATATAGACGGACAAATACCACTCATGCACCTGGTGTGGATCGATCCCAGCCAAAAGGGCGAAGTTCCCCGTGACCATCAAACGCTGGATGTGATGAGCGTAGGCTTCTTCCCGAGTCTGCTCCACCGCTTTGGACACACAGCGCATCCGCGTGTCAGCCCCCCAATAGAATGCTGGCAGATCGCGCTTATGGTCCAGTGCATTGCGGGTTGGGTAGTCTGGACCTTCCAAAAAATAGATCCCTCGAATGTACTCGCGCCATCCGATGATCTGCCGGATGAACCCCTCCACCGCGTTTAGGGGCGCATGCCCGTTGCAGTAGGCGTCTTCTGCGGCCTTGCAGACCTCCATCACACCAAGCAGCCCGACGTTCAGATAGGGGGAGATCACCGCGTGATACAGGAACCGGTTTTCATCCAACATCGCGTCCTGGTAGTCGCCAAAACGTGGCAAGGCGTGGTTGATGAAATGTGTTAGCGCGCGCTGGGCCTCTTCGCGGTCCGTCGCAAACTCAAACGGGCGCAGCGTGCCAAAATTGCCGCCAAAACGCGCTTCGACCAGATCCAGCACCTCTGCTACCGTTTCGTCGGCGCGGAACTGCATCGGACCTGGATAGGTCACGTCGCCAGGCGCGGGTTTACGGTTGTCGTGGTCGTAATTCCATTTGCCACCTTCGGGCTGATCACCTTCCATCAGCAATCCGGTTTTGCGCCGCATGTCAC
The DNA here is from genome assembly GCA_964402685.1 of uncultured Aestuariivita sp. Lineage (GTDB taxonomy): Bacteria > Pseudomonadota > Alphaproteobacteria > Rhodobacterales > Rhodobacteraceae > Aestuariivita. The sequence goes on along the minus strand of CAYODE010000288.1, from coordinate 2,304 downwards.
GATAGAAATACTCCATCCGTAACTGCTTGCGCCCTTCGGCCCATTTCTCGAACGTCGCGTGACTGGCCAGGAATCTTGTGTCGTCCAAAAGCGTGACGGGCAGCGGTGCGTCGTTCAACGCCTGGATCAGCCGCCACTCCCCGGGTTCGGTGGCCAACACCTCTTGGGCGCCGGTTTCCTCGGCGCGGCGCAGGAGCTCTCCCACAATCGATCCTGCGTTATCGTTGTCATCCAACCGGGTATAGAGCACCTCCCAACCCTCTTCGCGCAGCGCCTGCGCGAACTTGCGCATCGCAGCAAAGATGAACGCGATCTTCTTTGGATGATGGGGGACATAGCGTGTCTCATCCGCCACCTCGGCCATGACAACCACGTCTTTTGCGGGATCACCCCCCCGCAATGCGCTCAGCTCGGACGAAAGCTGGTCCCCCAGAACGAGGATCAGGCGCTTCACCATGGCACAGGCTTTCCGGCCCAATCAAGGAACTGACCGGTTTGATCAGGTGTCAGGTTGTCCATCACCCTTAACAAGTTGGCCGCTGCGACCTCGGGTGCGACCGACGGGTGACGGCCCAAGTATTTCTCTGTGAACGCGGTGGCGACGGTCCCAGGGTGCAAAGCGGTGATCACGGCATCTTTGTGGGTGCGCGCCAGCTCAATCGATGAGGTGCGCACCACCTGGTTCACCGCCGCCTTGGCGCTGCGATAACTGATCCACCCACCGATCTTGTTGTCCCCAATCGATCCGACCCGCGCTGAGAGAACGGCAAAAACACTCCGGCCTTTGCGAGGCAATAGCTGGTGGGCGCGAGACAGGACCAGTGCCGGACCTACCGTGTTCAACCGAAACTGATTGACCATGTCTTCGGCTTGCACTGTTTTGACGGTCTTTTCCGGTGCAGCGCCAGCGATTTCCAGAGCGCCGGTTGCCACGATCACGCGATCAAACGACCCCAACCGCTCCAAATGCCTTTCGACAGAAGCCGGATCGGTGATGTCAAACCCGTGTTCGGATCGTGAAAGTCCGGTCACAGCAACGCCACGTGCCGTCAGAGCCGCGTGCAGAGCGGATCCGATCCCGCCGGAGCTTCCTAAGATAAGTGCCTTGCCCATGGCGCCTGACCTAGAGGTTCAAACGGGACCGTCAACGCGTCACCAGCACAAATAGAAAACCCCTTCCCATTTGTGCGCGCCTGCGTATAACCTCTGATCCATGACTTGTGCGACGCATATCCCATCTCAGCCCGCGACCGGCGGTCTGTACCTGCGTGGCCTACTGCTCCTAATGCGCCTCTGAGCGTGCCATCCGGCGCGCCCGCTCAGAGGAGATCGCATGCGCGCCAAAAGGCCTTAGGAACAGACAAGAAAAGAGACCCGAAATGACCAAACAGACCGACACAGATCGCGTATGGATCTTTGACACGACGCTGCGCGATGGCGAACAAAGCCCCGGCGCCACGATGACACACGCTGAAAAGCTCGAGATTGCCGAGCTTTTGGATGACATGGGTGTCGACATCATCGAAGCGGGATTTCCAATCGCATCGGAAGGCGATTTTGCCGCCGTATCCGAGATTGCACAGCGATCCAAGAACTCTGTTATTTGCGGTCTGGCGCGCGCCCAGATCGGAGATATCGACCGTTGTTGGGACGCCGTGAAGAATGCTGAAAAACCGCGTATCCACACCTTTATCGGCACGTCTCCTTTGCACCGCGCGATTCCGAACCTGACCAAGGACGAAATGGCAGATCGCATCCATGAAACCGTCAGCCACGCGCGCAATCTTTGCGACAACGTCCAGTGGTCGCCCATGGATGCCACCCGCACGGAATGGGATTACCTGGCCCGCGTGGTTGAGATTGCGATCAAAGCAGGGGCATCTACGATCAACATCCCTGATACTGTGGGTTACACCGCACCAGTGGAAAGCGCCGACCTGATCCGCAGGCTGATTGCCGAAGTGCCTGGTGCCGATGAGGTGATCTTTGCCACGCACTGCCATAATGACTTGGGCATGGCGACGGCGAACTCCTTGGCGGCCGTCGAAGGCGGCGCCCGTCAGATCGAATGCACCATCAACGGGCTGGGCGAACGGGCAGGCAACACCGCCTTGGAAGAGGTGGTGATGGCCTTGAAAGTGCGTGGCGATATCATGCCGTATCACACCAACATCGACACCAAAAAGATTATGCACATATCGCGCCGGGTTTCGACGGTGTCGGGTTTTCCGGTGCAATTCAACAAGGCCATCGTCGGCAAGAACGCCTTCGCGCATGAATCCGGCATCCACCAGGACGGGATGC
>CAYODE010000287.1:0-4033 GCA_964402685.1 uncultured Aestuariivita sp. | reverse complement strand
AGATCGGTATCACTGGCCTGGGCGAGGAATGCCCCTGCGTCGCCGATGCCCTCCGTCTGATCTGGTTGGTCCTTGAGCCTGGGCATCGTTAAACCGCCTTTTCGAAATTTCGTGACGAATGAACCATCCGTTCTTCAAGAAAAAATGTATTTCGGATCAATTGCTTGAATTTCATTTTCAACGGTTCTAACTCCCAATTAGCGGGGCGTATGTCCGCTCCGTTCATCTTTCCGGGTCCAATCCCCGGTGAACTTACCGATAGAGAGGTTCAGATGCTCGATACACAATGCCGCGCAACCGCATGGCTATTGCCGTATGCACCGAAATGTTCATGCCGCCTCCTCAGCGAAGGACCAAGCGGGGTCATCCGCTTCGGCCATAAAGAAAATCAGGCTCTCGGTGACAAGCTCGCCCAACGTGCGATCCGTCTGGATTGCGTATATTCGAGCCTCTCGCATTACATCAGCGTCGATGTTGCGAATAGTTCTTTTGTTTTCGGACATGGTGTCTACTCCTCACACCTATTTATGTCCGGAACCTCGAAAGCCGGTCTAGTTTGTCGTCCACCGTTTAACAGGGCCCAATGTAGGACATGTCGCCTAAATATCTTTGCCATACAGGCTGAGGATTGCCCATGACCGAGACAGTAAAGCGCGGAGATATCCGTTTAACCGTACTCGAAAGCGGCGGTCAGCGACAGTACCAGCTATGCAAGAAATTCAAGAAGACCGACAGTGGAATCGAGAAGAGTTCGTATCAGAACCAGTATCTTTTCACGTGGTTTGAGCAGGTGCTGGATTGCTTCGATGACCTCGCTGACGCGCTCCGAATTCTTGAGTTTGAGCCATATGCTTGCGTCGTTCTGGGGCAGGTCGATCCCGATGCCCCGCGCCTTATTCGACGTTTGAAATATGATGATCTCGACCGGTCCGGACCGGAAAACAAAGCGTGGATCAAAGATGCACCGACGCGGGTATTGCACTTTGACTTCGACGATTTAGAGATGCCGGATGGGCTGGATTGGACGACGCCGGACCTGGTGGCAGCATTTGTCTTTGAACACCTCACGGCAAATCTGGGAGTGCCCAGTGATGTTAGTTACTTCTGGCAAGCCTCCAGCAGCGCTGCTGTCGGAGGCTCTAGGATCGCCAAGATGCATATATGGATGACCTCTGATGTCGCGCTCGACGGGCAGCAACGGAAGGCGCTGTACAAGTTGGCCGGGTCAGACTGGAGGATCGCCTCCAGTGTTCATATCCAGTACACGGCGGCCCCCATGTTCTCCGACATGTCGGACCCGCTGAGGACGCGCTCCGACGTGGTGAAAGGAGGCACGGACGACCTGCCAGTCTCCTACCTCATGTCGCAGTTGGAAGTCTCGGTGGAGGCGTCCACCCGCGTTGTCGATTTCACAGCCGCGCATCACCAACAGTGTCGTGACCTCGGCGACCGCGAAAAATCAATCGTTCTGAAGCGCCTTCGTCAGGTCCGGGACAGTTTCTACCGTGATTGTGTTTCCGGGAACCGAAACAATGCATTGAACCGCGCTGCATTTGAGATCGGAACGCTCGCTCACTTTGGCATCATCGATGTGGAAGCCGAACTGGCTGACTTTGGCCGATATGCCATCGGGCAAGGACATGGGTCGCAACGCGCAAAGAGTGCGATCCGGAGCGGCTTCAATGCGGGACGCGGGAAGATTTTCCAAGTCCGCCCACCCAACCCGAGGGCTGACGCGAGAGAGGCGGTGCAGCAGCGCTTCGAGAAACTGAAATCAAAAAAATGTGCAAGGGTCCAAGACAAAATGGAGCAGGAAGATGCATGATAACCAAGATTACGAGGACGATCTGTTGGAGCCGGACGAAATCGATCTGTCCGAGGTGCAGGATCGGCACCCCAAGCTGGACCTCGACAAGCTGGAAAAGCTCATGGAGGAGTCGCCAGGGCCAAGATCGCTCAGTAACTCATTCACATTCTACGACCAGGACGAACTGATCCAAGTCTTCAACGACTCGATTGGCTTCATGCCTGCAACGGGTGCCATCGTCGATTTCAGCGCCAAGAATGATGGCGGGTACATCATCATGACGAAACAAGCTGCCAAGGACTATTTCGCGAACCGAAAGCTGATCAGGAAACAGCAGGTGAACGGGGAGGAAGTCGAAAAGGTCACATCAGCCTTCGATGTGTGGATGCGTTCTGAAGAACGAAGGATCATCACAGATGTTCGCTTCCAAGCGCCACATTTCACGGACACGCTCACGCCTGCACGGTTCATCGGCACGGGTAGCACCCTGAACACCTGGGCGGGATACGCGGTAACGCCAGAACAGGGAGATACCAAGCCGTTCTGGTACCATGTCGAGCACGTGCTCTGCTCTGGAAACGCCGAGTATTTCGCGTATGTCCGAAAGTGGTTGATCAAGTCGATCCAGTATCCGACCACCCCCATGACCGCTGCGCTTGTGTTCATAGGTGAACCCGGCACGGGGAAATCCATCATTGGCGAAAATCTGACGGGGCTCTACCGACCCGAGAACGCGACGGTGCTGGAAGGCGCTGGTGAACTTGTTGGTGACTTCAACAGCGTGGCAGAGGCGAAAGCATTTTTGTTTGCTGACGAAGTTCGCCCGCTGCGGAACGACCAGCAGGGCAAGCTGAAACAGCTTCTGTCATCGCGACGGGTGCGGGTGAACACGAAGGGTATCCGGCAGTACGACGCAGAAACCGGAGTGAGCCTGATGATGGCCGCAGATCAGGAACAGGCAGTAGCCGTGGACGCCGGAGATAGACGGTTTCCGGTGTTTGAAGTCAGCGACATCCACAAGGGCGATCACGCATATTTCAAAGCACTCGTTGAGTGGTTCAAGACCGGCCTTTCCGCGCTCCTATATGAGGCGCTCTATGAGTCCGAAGACTATGGGGATTGGGCCGCGGACAAGAATATCCCGGTTACGGCTATTCGTGCCGAGCAGATAAGAAGTTCGCTTCGCCACCATCAGCAAGGACTTGTCGCAATCGTGGAAGAAGCACGTATCAGCTATGCCACGCCGCCGAAGAAAACCGAAGATGGTAGCGTATTGGTTCGCATGAGCAGTCTGGCCAAGCAGATCAACGGCAACAGCGACCGGAAGATGACGACGGACAGGGCTTTGTCAAAAGAGATGCGAGCACTCGATTACGAATATACTATCCGTAATGGCTATGGAATGTTCAGAATCCCAAGACCCGACCTTTTCGCTTATGACCTGTCGCACCGCTACGGGTTCAGCATTGAAGCCGGTGCCGAAAGCTGGACCAACGACTTGCCTAGTATCGGCCACCCGAAGTTCGGTGGCAGGTTTTGAGGGCCATCCGAGAAAGTGGAGTTAACTCCACTTCTGGGTGGAGAAATTACCGGCTACTCCACTGCCACCATTCCAATAAACGTTGACCGAAGTACTATCGAGGTGGAGTAGGTGGAGTAGGTAATTGGGTGCAAAAAAATTCTTTGGAGACAGACAACGGTCATGTTTTTACCGTTAGCGTGATCTCAAAACGTATCCTCGACCCCACCTACTCCACTAGCTCCGGGGCTTTCCTCTTAAAATCAACGAGATAAGGTGTTTTGACGTAATCGAACCATCGGATTAATGGTTGAAAAACAACGGCTTGAGCAGTGGAGTTTGCTGTAGCCCGCCTTGTGTCTCCACTGCACGTTCCAACAATTCTAGCAGTTTCGTTACCGAAGCGGTCCCCCCGACTTATGGGCACCGCCACCAGTGGGACAAACCATGCTCATCGGAAAATACAATCCCCGCGCTGGTCGGCGTCACCGTCATGCTCTCCCGCCACTCCATGCCTTCGCCCGAGCAGACCGTTTCATACCTGGTTCCCGCTCCGTCAGGCCGTGGGTCCACTAACCGGCACGCCGTTTCTAGGCCATACTGGACCCCATCCAGGATCGCCAGCGCACCACCGTCCCAGCCAACCTGATCGCGACGGCAGGACCAGCCCTGCTGTCCCGCCGGGTAGTAGAGGCCGTCGATACCAT
>CAYODE010000286.1:0-4033 GCA_964402685.1 uncultured Aestuariivita sp. | reverse complement strand
GCCTTCGTGCTGGGCATCCCCGAGCACAAGCTGCGCGTGGTGGCCCCGGACGTGGGCGGCGGCTTCGGCTCGAAGATCTATCACTATGCCGAGGAAGCCTTCGTCACCTTCGCCAGCGGACAGATCGGCCGGCCGGTGAAATGGACCTCGTCGCGGTCGGAGGCCTTCGTGTCGGACGCCCATGGCCGGGACCACGTGACCAAGATCGAACTGGCGATGGACGCGGACAACAATTTCACCGCACTGCGCACGGACACGCTTGCCAATATGGGCGCCTATCTGTCGACCTTCTCATCATCCGTGCCAACGTGGTTGCATGGCACATTGATGGCGGGGAACTATAAGACGCCGTGCATTCAGGTGAATGTGAAGGCGGTCTTTACGTCTACGGTCCCAGTTGATGCGTATCGAGGGGCCGGCCGACCCGAGGCGACGTTCCAGCTTGAACGTGTGATCGACAAGGCGGCCCGCGAGCGCGGCGTCGACCCGATTTCACTGCGACGCCAGAATTTCATCACGCAGTTCCCCTATGACACGCCTGTGGCGCTGACCTATGACACCGGGGATTACAACGGCACGATGGACAAGCTGGAAGCAGCAGCCGATATCGCAGGGTTTGCCGCGCGGCGGGCCGAAAGTGCAAAAAACGGCAAGCTCCGGGGTCTGGGCATCAACTCCTACATCGAAGCGTGTGGCATTGCTCCGTCAAATATTGTCGGGATGCTGGGCGCGCGCGCTGGGCTTTATGATGCTGCGACTGTCCGGGTGAACGCGACCGGATCGATTTCGGTAATGGTTGGCGCACATAGCCACGGGCAGGGCCATGAAACAGCCTTCCCACAGGTTGTTGCCGAGATGATCGGGATTGATGAAAGCCAGGTCGAAATCGTCCACGGCGACACATCCAAGATCCCGTTCGGTATGGGCACTTACGGCTCACGCTCACTGGCGGTCTGCGGATCGGCCTTGGTGCGCGCGACCGAAAAGGTGATCAACAAAGCCAAGAAGATCGCGGCGCATCTCATGGAAGCCTCGGAGGCTGACATCGAGCTGAAGGATGGGATGTTCAGCGTTGCGGGCACCGACAAGTCGGTCGCTTGGGGCGATGTCACCCTGACAGCCTATGTGCCGCATAACTTCCCCTTGGAAGAGATTGAGCCCGGTTTGGAAGAAACCGCGTTCTATGATCCAGCGAACTTCACCTATCCGGCGGGCGCCTATGCCTGTGAGGTGGAAGTGGATCCGGAAACCGGGAAGGTCACCATCGAAGCGTTCAGCGCAGCGGATGATTTTGGCAATATCATCAACCCAATGATCGTGGATGGTCAGGTGCATGGTGGTATCGGCCAGGGCATCGGTCAGGCGCTTCTGGAAGGTTGTGTCTATGACGACAACGGTCAGTTGCTCAGCGGGTCGTATATGGATTACGCGATGCCGCGCGCAGATGACGTGCCGTTCTACACGGTCGATCACTCAAGCCAAACACCCTGCACACACAATCCGTTGGGTGTGAAAGGTTGTGGCGAGGCCGGCGCGATCGGCTCTCCACCGGCGGTGGTGAACGCGGTGATCGATGCGCTTCAATCGGGGGGGCATGATGTGACCCATATCGATATGCCGCTGTCGCCGGGTCGCGTCTGGACAGCAATGAATGGCTAAGCGTTAAGGGCGGGTGCGAGGGGGCTGCCCCTCGCACTCCCCGGAGTATTTTGAAACCCAAAAAAGCAGGATCTGCTTTGACGGGGAGGAGACAAAGACATGTATAATTTCGAGTTCGAAAAACCGGGCAGCGTCGCCGATGCGGTTGCCGCTCTGAGCGGCGAAGACGCTATGCCGCTTGGCGGGGGGCAAACGCTGATCCCTGCGCTGAAACAACGACTGAACGCGCCGTCCAAGCTGGTCAGCCTGAGCAGTATCGCGGATATCAAGGGCGTGTGTATGACGGACGACGGCGCGTTGTCGATTGGCGGTGCAACAACCCACGCGACTGTATCGGCTGAGGCGGGTGCGCATTATCCAGCGCTGGCTGATCTTGCGAGCCATATCGGCGATCCCGCGGTGCGCAACCGTGGCACTATTGGCGGATCCCTTGCCAACAATGATCCTGCGGCGTGTTATCCGTCGGCAGCCTTGGGCTCCGGCGCGACGATCATCACAAACAGCCGTGAGATCGCGGCGGATGATTACTTCCAGGGCATGTTCACAACCGCGCTGGAAGAAGGCGAGATCATCACCGAAGTCCGTTTCCCTGTGCCGGAAAAAGCGAATTACCAGAAGTTCGTGCAGCCCGCGTCGCGCTTCGCGTTGACGGGGGTTTACGTTGCCAAATACGCCGATGGTGTTCGGGTCGCGGTCACAGGGGCTTCGGAAGATGGTGTCTTCCGCTGGACCGAAGCGGAAGCGGCGCTGTCAGGTGATTTCTCGGCTGCGGCCATAGATGGGCTGAGCGTGTCTGCCGATGGTATGATCGGGGATATTCACGGAACGCCAGCCTACCGTGCGAGCCTTGTCAAAACCCTCACCAAACGCGCGGTTGCAGCAGCAAGCTGAGTGATCCGCAGCATTGGTGCCAAACGATATGGCGATGCCCTCGGGCATCGCCTTTTTTCGTGACGAGGGGGCCGTCATTGGCCTGTCGTATCAGTCGGAGTAAACTACACGCATGAATTGGCCTGACATCCCTTACGCGCGCTGGAAGGATACCGGTGCTTCACTCCATATGTGGTCGCAGATCGCAGGTAAGTTTCGGCTGGCCTATACTCCCTGGCAAAACCACTCGTGGCACGCGACGTTTTACGTAACCGCGCGCGGATTATCATCCTCTGCCGTGCATACGCATGGATCATCCTACGAAGTCCTTTTTGACTTCCTGGATCACCGCCTGATCATTCACTGTGCCAGCGGCGCAGAGGCGAGCTTTGCGCTGGAACCGATGTCAGTTGCTACGTTTCACGCGCAGTTTGTCGAAGCCTTACGCTCGGTCGGCGCGCCAACCAGATTTCACGGCAGTCCGAATGAAGTGCCCGAACCGGTCCCGTTCGTCGACCAAACATTGCAAGGCGCCTATGACCCTGAAGCTGCATACGATTATTGGTGCGCGCTGCGGGCGATGTTGCCCGTTTTCTCGCAGTTCCGATCCGAGTTTTTGGGCAAATCCAGTCCTGTGCATCTGTTCTGGGGCAGTTTCGATTTGGCCGTAACCCGGTTTTCAGGCCGACCCGCGCCGTTGCATCCCGGCGGGTTTCCGGCACTGCCTGACGCAGTCACCCAGGAAGCCTATAGCCATGAGGTGAGCTCCGCCGGGTTTTGGGCCGGTGGCGGGGGTATCGACGAAGCTGCGTTCTATAGCTACGCCTATCCGGTGCCGGACGGGTTTGCAGCGCGGGATATCGAACCTGCAGCGGGCTATTTCCACGAGGGTCTGGGAGAGTTCGTATTGCCCTATGAGGCGGTCCGGCTTGCTAAAAACCCGGAAGGCGACCTCTTGGCGTTCCTGCGCACGACCTACGCGGCCGCGGCTGATCTTGCGAATTGGGACAGGGCCAGTCTGGATAGGTCAGCCTCGCCATTTGGAAAACCGCCCCCCCTGACATAACAAAGGGCGCCGCGATTGCGACGCCCCGAACAGTGATCAAGACCGGGTCAGCCTTTGTTTGGCAGGGGCCCGATCATCATAATCATCTGACGGCCTTCCATCTTGGGCATGTTTTCCACCTTGCCCACATCCTGGATGTCATCGGCCACGCGTTCCAACAATTCGCGACCCAAATTCTGGTGCGCCATTTCGCGTCCACGGAACCGTAAGGTGACTTTTACCTTGTCGCCATTTTCCAGGAATTTGAATACGTTACGCATTTTCACATCGTAGTCATGGGTATCCGTATTGGGACGGAATTTTACCTCTTTCACTTCGATGATCTTTTGCTTTTTTCGGGCCTCGCTCTCGCGTTTTTGTTGTTCGTATTTGAACTTGCCGTAGTCCATGATCTTGCACACGGGCGGATTGGCATTGGGCGAGATTTCTACAAGATCC
>CAYODE010000285.1:0-4048 GCA_964402685.1 uncultured Aestuariivita sp. | reverse complement strand
GGGGGTTCTACGGATAACCAACAACACCCGCAAGACCTTTTTTGAAGAAATTTGCGCTTTTTTGCACTTTCCCGTTTTTCCTCATGTTTTGAGTGTGTTGCGGTAATTTCAACGACGAAAGCAGGGTGTATAGCGCAACTTTCTTAGGCAGTTTATGAACGCGCGCCACCAGATGTTGGGTTATCCACATGATTGCCCACAAGAGTCGCGCCGAAAGCGTTGTTAGCGGAACCAAATCAATCTGCAATCCGCCCGACTCGTCCCCCTTTTCGGGAAACGAGTCGCCAGATCAGGCTTTCGCAGGCTGTCGTTTGCGCTCTAGCGAAACATACCGCATCGCAATGAGTCCGAGGATAACGACCAAATAAATGATCGGCTCCAGCTGGAACCCCTTCACCAGCCACAGGTAATGAACCGCTCCAAGCGCGGCAGCCGGATAGGTCAGCTTATGCAGCTTTCGCCAAGTTGCTGCGCCAAGTTTGCGCACCGACAAATTGTTGGACGTTACCGCCAGAGGGATGAGGAGCAGGAAGGACGCCATCCCGACGGTCACGTAGGGCCGCTTCACAATCTCGGTCCAGACCCGTTCGAGGCTTTGCACATCAAGAATGGCAAAGACCAAAAAGTGGGCCAGCACGAAGAAGAAGGCTGTGACACCAATCGCACGCCGAAACTTGAGCAGGTTCAGCCCCACCCATTTCCTGAGTGGGGTCACTACCAACCCAACAACCATCAGGATCAGGGCGATTTCACCATATGCGCGTTCAAGCACATTGATCGGCTCGACCAGATAGGGGCCGATCTGGTTGAGCGCGCGCCAGAACTCCCACACTGCATAAACAGTTGCGGCGATATAGATCGTCCAGGCGGGAATGCGGCGCAGGCCGCCGTTGATGGTGCCGGTGATATCCATCTTAGAAGAACTCACGCAGGTCCATGCCTTCATAAAGGCTGGCGACTTCGGGGTAGCCGTTGAACATCAGCGTGTCCTGACGGGACGCAAAGAGCCCCCCACCGATCCGGCGTTCAGTCGCTTGGGACCAACGCGGGTGATCCACGGTCGGGTTCACATTACTATAGAAGCCATACTCGCGCGGGTTGGCCACATTCCAACTGATCGGAGGTTCGCGGTCCGTCAGGGTGATCCGGACAATAGATTTGATCGACTTGAAGCCATATTTCCACGGCACGACCAAGCGGATCGGCGCGCCATTCTGATTATAGAGAGGCTCGTCATAGATGCCGGTCGCCATGATCGTCAGCGGGTGCATTGCCTCATCCAGACGCAGACCTTCGACATAAGGGAAGTCGAGGACGCGGCGCTGGACGCCGATCATGTTCTCTGGCTGGACAACAGTCTCAAACGCCACATAGCGGGCACCGGACTGCACACCGACTTTGTTGAGGATGTCTGCAAGCTCGATCCCGTTCCAGGGGATGACCATGGACCAAGCTTCCACGCAGCGGAAACGGTAAAGGCGATCCTCGACCGACAGCCCGGCCAACAGATCATCAAGGGCGTAGTCTCCGGGGCGGTCGACCATGCCATCGACCTTGATGGACCATGGCGATGTCACGAGCTTATGCGCGTTTTGGGCTGGATCGCTCTTGCCGGTGCCGAACTCATAAAAGTTGTTGTAGCTGGTAATCTCTTCGAGGGTGTTGGGCTCGAGACCCTGGGCCGACGCACCACCTGCCAGACCAATGGCGCCCAAGCCGACCGTGCCGGCCAAAATCTGGCGGCGGTTCAGATAAGCGGCTTTGGGTGTGACGTCAGCGGTCGTCAGATCGTTTTTCCAGCGGTATGCCATTGCGGTCTCCGTTCAATGCGTTTGCGGATCATATAGGGGTATTCGGTTGAAAGGTGTCTCACGATCCTGCCAGATCATTGAAATGTTCCAAAAATTGGGCCGTAAGATCACATGATGTCACAGAAAGGTGACTGGAAACGCCGATTTGCTCTGGCTTAGGCCCGGCGATCCCTGCGGCAACGGACAAAACCGCGCAGTTGGCAAAAAACCAATCCCGAATTGCGGCGTAAAAAGGGCGATGCTGACGATCAGGCATTCAAACTTTTTGATGGGAGAACACCTATGCTTCGTAAGACCGTATTCGCTTTCACCGCCGTCGCCGCAATGGCCACATCTGCATTCGCCATGGGCGAGAAGGACATCGTGGACACTGCTGCTGAAGCCGGCACATTCACAACACTGCTCGCCGCTGCCGAAGCTGCTGGCCTTGTTGACACACTCAAGGGCGAAGGCCCGTTCACAGTCTTCGCACCAACTGACGAAGCTTTCGCAGCATTGCCAGAAGGCACAGTCGAAGGCCTGCTGGCTGATCCAGAGGCGCTGGCTGCAATCCTGACATACCACGTTGTGCCAGGTGAAGTGATGTCCACAGACCTCAGCAACGGCATGACAGCGACAACAGTAAACGGCGCTGACATCACAATCATGACCGAAGGTGGCGTCATGGTGAACGACGCTAACGTTGTTGCCGCAGACGTTGACGCATCAAACGGCGTGATCCACGTGATTGACAGCGTGATCCTGCCAGCAAGCTAAGGGCTCCCCAGCCTTAGATGCGAAAGCCCCGGCCGGTTGGTCGGGGCTTTTTTGTTTCAGGTGGCCACATACCGATCCCGCCTGTGATTGATCGCGATGATCAGGTTCAGCACCACCGCCCCCAAGAGCGAGTAGAGCACTGCGCTTGTGTCAAAGAGCAGGAACGCGACGCCAAAGACGCCCACATCAAAGATCAGCTGCACCCAACCTGCCCGGAACCCGGTGTTGTCCTGGATCAGCAGCGCCACAACGCCCAAACCGCCCAGCGATCCGTTGTGCCGGAAAAGCGCCAAGAGCGCGATGCCTGTCAGCGCCCCGAAGGTCACCGCGCCCAGCGCCGGGTTGAGGTAGGAAAACACCATGCCCATTGGGATAAACTCTGTCACAAGTGACAAGAGCGTGACGGATATGAGCGACTTCAATGTGAACTCTGTACCAAGACGTTTCCATGCCAGCGCATAGAACGGAATGTTGATCAGGAAGAACACCAATCCGAAGGAATACCCGGACAGGTAAGAGATGATGACTGCGACCCCCGCAGTCTGTCCTGTGATCAGACCTAGCGTCGTCAGCAGATGCAATCCAACCCCTGCCATAAAGACACCAAGAGAAATGCCTTGCACATCGTCGATGAGCGAATGTTTGGTGGGGGGTGATACGTCAGCCATGCTGCCCTATATAGGCGGTTGCTGCGCCGCGGCAAGAGAAAAGGGGCGCCGCTGACGACGCCCCTTTATTCGCTTAGTGAACCACCGCGTCCTCTGGCGGTTGCCGGTTACTGGCGGACACCCGATCCCCGACCAACAGGCCGTCCACACCTGCGCTCACGGTGATTATATCCCCATCCATGACATCCCCGGCGAGGATCATCTCGGCCAGTTGGTCCTGCAAAGCGCGCTGGATCACGCGCTTGAGCGGGCGGGCGCCAAAGACCGGATCATAGCCTTCGTCAGCCAGCCACTTGAGCGCGGCCTCATCTAAGTCGAGCGTGATGTTCCGGCCCGCCAAACGCTTTTCCAGCCGCTTGAGTTGGATCGACACAATCCCCGCCATGTCGTCCCGGGCAAGCCGATCAAAGATGATTGTCTCATCCAGACGGTTCAGGAACTCTGGCCGGAAATGCGCACGGACCGCGTCCATCACGTCGCGTTTGGCCGGTGCCGGATCAGCACCATCAGGCAGCTGGCTGAGCGCTTGCGCGCCAAGATTTGACGTCAGGATGATCAACGTCTGCTTAAAGTCCACGGTCCGGCCCTGACCATCGGTCAGCACACCGTCATCGAGAACCTGCAAGAGCACGTTAAACACATCCGGATGGGCCTTTTCGACCTCATCAAATAATACAACCTGATACGGACGGCGACGCACAGCCTCGGTCAGCACCCCGCCTTCGTCATAGCCGACATAACCCGGAGGCGCGCCGATCAGGCGTGCGACCGCGTGTTTCTCCATGAATTCGGACATGTCGATGCGAACCATCG
>CAYODE010000284.1:0-4058 GCA_964402685.1 uncultured Aestuariivita sp. | reverse complement strand
CCACTCTTGCGGTCAATCTCAACCAGCCCCGCGCCCTTGAACCCGTGGCGGAGGAGAGCGGCGTCGCACAGTTCTTTTTTCGCGGCGAAGGTGATCCACTTGGCGTCGGGCACCACGTCCATCAACGCAAAGCCGTCGAGATGGCTGCGGTGATTGATCACGATGATGCTGTTTGTGTCAGCGGCCAGTTCTGCCCTGTCGGCTGCTGTCATTTCTGCCCGGATACTGAGAAGCCACAGAAGTCGCGAACAGGCGCGTTTAACCAGCCGCCAGTACCAGCCACGAAAACCGTGCCGTTTTCCGCAAGCTAACGGGACAAAGGCAATGAACAGGAAATAAAACGGCCCCAGCAGGAAAAGCACGGCGCGTTTCAAGACGCGCAGGCCAGTTGGCTCTATGGCCGCCGGCGCGGTTCGGGTGTTCGGAGGTTGGAGTGACATGTGTCCCCATCGCGAATGCTGCCTGCCGGGGAATAGTCCAGAGGGTTCTTGATTTGGCTGTTTCTGCCTGGTCTCTGGGCGCGTGGCCCGACAAGCACCCTGCGCCCAGTCTCTATGGGGGAACAGATGGGTTACATCAACCGAAAGTCTGATGCGGTGGAGTGGCTTCGACGGCTGAATTAGGTCAGGAGCACTGCGTCGCCGCGTGTTGAACCAGTGTTTGCTTGGAACCAAGCGGGCCTGGTATTGCACCTCGAACCGCGGTCTGCTTGTGGGCGGCTGTCGGCTTTATCGAAAACTGTTCAAGTGCGCGGAAACTGCGGATCGGAGTATCAATTCAGTTTCTCGATTTTCAATCATTGGCAACGTAGTCAGCCCTTGCGTTGTCGCCCACAGCGCCTTTGCTGCGGTTGAAATCTCGGCAGCGCTTGCCGTTTTTGGAACCGCCTTTGTCAACGCCTCTTGCAATAAGCCAAATGCTTGAAATGCGCTTTGTTTGAAATGTTCGTCTTTTGCGTGAAGCAGATCTAGGCGGAACATAACGGTTGCGTATCCCGGGTCCGTGGTTCGCATTTCGAAGTAAGCAAAGCACATTGCCAGAACTGCGTCTTGCGGCGATTTTGCCGACAAGGCTGCAACTTGCATCTGGGTCGCCAGTCTTTCGAAGGCTCTTGTCGCAATCGCCGTCAAAAGCCCTTTCGCATTACCAAAGTGATGCGCCGGGGCAGCAACGGTCACACCAGCGCGCGCCGCCAATTTGCGCAGGCTAAAGCCTTCAATTCCGACTTCGGCCAGCAAACCAGCCCCTTCTTCGACCAAAGTGTCTGGCAGGTTGCCGTGGTGATAAGTTTCTCTGGTTTGCACGTTTTGAGACATGTCTGGCACTCAAGCATATTTTGCGGATTGACTCAATCTGAACAATGTTTAATTACAATCTTATCACCGTTCAGATGTGAGGATATAAGGATGCGCCGGACCTTCCAAATCACGCTTGTATGTGTCGCCTTCGTTCCATTTCTTCTTGGTGCAATGTCTCTTTTTTATGGGGCAGAACGACTGATTCCGGCCGCGCTGGTAACCACTGACCTCGACGGCCAGGTTCGATTTTGGGGCATACGGTCCATGTTGCCGTTCTTTCTGACTCTCTGGATCGTGAGCAACTTAGACAAGGCACATACCGTCCTTGTAATCGTGGTCGGAACAACGGTGGCAGGCGGCCTCGCGCGTCTGTTCTCCACTTATAAGTACGGTACAGCTGATCCAGCCTTGATGGGTATCATCGTTTTCGAGGTGGCTGTGCTGCTTTTTATCCCATGGTACCGGAGTGTCATAAAACAATGTGAGCACTAAGGTCCAAAGTGTTTGTCATTTGAATTCAGAGATTTAGCTGGCACTGCCCCCGCACAATTGAACGTCAGCTTTGGTTTGCAGAGCAGCTGACTGTTTGGATCAATCCAAAGATTTATTGGAGTCCGCCCCCAGAATACCACTCCAGACCAAAAGGCCGCTCGGCGCCAATGGCGTTGACTTTTCTCTCGTGGGTACTTTAACGCTGTTGTCATGGTGAACTCGGTCTTCTCTTTGCAGGACTATTATCCTCAGCTTTCATAGCTGCGGGCCATTCATCATTGGTTTTCCGCTGCCCCAGACAGCGGTCCACCTTCATTCGACCTTGTGCCGGGCGGCAAATTGAAAGGTCGAACAATGAACAACGACAGCAGATGTCAAAACATGTCGCTAGGTATCGTTGGGTTTGGGGCGTTCGGACAGCTCGCGGCGCGTCATCTCGGCCATTACTTCGAAATATCGGCGTATGATCCGTCCCTCGACGAAGCCACAGTCGCAAAGCACTTCGGTGTGCGTCTATCATCACTCAACTCTGTATCGCAGTCTGACGTGATCCTCATTGCGGCCCCGGTGTCCGCATTTGAGCAGGTGGTCAGTGAGATCGCTGTTGCCTGCAAACCCGGTGCGTTGATTGTTGATGTTGGCTCAGTCAAAGTGGTTCCTTCGGAAATCATGCGGCGGTTGCTACCGAACGATGTAGACATCGTAGCGTCTCACCCGTTATTCGGCCCTCAGAGTGCGGCGACAGGTGTAAAGGGTCTAAAGATTGCCGTTTGCCCCATTCGGGGAAGGCAACATGCCAGACTAGCTGCGTTTTTGCGAAAGGCTCTGGGTCTGACGGTCATCATGACAACCCCAGAAGAGCACGATCAAGAAGCAGCCGTTGTTCAAGGGCTCACGCATCTCATCGCCAAAGTCCTGTTGAAAATGGGACCACTGCCTACGCGCATGACAACAAAAAGCTTTGAATTGCTATCTGAGGCGATTTCTATGGTTCAGCACGATGCTCCAGAAGTATTCGAAGCGATCGAGAAAGCTAATCCTTACGCCGAGAGTGTGCGGCGGCGATTTTTTGATTTGGCCGCAAGTTTGAGTGTTGAGCTAGATACTGACCGCAGGACACCGCCACACAACGAAACCGGGCTGTGATAGGGCAGCATCATAGGGCAGCGACCTTCCACAAAACTGCCGTTGAGAAAGCCAGTTATCCCTCCGCCAACTTCCTTGCCTCTTTGGCCATCACTTCAATAACAAACCGCATCTGCCCCAGATCCCGCGGGTTCGACGCATTGCCGTCCAGGGCGCGTTTCATCACGCCCTGCAAAATCGCCAGCAAACGAAAGAACGAAAACACCACATAGAATGTCCAATTCTCGGGCTGGCTAATCCCACGGCGTTCGCAATAGAGCGCCACATACTCTTCCTCTGACGGCAAACCGATGGCTTTGCGGTTCACGCCGCCCAACCCCCGGAAATGCCCTTCATGCGGCAGACGCCAGTGCATGCATTGATAGGCCAGATCGGCCAGTGGGTGCCCAAGCGTGCTCAATTCCCAATCCAGAAGCGCCACAACTTCAAACCGATCCGGGGCGAACATCATGTTGTCGATCCGGTAATCGCCATGCACGATGCTGACTTGTCCGTCGTCCGCCACCATATTGTCTGCCAGCCAATCGATGAGCCAGTCCGCGTCCGGCAACGGGTCCGTCTCTGATGCCTTGTATTGTCCCGACCATCGACCCAACTGCCGCTCAAAATAACTTCCGGGCTTGCCATAATCGCTCAGACCAACGGCGTCGACATTCACCGAATGCAGTCGCGCCAGTGTCAGGTTCATCTGGTCATAGACCTGCGCACGCTCCTCGTTCGTCAGATCCGGCAAGGCAGGGTCCCAAAAGATCCGCCCCTGCATCATTTCCATTACGACGAACTGCGTACCCATCGGTGTGTCATCGCCCGACAAGTGGTACATTGCAGGCACTGGCACGTCTGTCTCTGCCAGCGCTTTCATCACACGGTATTCGCGATCCACGGCATGGGCGGATTTCAACAATTTGCCAGGGGGCTTCGCGCGTAACACATACTGCCGATCACCGGATGTCAGCTTGTAGGTCGGGTTGGACTGCCCATCTCCGAACTTATCAACCGCGTCCAGCGTACCAAACCCATCGACATGGGCCTGAAGGTAGTGTTCCAGCTCACCGTGATCGTATTTATGCATGACGCTGCGTCTCCCCCCGTGGACAAGCTGGCTGCATGTAAGCAATCCTT
>CAYODE010000283.1:0-4095 GCA_964402685.1 uncultured Aestuariivita sp. | reverse complement strand
GGCGTGGTTCAATTCGTCCGAATAGATGATCAAACCTGGGAAAAGTTTAGGCAGAGTGCTCAGAGTCGCGTCATTCGCGATATAGGCCGAGGTAAACAGGAGCGCTGATTCTTTGCCGTGCAAATCAGCCAATTCGGCTTCCAACCGCTTGTGATAAACCGTCGTACCAGAAATATTCCGTGTCCCACCCGAACCTGCACCGGTGGCATCAATGGCCTCGTGCATCGCGTCGAGGACAACAGGATTCTGTCCCATGCCTAAATAGTCATTTCCACACCACACTGTGATCGGCGTCTGCGTCCCATCTGGTCGCGTCCAGATCGCGTGCGGAAACTGCCCCTTGCTACGCTCGATATCGATAAAGGTCCGATAGCGGCCTTCTTGGTGCAGACGATCAATCGCTTGATCTAGCTTGGCGGTATAGTCCACCGGCGCCTCCAGGTCTTTTCTTCAATTGCCTTCCAACGAGGTGGGCAACATGCATACGGCAGTCATCTTTCAAATCCTGAACCGAATATAGGTCGCATCTCCTCTGTTCAACTGATTACCGAAGGGCGCGGTGTCGCAGCCTTGATCTGGATCAAGCGGTTTGGGCCCACTATGGGCTGGACACCACCTGCCGCGCGGGTAGGCTCGCGCGGCTAACCTATTCAAGAGAATTGGAGATGACGCGATGTCGCTAGATGCTGTTCTTGCCAAAATCGACAGTGACCTTCCCGCCGCCACCGATCGGCTGCTCGAGCTGTTGCGAATCCCGTCGATCTCCACCGATCCTGTTTACAAGGACGCTTGCGACACGGCTGCAAACTGGTTGGTCAAAGACCTTCAGAGCTTAGGCATAGATGCGGCAAAGCACCCAACGCCTGGTCATCCGATGGTGATGGGGCACATCGCCGGAAACGGTCCGCATCTATTGTTTTATGGGCATTACGATGTGCAGCCTGTGGACCCGTTGGAGTTATGGGATCGCGACCCGTTCAATCCCCAGATCGAAGAGACGGCAAAAGGGCCAGTCATCCGCGGGCGCGGCTCTTCGGACGATAAGGGTCAGTTGATGACCTTTGTCGAAGCCTGTCGCGCCTGGAAAGCGGTGCATGGTTCCCTGCCATGCGCTCTAACTTTCTTTCTGGAAGGCGAAGAAGAATCAGGCTCGCCGTCCCTCATTCCGTTCATGGAAGAGCATAAAGACGCGCTGAAAGCCGATCTTGCCCTGATCTGCGACACCGGGCTTTTCGACAGCCGGGTGCCGGCGATTACCACCATGCTGCGCGGTCTTTTGGGTGAAGAAGTCACCATTACCGGCCCCAACAAAGATCTACACTCTGGTATGTATGGCGGCGCCGCGCGGAACCCCATCCGGGTTTTGTCACGCATCATTGCATCGCTTCACGATGACACCGGTCGGATCACCGTGCCCGGGTTTTATGACGGTGTTCCCGAGATCCCCGACGATCTGCGCGCGCAATGGGATGGTTTGGGTTTTGATCACAACGCCTTCCTGGGCGATGTCGGGCTCAGCCAGCTTGCGGGCGAAGACGGCCGCAGCGCGCTTGAAATGATTTGGTCGCGGCCGACCTGCGAGGTGAATGGTATCAGCGGAGGCTATGAGGGCGACGGCTTCAAAACCGTGCTGCCCTCAAAAGCCAGCGCCAAAATCAGCTTCCGACTGGTGGGTGATCAGGATCCGTTGGCCATCCGCGAGAGCTTTCGCAAAATGGTCCGCGACCTGCTCCCGCCCGATTGCAGCGTGACATTTGAGGATCACGGTGCATCCAAGGCGGGCAGCTTTGACACTTCCGGTCCTGCATTTGAAGCCGCGCGTCAAGCGCTCAGCGACGAATGGCCGGATCCAGCAGCCTATATCGGCTGCGGCGGTTCGATCCCCATAGCAGGGCATTTCGTGAACATCACTGACACGACGCCACTGCTAATCGGCTTTGGCAAGGATGACGATCAGATCCACTCTCCGAATGAGAAATACGACGTGGAGAGCTTTCACAAAGGCATTCGTTCCTGGGCACGGGTCCTTGACGCGCTGACGTGAACCAGCTCTAGGCGCGTTTCTTCAACTGTGCTTCACGCCAGAAGATGTAGACGCCCGACGCAATGATGATGCCTGCCCCGGCAAATACGCCGGGGGCTGGCCATTCCCCAAATATCGTCCAACCCCAAAACAGCGCAAAGATCATCAGGATGTATTCGAACGGCGCCACAACTGAAGCTTTCGCCTGGCGATACGCTTGCGCCATCGAATATCCGATCAAGGCCGATAGCCCGCCCAAACCCAACAACAGGGGAATGTCATCCGGGTTCGGTGCTGGCCATTCGCGCAGCAAGAACAGCATATTTTCAGGGGTGTTTGCGGTGACGAATTGTCCGTCCCCGGCGAGAACCCATACCAAGCCAGACACGACGACGAACGTCATTTGAATATAAAACGATAAAGCCGAGGCCGAGCTTGCCTGCCCCAGCTTGCGCGTCAAAACTGACATGCCCGCGTAACCTGCGGCTGCGAAGACCGGGAGCAGCGCCGCCCACCCGGCCCCACCATCGAGCTGTCCCCACATCATCACCAGCACGCCTATGAAGCCCATGGCCACCGCCAATATGCGGCGCGGTCCAACCTGTTCTTTCAAAACAGGGATAGACAATAGCGTCACAAACAAGGGCGCAACGAAGTATAGCGCTGTCGCCGTGGCCAAGGGCATCAAAACGATGGCCGCATAAAAGCAGCTATTGGCAAACACCACCAACAGCCCACGCAGCGCATGCAGAACCGGCCTGTCCGTGCGCAGAAGATGAAACCCACCTTCAAGCTTCAGAAACACCAGTGTCAGCGCCAAAGCGCCTGCACTGCGCCACATGACAATCTGATGCAGCGCGTAATCCCCGCTCAATCCCTTGATCAGCATATCGTTGAGCGAGATGCAGAACATGCCCGCCACCATGAACATGACGCCAAGCCCCGGAGCGTTGCGTTCGGTCTGCATGTCGCCAGGGGCCTTTCTTCTAATTCGGACGCAGGGTATCTGCCGGTAGAGCCCAGAGTGCAGACCAACGCAAGGACATTAGATCATGTCGATGATACCCGGATTTACCGATCACCTGTTCGCCGACGGTCCCGCCGACATTGCGTATGCCAAAGCAGGGCAAGGCGTGCCAGTTCTCTTGCTTCACGGATTTCCGCAAACCCATGCGATGTGGCACGGCGTGGCGCCAGCCCTGGCAGAACACTTCACCGTCGTGGCTGCGGATCTGCGCGGCTATGGCGCAAGTGGATCGCCCGACGGTGTTGAGGCAATGAGCTTCCGAAACATGGCCGCGGATCAGGTCGCATTGATGCGATCGCTGGGCTTTGAGCGGTTTCATGTGGTCGGCCATGATCGCGGCGCCCGTACAGCCCACCGGCTATGCCTTGATCACCCGGATCACGCTGCGTCTTTGACGGTGATGGATATTGTGCCCACCCATCTGCTGCTGGACGAACTGACACAAGAGGTCGCAAAGGACTATTATCACTGGTTCTTTCTTGCCCAACCTGCGCCTTTTCCGGAAACGCTGATCGGGCACGATCCGGATCTCTATTTCGAACGCTGTCTCTTGGGCTGGGGCAAAGCCACGCTTGATCAGTTCGACACAGCCGCCCTCGACGCCTATCGCGCAAGCTGGCGCAAGCCAGATGTGATCCACACGATGTGCAATGACTATCGTGCTGCGATCGAGGTGGATTTCCATCATGATGCTGCTGACTTGGACAAGCAAGTGACCTGCCCGGCGCTTGTTCTTTATGGTGCGGACGGCCCTATGGCCAAGACCTATGACGTCGGCGCGACATGGGCGGACCGGCTGAGCGACTATCAAGCCGTGGCTATGCCTGGCGGCCATTTCTTTCCGGACCAAAACCCGAAAGAAACAAGCGACGCTTTGGTCAATTTTCTATCAAATACAAAAGTTTAGACTATGAGATTTATGTAGATTCGCGCGAACACGGAACGACTATTTCCGCGAACGGTATGACCAGCGGAATACGACCTTTGGGAAACTGGCGCGGTTGACGGGGCTCGAACCCGCGACCCCCGGCGTGACAGGCCGGTA
>CAYODE010000282.1:0-4156 GCA_964402685.1 uncultured Aestuariivita sp. | reverse complement strand
TACTAATTGCCCCAACGGCTCAACCGGCACGCCCGTGGCATGATGCCCCATGCGGCATGAATTGGGGTTGGAGGTGTTGGCGGCTTTTCAAGAAAGCTAAAGCAAAGGGCACTACGCGAGAGGTTTGTGGTGGCCTTTGCTAAAGCTTAACCGTCTGCTTGCGTCACGCGAGCACACCGTTTTAGACTAAGGTGGCGACGACCCGCGAAATATGGAGTGACCTCGACAGGCTATGTCCTTTGACGTCTTCATGATGTGGTATCAGGGGTTAGATGAGGCCCCGGTCTTGGTCCGCACTGTCCATGAGCTGTGGGTGGACCAATGCTCGAGCGATCCGAACTACTCGCTCCAATTCCTCGAGGGCTCAAAAGTCGACGATCTGATCTCAGACGCAGGACTAGACCCTAGTCATCTGACACTTCAGATTAAATCTGACCTAGTGAGGCTACATCTCCTTTCATGCGAAGGTGGTGTGTGGGCCGATGCGACCATCTTTCCAACGCAGCCTTTGACGACGTGGCTAACGCCTGAAACAACTGGAAGCGGCTTCTTTGCGTTCTCGAACTCGAAACACGACCGCGAACTCTCCAGCTGGTTCCTTTTCGCCGCGGCCCAGAACCCTGCGATGAGAGGCTGGTACAGCGCGTTTTGCACTTACTTGGAAACGCCTCGCCAACTCGACAAATTTGCTCCGGCGTGGATCCGGTTGTCACATGCGGTTCGCAAATGGCGGGCACCTCACTCGTTTGCAGACCCTGACGTTTACCGGAGAGCACGGTATCATCCGTACCGTATCGTCCATTACACTTTTGGAAACGTCCTACGGACAGATGCAGCGGCCGCACGGGTTTGGTCACAAACGGCAAAGTGGGATGCTTCTGACGCAGGTATGCTACGAAAAACCCTAAAATCCACTTCAGGAGATCACGACATTGGCCGTCTGGTCGACATCGCGCTCGCCTTCCCTATTCACAAACTCAATTGGCGGACGGCTGAAGAAACGCACGACACCGTCGCCAAGCTGGCGATTGAAGTCGCTCGTCGGTCCTGAGCGACCTCGCGGAAGTATCAATCAACCTAAGAAAACACGATTTCCGGTTGCAATGCGCTGCTTGCACTCGCATTAGAGCAGCATCGGAAGGAAATGGCGCAATGGTTCATCATCAAACTGAAACTGCCGGTAGGTTGGCCGCCAACGCTACCCATGTTTTCGTCGCTCTCGGTATCGTCTGCGCCTCTTTCGTTTCCGCTTATTTCACGCTGGGTTGGGAACGAATGCTGCGCACCGAAGCGAGCGGTCCGCAGGTCGCCTCTTTCTGGATCGCAGCATACGGTACTGCGGTCTCGGCCGCGGTGGCCTATTTTCATCCGCGTGTCTCATGGCTTGTTCCGGCCGTTTTTTCCATTCTGGCACTACGCGAGAGGGACGTGCACGACTGGTTTTTTGAACCCGGCCTGCTGCACATTGCAATGCTCAGCGGGGACGCTCCCCTCTGGCAAAAAATCATTTCTGGATGCGCAATGCTTGCTTTAACTGCCCTTGTCTTGATCGCGCTTTTCCGAGGCCTGCCAATCGTTTGGAGGGGTGTAAAGAACCGTGAAACGTGGGCTTGGGTCGTCGGGCTTTCCGGCTTCCTCGCATTCATGGCCAACAACTTCGATGGCATTGGCCGCAAGCTACGGCCGTTTGGCTTTGATTTGTCCCGGGAAGTTGTATCGGCATTTGCTTTAGCGGAGGAAATTCTTGAAATGTGTTTCTTTTTCGGCCTGATTGTCGCCATCCCGCTCTTCGCACAGCGCCATTTGACTTAAGACTTCGGCAATTGACAGCATTATTGGCCCGAAATCAAAATGCGTAATCAAACGCTTCGATCTCTTTAGAATAAAGCCTTTCGACAATCTCGGCTGTTTCATCAGTATAGTAGGTCCGATAGCTTCGTTGCGCAGTATGACCAGTGTTTTCCGCAGCATTAAGACCACTCTTTGCCCGTGGCAGCCACCCGTCCCAATCTAGACCCACTGCGTCAAAGACGTATTGCAAACCTGGCTTGAGCGTCTCGAATCTCACAACATGGTCTGCGACGACGCAATCGTCGATTGTATAAATCGGCCAATTGTCGTGAAACTCTACCGGGACGATCCCATTCAAATCATCGCCACCGGCCAATGCACGGACGTAGGTCGTGAAATCGGGCGGATTCGCAACAGCTTTGGTCCGCCAGTAGTAATCGGATAGCGTCTTGCTCCAAGGATTGCGAACCACACAAAGCTTTTTGCATGTCTTCCATGCATCCGGAAAGGCCGCCGCCACCCGGGCTGCATGCGCATGTGACGGCTTTCGGCCTAAGGCTGGCTGATATGACTTCTGCAACGACCGTGAGAGTGATCGACCGTAGGCTCGGTGTCCTGCAAGCTGCGAGAGTTTTATACCCCAACCGCCGCTGTGGTAGGCGTCCTGTTTAACCCGATCAGAAAGCGGAATGCCTGCCTGGACAGTCTCTACGATCGCACTGAACTGCAAGTCTTCAGACCCAAGGTAGCGCGCCAACGACACGCAAATCGAGCTTCCGGCCGCCTTGCGGCTGTGCAAGAAGATGAGGCGGTTTGTCGGGCTGATGATCATTTTCGGCCTTTCTATGTCGCCGCATCGCTCAGGACCCAGTTTCACAGCGTCCAATAAATAACTGTCGAAGCTTCGCGATGAACCCTGAACGGACGCGCAGCATAGCCCGCCTTTCAGGTGCCGCGATCAAATCAATCATTTCGGAGAAGGCCTCAAGATCGCCCGACTCTTCCCATACTTTGCGTGCTTTGGCTGCAGCCTCAGTAGCTTTTTCGCGCGACAACGGGTCTAGACTGCGCTTAAGTGCGTCATCAAGCTGGGCATCCGTGACGACACTTGCGTCAAAGACTTCGGGCCAGCCCAACAAACGTGCTTGACGCGTAACTTTGTCGCCGCCTGCGACGGAATCGATCGCGAGCACAGGAACACCGTTCTTCAGCGACAATACCATGCCGTGAAGCCTGTTTGTAACGACCGCGTCAAACTTGGAAATCACTGACTCAAACTGTCCGGGGTTCCTGAAGCCATTCGGTAGGACATGTCCGTCCCGTTTGTGCAACCGGGTGTCGACATCCACTGCAGCGACGCCCGAGCGTTCCACGAGGCGCTCAATTTGGGCCTTAGCAGCGTCATGGCGCTGCCGAGCCCCATATTCGTTCTGTCGGTCCACCAAACAAACGCCTACGACGGGCACCTTGGGAACGTCTTGGAGAAATGACATGTCCGGTCGAACTATGCGCGTGCTATCGCGCTCAATCAGCATTTCAAACGGATTGAACGTCAGCGGGTCGTCCACAAGCGTCAGGTTCACACCAACGAAACTGCAGTGCCGAAACTGATGTAGGTATCGCCATCTTTTCTCCATCATGTGACGAGTGAAGGGGCCACACACGAAGACTACATGAGAGTATTCCTCGGGCGACACCTCGGTTGCATGAACCCATCCCCGTTCCATGTGCCTCCTGTCTTTCGAGAATGGAGAGACATCAAACGCAAGTCCGATCTGGCGAAGGCGCTGCTCAACCTGTTGCAACACTTCGATGTCGCCAACGGTACTGAAAGCGCCCATCAAGAGGGCGCGGTTTTTGTTTTCCGGTTTTGGCTGCAAAGTCGTCATCGGCCACAAGCTCATCGCGAGGTGTTTCTCTCTTGGTAGTTGGGCACTGTTCTTTTCACAACACGTTCCTCGGACACTTACATGGCTTTCTCTTTTCGGCCTCCGGATTGACACCCAGGCATTACTCGCGCGCGCCGCCTCGGCCCCCAAAAAAGTGACAGAGTGTCACTTTTTGCCGCTTGGCCAGACGCCGTCGGGACGCGTCTAGCGGGTGGAATGCGCCCTGCGAGTCGCGGTTTTGGTGTCGGAAGGAACGCGGGAATTTGGCTTTGGGGAGGTGATCGGAGGGTGACGCGCGGCCGGAACGCTGTCGGATTGCTTTGGTGCGGCAAAGCGCCGGTCGAACCATGCTTCCTAGTGAGAGTGTCGGAAAAACAAGTGGATAGCTGACGTAGGGAGAACAGCGCGCTGTTGCGGGTCTTCCACATGCCAATGTGCGCTTTCTGTCAGCTCTATTTTACAGTTGATAGTGTAAA
>CAYODE010000281.1:0-4167 GCA_964402685.1 uncultured Aestuariivita sp. | reverse complement strand
GAGTTGGGCTGCGGCGCCGTCGATAAAGGCACCAACCAACCCAATAAATTCCTTGATCCAAAATCTTCGGAAAGCGCGTTGCCGCATTATTCAAACGGGTATCGGGACGATTACATCCAGGCACGTTACCTCCGCGCTATGCATGAGTACTGGGAAGCGCAGGAAAACAACCCTTGGTCCGATATCTATCCCGGGCCGATGGTCGACATGGCGAATGCCTATGTCTGGGCCTGGGACACGCGTCCGTTTCCGTTTTTTCCCAACAACCTGGATCTGTGGACGGATGGTATAAATTACCTACGCGGCCATTGGTTGAATGGGCGAATATCTTCCGCTGCATTGTCGACGGTTGTGGCCGAGATCTGCTCTCGCGCCGGTGTGAAATCGTTCAATACCAAAGCTTTGCACGGTGTTGTTCGTGGCTATTTCTTGGATCAATTGTCCGATGGTCGTGCTGCTTTGCAACCCTTGATGTTGGCTTATGGGTTCGATGCGTTGGAGCGGGATGGAACGTTGGTGTTTCGGATGCGTTCGGACGCGAGAACGGTATCTCTTGAACCTGACATGCTGGCTGTTTCGGATGAAATTCCAGGGCGCGTGTCCCGCATGCGCGAAACCGATGCCGAGTTGGCCGGGCGGGTCCGCCTTCGATTTGTGGAATCGGAAGGGGATCATGCCATTCAGGCAGAAGAGGCGGTGCCGCCCGATGAATCCACTCATGCTGTGTCGTCAAGTGAAACCGCTTTGTCTTTGACCCGCGGTGAGGCGCGGCAGACGGTCGAACGCTGGCTGATCGAGTCGCGGGTCGCCCGCGATACGATCAAATTCGCCTTGCCGCCATCGCATCTGGATATCGGAGCAGGTGATGTGGTCAGCATCCCGACTTCTGAAGAGCAGGAGAACGCGACCTATCGGGTGGACCGGGTGGAGCAGGGAGTTTTCCAGACGATCGATGCGGTGCGGACGCAGCACAGCGTTTACACGGCGGCCGAGGTTGCGGATGAGTTGCCGTCCACGTGTGGTTTTGTTCCCCCGGCGCCGGTGCAGCCGTTTTTTCTGGATTTGCCGTTGATCACCGGGGATGAGGTTCCGCACGCACCGCATATCGCCGTCACTGCGACGCCTTGGCCGGGATCGGTGGCCGTGTTGAGTTCGGACCGGCCGGAGGATTATGGACAAGACCTGATCTTGCGGCAAAGGTCGGTGATAGGCCGCACGAAAACACCATTCACACGCGCGTCTTCTGGACTTTGGCAGCGGACACAGGCGCTCGATGTCGAGCTCTTTCATGGGGCCTTAGAGAGCAGGCCCGAAGCCTCTGTCTTGACCGGGGCTAACTTGGCCGCGATTGGGGATGGGACACCGGGACATTGGGAGCTCATTCAGTTCGCCAACGCCGAGATCATCAGGCCGTTGACCTATAGCCTCAACACTCTGTTGCGCGGGCAGTTGGGTACGGATTCGGCAATGCCGGATCTTTGGCCAGAAGGATCATGGTTCGTGCTTTTCAACGGCGTGCCTGAGCAAATCAGTCTGAGCTCCGCGCAACGTCGAATTTCGCGGTATTTTCGTATCGGTCCCGCCGTACGCGCTGCAGATGATCCGTCCTATGTCGAACGCGTTGAAACCTTCGATGGAAATGGGTTGAGGCCCTATGCGCCGGTTCATTTGCGTGCCGTCAGAGATGGGACTGGCGCGGTCGATTTGAGCTGGATCCGCCGTACGCGCATTGATGGAGACAGTTGGGACGTTTCAGAAGTTCCCTTAGGGGAGGAGCGGGAGGCCTATCTTGTGCGGGTGTATGTCGGGGACACTCTGGCCCGAGAGTTCGAAGTGACGAGACCGGATTGGCGGTATGAAACCGACATGCAATTGGCTGACTCTGCCACCGGAGAAATCAGATTCGAAATCGCCCAAGTATCCGCCCGTTTTGGGCCGGGACTTTTCGGACGCTTGAGCGTAACACTGTGATGCGACGCATTCATTACGCGGATGTCTCATCCGCGGCGCGGGCCTTGATGACACGCGCTGTTGCCGACCGGGTGCGGGTCTGTCTACGTATGATCCGTCAAGCGGAAGTTGCAGACGCACATCGCTTGGCGACGGGAAAGGCGCATCCGAAATGGGGAACAGGTTCTCTGATGGAAGTGGCACGCCTGCATCCCATGGCTGCTGAGCCTGGATTTGAGAATCCAAGTTATGTCGCAGCCTTGCGTGTGGTGCTCACCTGTTTGCACCAGAACGCATTTAACCGGACGCACAACTGACGCAACGCGTGGCGCCTGGATCGAGCTTCAAGCGCGCGAGGGGAATGTCTTCTCCGCAATCCTCACAATACCCATATTCGCCGTCGTCAATGGTGGAGAGGGCGTGTTTGAGACGTTTGCGTTCCAAATCTCTGCGGGCTTGCTGCGCTTTGGCCATAGCTTGGTTCTGCAACGCATCCATCCGGCTAAGCCGGCCGATGGATTGCTGGTCCAAAGTGACGATAGATTGACCTTCGACACCCAGGCTGTCCTGTTCGTCTATCTCGGCCAGGCGTGCCAAAACGAGGTCCCGAACTTGCTTGATCTCTGTATCATTCATCGGCGTGATGATTCCGATCACAGGTTTGCGTTTGGTCATTTATGGCCTAAGTGGATAGAGTGGGGCGAGCAAAAGGATGACCGCCATGGCTGAACTACGTGCAAACATTGCTTCTGTAGACCCGGTTTGGGATCGCATCACCGAAGAAGCACGGGATGCGGTGTCTGATGAACCGTTAATGGGTGGTTTGGTTCACGCCTGTATTTTGCACCACAAATCCATCGAAAAAGCGCTGAGTTATCGGGTGGCAGCCAAGCTGGCGTCAAACGAGATGTCGATGGTTGTGCTGCGGGAGATCGCAGATCAAGCCTATTCCGAGGCGCCAGAACTGATTGATGCGGCCCGCGCGGATTTGGTTGCGGTATTCGAACGGGATCCTGCCTGCCACCGGCTATTGCAGCCAATCCTGTACTTCAAAGGCTATCAGGCGATGCAGGCATATCGCATTGGCCATTGGCTGTGGGAGAACGAAAATCGCGACCTCGCCTATTTCTTCCAGATGCGGATTTCCGAGATTTTTGGCATCGACATTCACCCGGCGGCGCGGATCGGCAAGGGTATTATGATCGACCACGCGCATTCGATCGTGATCGGTGAGACCGCGGTTGTGGGTGACAACGTCTCCATGTTGCATTCCGTGACGTTGGGCGGGACGGGCAAGGAAGAAGAGGATCGCCACCCCAAGATCGAAGACGGTGTGCTGATCGGTGCTGGCGCAAAGGTTCTGGGGAATATCCGCATCGGTCACTGCTCGCGTATCGCGGCAGGTTCCGTTGTTCTGAGTGACGTGCCACCCTGCAAGACCGTTGCTGGCATTCCAGCCAAAATCGTCGGTGAAGCAGGCTGCGATCAGCCGTCGATTTCGATGAACCACATGCTGGGAAAAGATAGCTAATCTGACCCAATTATTGGAATGATTTCCCTGAATGCGCGCACGCCTCTGGCCTGCGCGCATATGTTGTTCTTATGGTGGACGTCTCTGCGACATGCGAAAGGGACACATCATGGGAATTCGTCAAACCTCCGGGCGTGGCCGGCTTTTTGACAGCGTGCTGGATACGGTTGGCGACACGCCGACCATCCGGATCAACAACATCGCGCCGAAAAATGTCACCGTTTACGTGAAATTCGAAGCCTTCAATCCTGCAGGGTCGGTAAAGGACCGTTTGGCGTTGAATATCATCGAGGCCGCGGAACGGGACGGTCGCCTGAAACCGGGCCAGACAGTGGTCGAAGCCACGTCGGGCAATACCGGGATCGGCCTGGCGATGGTCTGTGCGGCCAAAGGGTACCCGCTCGTGGTCACAATGGCCGAGAGCTTTTCGGTCGAACGGCGGAAACTGATGCGGTTCCTGGGTGCGAAAGTGGTGCTGACGCCCAAGGAGAAGAAGGGCTTTGGCATGTACCAGAAAGCCAAGGAACTGGCCGAGGCAAATGGATGGTTCCTGGCGTCTCAGTTCGAAACTGCTGACAACGCCGACATGCATGCCAGTACAACCGCGCGCGAAATCCTGGGTGATTTCGATGGTCAGCGATTGGATTACCTGGTGACCGGATATGGCACCGGAGGCACCGTGTCGG
>CAYODE010000280.1:0-4171 GCA_964402685.1 uncultured Aestuariivita sp. | reverse complement strand
AGGTCGCAGGTTCGAGTCCTGCTAGCCCGACCAACATCAAATCCGCCCGCCCGACCACGTGGCGGGTGGTTTTGTTTTGGGAGAGCAGAAGCTTATGAAAACCGGCGTTCTGGCGGACCATCAAATCAGAGAGATGATCCAGACGGGCGGTATTTCGGCCTCCTCTCCGATTCTGAATGAACAGATCCAACCCGCGTCGCTCGATTTGCGGTTGGGTGATGTCGCGTATCGCGTACGTGCTTCGTTTCTACCGGGTGCTGCAACCGTGGCTGACCGGCTTGAAGATCTGACGATGCACAAGGTACCGTTGAGCGGGGGCGCTGTTTTGGAAAAAGGCTGCGTCTACGTCGTGCCGCTGGTGGAACGTTTGTCGTTGCCCTCAGGCATGACGGCGGCCGCGTCTGCAAAAAGCTCAATTGGCCGGTTGGATCTCATGACCCGTGTCATCACCGATCAGGGCTTGGAGTTTGACCGCGTGCCAGAAGGGTATGACGGCCCTCTTTACGCCGAGCTGTGCCCACAAAGCTTCTCTGTGGTGGTACAACCGGGCCAGCTGTTGAACCAGATCATTTTTCGGCAGGGCAAAACTCTGCTCAGCGACGAGGAGTTGCGCGACGTTCATGCGCGCACCCCAATTGTCACGGGCACTCCTGTGATCTCGGACGGGTTAGGGTTTTCAGTCGATCTAAAGCCTGAAACAGGTGATCTCGTCGGGTATCGCGCCAAACCGCATACGGGCGTTGTCGATCTCAGCAAACTCGCGCATTACGATCCGGCGGAATACTGGGAAGAGGTGCGCACAAAAGACGCGCGCATCATTTTGGATCCCGGCGCGTTCTATATTCTGGTGAGCCGCGAAGCGATCGCCATACCGCCCGATTGCGCCGCTGAAATGGCGCCATACCTCGCCATGGTTGGCGAATTTCGCGTGCACTATGCGGGTTTCTTTGATCCGGGGTTTGGGTTTGACGCGGCAGGTGGGTCCGGATCACGTGGAGTTCTGGAAGTGCGATGCCATGAAGCCCCATTCGTTTTGGAACATGGTCAGGTCGTTGGTCGGCTTGTCTATGAACGTATGTCCGAGGTCCCGTCACAGCTTTATGGCCAGGAAATCGCATCAAACTACCAGGGCCAGGGTTTGAAACTGTCCAAACACTTTCGAACGCCAAGCTGAGCCCCCTTGCCGCATGGTCCAGCCCAGTTAGAGTAAGCGCTTAAGGATCATTTCTGATCCAACGGTGCAGGAAGGATCATTCATGGCAGACGATACCAGCCGGTTCATGGCAATGAAGGGCGCAGGCTATTACAGCCAGGCCACAGTGGGCGCGCGCAACGTCATTACTGGCGCTATCCCCGTCGTCGAAAGCGCCTTGGCTGCTCAAGATCTGGCCGCTCAGACCAGTGCGTTTAGCCTCACCGACATGGGTTGCGCGGACGGCGGCACATCTCTTGATATGTGGGGAGACGTGATCCGCGATTTGCGCGAGCAGTTTCCAGATCACCCAATCCAGCTTACGTATACCGATTTGCCAAAAAACGATTTCAGCCAGCTTTTCCAAATCGTGCATGGTCAGACCGACCTTCCGGCTTATGCGCCGGGCATCGATAATCTGTATCTCATGGCCTCCGCCACATCCTTTCACCATCCGATCGTCCCGCCTGGTACGTTGAACCTCGGGTTTTCGGCGACGGCCAGCCACTATATCTCGGAAACGCCGGCGCAAATCGACGATCACGTGCACATGGTGGGCGCGACCGGCGACGTGCGCGCCGCGTTCCAAGCACAGGGTGCGCGGGATTGGGACGCTTTTTTGCTGGCCCGCGCCAAAGAGCTCGCCCCGGGTGGACGTTTGGTTCTTTACAACTTCGGGATAGACGAGGACGGACGGTATTTGGGGCATACCGGTGGGCATTCGATGTTCGATACATTCGCCCGACTGTGGCGGGCTTTGGCCGTGGACGGCACAATCACCGAAGCTGAATACCGCGCAACGAACTTTCCGCAGCATTATCGCACGGTTGAGGAGTTTGCCGCGCCATTCCAAGATAAAGCAAGTGCCGTGTACAAGGCTGGATTGCGGTTGGAAGAGATCGGCACGTTGCACACGCGCTGCCCTTTCGAAGAGAGTTTTGCCGAGGATCACCGAGACGCCGCACGATTTGCCAGAGAGTACATACCGACCCTACGGTCTTGGTCCGAACCGACATTTGTCGCCGGACTCAGCGGCACACGGCCCGCGGAAGAGATCGCGCCGATCATCGATCGCTTCTACCAAAGCTACGAAGATGAGGTTGCCACGGCCCCGGACGGGCATGGAATGGATTACATCCACGCGCGCGTAGTGGCGTACAAAGACGGTTAATGCGGCACCAACCTGTCACGCGGTCAGCGCGACTAGGAATTTTGACCAAAGCGGTGTGCGTGTGCCGGCGGACGCTTTAGGAGCGCGGCTTATCCCGTCGCTTCACCTCATTGCCAAAGTCATCGATGTAGACATCTTCGCCTTTGGACTGGGATGGCTTGCGCATCTTGCCAGCTGCACTGCTGGCGCCCTTGATGCTCATATCGACGCCTTTGTTAATGGCGATGCGCATCACCCGATTAATGACCATATTGATGATTTGGTTCGCGTTCATCGCTGAAACCCTTTCCTGCTCTCGGACGTTACATAGCAAACGATCCGGGCAATTTCAGGGCAAGGACGAAATTTAATCCTCGAAAAGCTCTGTTTGGTCGACATCGATGTCGGTTTCTTCTTCCTCTTCCTCGCTGCCCAATGACGGCATGGATCCAGGTGGAGGGCGATTTTCCAACAATCCGGCTGCGCGCAACTCTTTCAGTCCGGGCAAATCGCGGGCGCTCTCCAACCCGAAATGATCCAGGAACGTTTGCGTGACAACAAACGTCACCGGACGGCCTGGCGTCATCTTGCGGCGTCCAAACCTGATCCATTCCATCTCCAGTAGCTGATCGATTGTTCCGCGACTGACCGACACACCGCGGATCTCTTCAATCTCGGCGCGTGTGACAGGTTGATGATACGAGATGATGGCCAGCGTTTCGATGGCTGCTCGGCTTAACTTACGGGTCTCAACCGTCTCTTTTTGCATCAAAAACCCAAGGTCCGGTGCCGTACGCATGGCCCAAGCGTCGCCCACTTTAACAACCTGAACTCCACGGCCTTCGTAGCGCTTGCGAAGATGCACCAAGGCCTCCGCTGCATCAGCCCCATGCGGCATGCGGGCTTCCAACTCACGAACAGTCACAGGTTCGGCGGTTGCAAACAAGATCGCTTCTACCATGCGTTCCTGTTCGGCCATGGGCGGCGCTTCGAACAGGCTTTCTTCGACAGTCTCTTGTGGCGTGTCACTCACGAAGATTTATCCTTACTGCGCAGCTCAATAGGTGCGAATGTCTCGGTCTGTCGGATCTCTAATCGTCCTTCTTTAACCAACTCAAGCGTCGCGGCAAAGGTCGAGGCTGTGGCCGATCTCCGACGGACAGGATCTACCTCCCATCCCTCAGGCAAATAGCTCGACAATTCGGTCCAATCCGGCGCGTATCCGATCAAGCCACGCATGCGATCCAACGCTTGTTCCATTGTGAACACGGCATCCCGATCCATGACGAAAGGACGGAATTCGTCACGCGTTCGAATACGCGCATAGCCCTGCATGAGATCCAAGAGGGACGCTGTATAGGTTACTCGTTTTGTTCGGGTCACATCCTCGGGCAAACCGCGCGCAAAGAAATCACGCCCCAGCCGGTCCCGCGCCATAAGCCGTGCCGCGGCGTCGCGCATGGCCTGCAACCGTTCCAGTTGGAATGCCAAATGCGCAGCTAGTTCTTCACCCGAGGGACCGTCCTCTTCCGGGTCTGGAGGCAGCAGCAAGCGGGATTTTAGGAATGCCAGCCAAGCCGCCATCACCAGATAATCCGCGGCCAATTCGATGCGAAGCGTCTTCGCGCGTTCAATAAAGGACAGGTATTGCTGAGCCAGCGCGAGGACAGAGATTTTACGCAGGTCCACTTTTTGAGTGCGGGACAGCATCAACAGGACATCAAGCGGCCCCTCAAACCCATCCACATCCACGACAAGCTGTTCAGCCGCCATTCGTTCAGCGACAGACACCTCGTCTTCTTCAAAGATGTTCTCAGCCATACACCTGC
>CAYODE010000279.1:0-4190 GCA_964402685.1 uncultured Aestuariivita sp. | reverse complement strand
GGGATATCCCACCGCTGGATTACCCGCTGGTGCACCGGATGAAGGGCTATTTCCCAAACCTGCATATCTCGATCAATGGTGGGATCACCTCACTGGGTCAGGCCGAGGCGTTCCTTGATGCGGGTCTTGATGGCGTGATGATCGGACGTTCGGCCTATCACCAGCCTGCGGATATCTTGTGTCAGGCGGATAGACGCATATTTGGAACAAGTCAGGACACTGACCCTGTCGATGTGGTCCGCCAAATGCTCCCCTACATCGAAACCCACCTACAGGCGGGCGGGCGTTTACATCAGATCACACGGCATATGCTGGGCTTATTTGCAGGTCGGCCCGGCGCGCGGGGCTGGCGTCGCATGTTGTCGGAAGGAGCCACAAAAACTGGGGCAGGGCCCGAACTGGTCGAGGCCGCACTGGCCCAAATTCCCAGCCTTGCGCCTGATGAGGCTGCCGGCTGACCCCAGCCGTCAAAGAGAAAGACATCTTGCATGCCTGAAACGAGCCTTCTTCTTCAAATGCTCGCTTTGCTTTTGGTGATTGGCGCTGTCGCAGGGGTGTTGGCCGGGCTTTTGGGTGTCGGCGGTGGTATCGTCCTTGTGGCGGCATTTTACTATGCCTTTCAAACGCTTGGTTATGATAGCCCACAGCTGATGCAGATTTGCCTGGCGACATCACTGGCAACCATCGTGGTGACGTCGTTACGCTCAGTGCTGGGTCATAACAAAGCGGGCGTGGTGGACTGGAATGTGTTGAAAACGTGGGCGCCTGGCATCGTGATAGGTGCTGTGCTTGGCGTTTTCGTCGCCTCCCAGCTGCGATCGCAAGCGTTGCTGGCTGTTTTTGGCGTTCTGGCCGTCTCGGTGGGGCTCTACATGGCTTTTGGGCGCAAGGACTGGCGATTGGGAGACGCAATGCCAAAAGGTATTGTTCGTGCAGGCTTATCACCGATCGTAGGGTTCCTGTCTGTCCTGATGGGGATTGGCGGGGGCAGTTTCGGTGTGCCTTTACTGACGCTTTACGGGAAACCCATCCATCAGGCCGTTGCCACCGCCGCCGGATTTGGCGTGTTGATCGCAGTACCATCGGTGATTGCCTTTCTCTTCGTCCCGATTGATCCCGCCACACGCCCGCCTGTGACCATCGGCGCTGTGAACCTTGTGGCGTTTGTTGTCGTGATTGCGATGACACTTGTGACGACCCCGCTGGGCGTTCGACTGGCCCACAAGCTCGATCCCGCGCCCCTGCGCCGGGTTTTTGCCGTGTTTCTGATATTTGTTGCGCTGAACATGTTACGGAAAGCACTGGGATGGTGACGGCGCTTCAATCCCGCGGGTGGACGCGGTTCGGGTGGGACAGTCGTACCGCGCGTTGGGCCGAGGCGGCCTATGCCGCAGGTCGAAAAGCGCTTCAAGACCCAGAGTTAGAGCATTGGTATCAATGTGAAAACACGTGGTTTGTCGGGGTGGATGCCCTGCCCAATGATACCACCGGGGCTTTGGGGGACACGCCTCTGGCCGGCGCCGCAATAGAAGCGATCACGGCAGGGTTCGGTCCAATTCCTGCTTTGCACAGCGCGCAACTTTCGGTGATGTTTCCCGGCTACCCCAAACCCCGGGCGGGCGAAGGCGAAGGGGCCTATCGCTACCGACTCAAACGGGACAGTGCCCATGTTGACGGTCTTTTGGCCGAAGGGCCGGACCGACGGCGCCATTTGCGCGAGCCTCATGCCTGGATCCTGGGGCTGCCGCTGACCACGTCGCATGCTGATGCCGCGCCGCTTGTTGTTTGGGAGGGCAGTCATCGGATCATGGCAGAGACCTTTGCCAATGCCTTTTCAGGAAAACCGGTGGAGCAATGGGGCGATGTGGATGTCACAGACGTATATCAAGCGGCCCGCCGCAAGGTGTTTGAGACCTGCAAACGCGTCCCAGTGCACGCCGAACCCGGTGAGGCTTATGTGATACACAGATTAGCGCTGCACGGTGTTGCGCCTTGGACGGCGCCAGACGCTCCAGGACGCATGATTGCTTACTTCCGACCTGAGTTGGCGGATCAAAAAGACTGGATAGAAGTCTGATTTATAGCGGTTTTAACGCGATAGGCGTGCTGCGCGGCCGCCCCGGCGTTTCGCCAGCCGTGGGGCCCGCTCCGGCAGCTCGTCCATAACGCGCGTACGATCTTCAGGCGACATCTTCGACCACTGGGTGATCTCATCTATGGTGCGATAACAGCCGGTGCA
This sequence comes from uncultured Aestuariivita sp., assembly GCA_964402685.1. Classification (GTDB taxonomy): domain Bacteria; phylum Pseudomonadota; class Alphaproteobacteria; order Rhodobacterales; family Rhodobacteraceae; genus Aestuariivita. Next base: position 1,951 of record CAYODE010000279.1, on the reverse strand, counting down.
AATCCGCTCTTCGGGGTGCACAACACAGATCTGAATGCAAGGCGACTGCACTTCGTTTCGTTTCCAGATCTGGTCTTTCATGCGCTGCCCGCCTCATCGATGAAGCGCATTCTGTCCAGCGCTCCTTGCAAGATATAACTTGCCGCCACGTGATCAATAACCTCTGCGCGACGTTTTCGTGTCGTATCCGCCTCAAGCAGGGCTTTTTCCGCCGCAACCGTGCTAAGACGTTCGTCCCAGAACGTGATCGGAATATCCGTCAGCCGATCGATGTTGCGTGCAAAGGCACGCGTAGATTGGCAGCGGGGACCTTCAGACCCGTCCATGTTGCGCGGCAGGCCGAGAACCATCCCCCCGACCGCACGTTCGCCTATTATTTCCAGCAACCGATGTGCATCAGCGGTGAATTTCTTGCGTTTGATCGTTTCAAAGGGGGTAGCGCTGCTCAACAACAGGTCAGAAACAGCCACGCCGATTGTTTTGGTCCCAAGATCCAGACCCAGCAACGCCCGGCCTGGCGTCAAACCGGCCTTGAACGCGGCAATGTCGTCGAAAATCACGGGATCAACCCGGCCTGGCGTGCCCCGTCCCGGATCACCTCAATCGCCGCATTATTGTCGGCAAAGGTTACGAGCGCGTTGTTATAGACTGAAATCGCATCATTTTCGCGCCCTAGCACGCCCAGGGACGCAATCAGACGAGCCCATTCTTCCGGTGGGCCACCTTCTTCGGCCAGCCGGCTTGCCAGGCCCGACACCATACCCTCAATCATCTCCATCCGCTCGGCGGAAGTCATGTCTTCTGCCGCCTCAACCTGCTCCTGCGAGGGGCCGAGAAGGGCATCAGGTTCCGGCAGGACAAAATTGTGCCTGCCAGCGCGGAAGGCGATCTCTTCTATTTGCAGGCGAATGGGCTCGATCCATGGCGCGCTTTGAGGGCCTTCGGCCAAAAGCTGCTCCCACATGCCAAAGGCCTGATCAGGTCGCCCATTTTGGGATAGCATTAACCCGATGTAGTAGCGCGCGGCGCCATTTTGGGGATCAAGCTGCAACGCGCGGGTCAAAGCGTCTTCTGCACGAGGGGAGACATAACCGCCCGCAGCAAGGATCAGCATATCGGCATAATCGGTCCAATCAGTCGCCGTCACGCCCGGGCCCAGAAGCTCAATCACCCGTTGCTGTGCAGTGTAGCCGGCGGTGAAATTGCCAAGCGCAGTTTCATTGCGTGCCAAAAGCTGGTGGCCTTGCAGGTCATCTGGCCGCTCTGCAACCGTTTCCCGCAAACGATCCATGAGAGCAATGAAATCCGGGCTGACATCGCTGCGTTGCGTTCGCGCGGGCAATGACGCTTCGGCTTCTTCCTGGCTGGGGCGATTGGCCCGGGCCTCTTCCGCCAGATCAAGACGATCGGCCAGTGCAAGATCTCCGTAACCTGGCGCGCCGATCTCGCTATAAAGCGCAAGCGATCCACCAATCAAAGCGACGCCAGCCACAACCGCGCCAATCAACGCGCCGCGGGCACCTGCGCCGCTTTGTGCCGTCTCGGCTTGGACTTGCGCGTCAGCCGCCAGAATGCGGCGAGACACCTCTGCGCGTATCCGTTCTGCATCTTCGGTGCCGATCACGCCGCGAGTCAGGTCGCGATCGACCTCTTTTAGCTGGTCGCGATACACCCGCAAATCATAGGCCGCAGCAGGTTCTGATCCCGTGCGCGCACGGATCAGAGACAGGCCTAAAACAAGTGCGACGGCAAAGGCCAGGACAGAGGTGATCACCCAGAAAATCATGTCCCCCACTTATAGGCGCCACTGGCCCGAAAAAAGGGCAAAAAAGACTAGGTAGGGTACCATGTCGCAACTGGCATATATTGCGACGGTTGGGGGCGTGGTGCAATCTCCGGTCCGCGCCATACGCGTGATCAGGGAACCAACCGGCCGGATTCGTCACATGAA
>CAYODE010000278.1:0-4204 GCA_964402685.1 uncultured Aestuariivita sp. | reverse complement strand
GAGACGACCACAGGCGGCAACGCGCTGAAATTCTATTCCTCGGTACGTCTCGACATCCGCCGCATCGGCGCGATTAAGGACAGAGACGAGGTTGTGGGCAACCAAACCCGCGTGAAAGTGGTCAAGAACAAGGTTGCGCCGCCCTTCAAGCAAGTCGAGTTCGACATCATGTATGGCGAAGGCATCTCGAAAATGGGCGAGCTTCTGGACCTTGGTGTCAAAGCCGGCGTTGTAGAGAAATCCGGGGCCTGGTTTAGCTATGGAGATGAACGCATCGGGCAGGGGCGTGAAAACGCGAAAACCTTCCTGCGCGAGAATACCGCGGTAGCGCTTGAAATCGAAGACAAGATCCGGGCGGCGCACGGACTGGATTTTGATATGGAGAATCCTGGAGAAGACGCAGACGACATTCTGGAGGCGTAATCGAGCCAGGCTAGGGGTGCTGCGATTTTCCATCTGAAGCATTGCGATGTAACGAGGCGGCTTTCGGGCCGCCTTGTTTGTCTATTCATCCTACTCCGACGGTGGACAGCCCGAGGCCATAGGGCTATTTCACGTCGAACCCGAATTGCCCCCTAAGGTCAGCTGATCCATGCCTTCACTCAACGATATCCGATCAACGTTTTTGAACTACTTTGCCAAGCAAGGCCATGAAGTGGTCGATAGCTCCCCATTGGTGCCACGCAATGATCCGACATTGATGTTCACCAATTCGGGCATGGTGCAGTTCAAAAACCTGTTCACCGGCGTAGAACATCGTGATTACACCCGCGCCACCACCGCCCAGAAATGTGTCCGGGCCGGCGGCAAGCACAACGATCTGGACAATGTGGGCTATACCGCGCGTCACCACACCTTTTTTGAGATGTTGGGCAACTTTTCTTTCGGGGACTATTTCAAATCCGAAGCCATCCCATTTGCGTGGGAACTGATCACTAAAGAGTTGGACATTCCAAGGGACAAGCTTTTGGTCACGGTGTATCACACCGATGATGAAGCCGTTGATATCTGGAAAAAAACCGGCGTACCGGAAGAACGGATCATCCGCATCGCCACCAATGACAATTTCTGGATGATGGGTCCGACGGGCCCCTGTGGCCCGTGCACCGAGATTTTTTATGATCACGGGGATCAGTACTGGGGTGGCCCTCCGGGCAGCCCGGAAGAAGACGGTGACCGGTTTGTCGAAATCTGGAACCTCGTTTTCATGCAGTTCGAGCAGTTCGAAGATGGCACGCGCCGTGATCTATCCGCTCAATCCATCGACACTGGGATGGGGATCGAACGCGTTGCGGCTCTGCTGCAAGGCACCAACGACAATTATTCGACGGATCTGATCCGTTCCCTGATCGAGGCGAGCGCAGATGCCACCTCTACAGATCCAGATGGTCCCGGCAAAACGCACCACCGCGTGATTGCAGACCACCTGCGCTCGACCTCGTTCCTGATCGCCGATGGCGTCATGCCCAGTAATGATGGGCGCGGCTATGTGCTGCGTCGGATCATGCGCCGCGCCATGCGTCATGCCCATCTCCTCGGTGCGAAGGACCCACTGATGCATCGATTGGTTCCGGCTTTGGTCGGTCAAATGGGGGCTGCTTACCCCGAGCTCGGGCGCGCAAAAGCGCTGATCGAAGAAACGCTCAAGCTGGAAGAAACACGGTTCAAACAAACTTTGGACCGGGGTCTGAAGCTGTTGGATGATGAGCTTTCAGGGTTGCCCGAAGGTGCAGATTTGCCCGGGGAAGCGGCGTTCAAACTCTATGATACATATGGTTTCCCTTTGGACCTAACCCAAGACGCATTGCGCGAGAAAGGCCGTGCAGTCGACACTGACGGGTTCGATGCAGCGATGGCGGAGCAAAAAGCAAAGGCGCGCGCCGCTTGGGCCGGGTCGGGCGAAGCGGCGGATGCAACGGTGTGGTTTGATGTCGCCGACGCCGAAGGAACGACGGATTTCCTAGGGTACGACACCGAAACAGCTGAGGGACAGATCGTGGCCTTGGTTCGCGAGGGTACACTGACAGAGAGCGTTTCGGAGGGCGACAGCGTTCAGATCGCTTTGAACCAGACACCGTTCTACGCCGAGTCGGGCGGTCAGGTCGGCGACAGTGGTGTTCTGGAAACGGATGCTGGCTTGGTTGAGATCACGGATACACGCAAGGCCGCTGGCGTATTCATTCATTTTGGCACCGTCTCGCGCGGCACTGTGTCCAAAGGTGATGCAGCCGTTTTGAACGTGAACCATGATCGGCGCACGTCTATTCGGGCCAATCACTCGGCCACACACTTGCTGCATGAGGCATTGCGTGGGGCATTGGGCGATCACGTGGCACAGCGTGGGTCCTTGAATGCCGATGATCGTCTGCGGTTTGACTTTAGTCATTCCAAAGCTGTGGAACCGGCGGAACTGGCGCGCGTTGAAGCGGAGGTAAACGCGTATATTCGTCAAAACTCGCCAGTTGAGACGCGCATCATGACGCCGGATGACGCCCGCGAAATTGGGGCGCAGGCTCTTTTCGGCGAGAAGTACGGTGACGAGGTGCGTGTTGTGTCTATGGGCTCCCAACAGGGCTCTGGCAAAGGGAATGACGGTCAGACCTACTCGATCGAACTCTGTGGTGGCACGCATGTGCGCCAGACGGGCGATATCGGTGTGTTTGTCACCCTGGCAGAATCGGCGTCCAGCGCGGGTGTACGTCGGATCGAAGCTTTGACAGGGGCTGCAGCCTTTGAATATCTGAGCGCGCAGGATCGTCATCTTTCGGAGGTTGCTTCAACGTTGAAGGCACAACCTTCTGATGTACCCGATCGGGTCAAAGCCTTGTTGGACGAACGCAAATCCCTGTCCAATGAGGTTGCGCAGTTGCGTCGGGAGCTGGCTATGGCAGGCGGCGGCAGCGGTGCGGCTCAACCAGATGTTCAAGAGATCAACGGCATCAAGTTGATTGCTCAGGTGCTGTCAGGCGTGACAGGCAAGGACCTTCCGGCATTGATCGACGAACACAAATCCCGTCTGGGCAGCGGCGCGGTTCTTTTGATCGCAGATGCTGGCGGGAAGGCCGCGGTCGCGGCGGGCGTAACACCCGATTTAACAGAACGGGTTTCGGCTGTTGATCTGGTCAAAGCTGCGGTTGTTGAATTGGGTGGCAAAGGCGGCGGCGGTCGTCCGGATATGGCGCAAGGCGGCGGCAAGGACGCGGCAAACGCAGATGCGGCGATCAAAGCTGCGGAACAAGTTTTGGAGGGATGATCAATGGGCGCACTTTGGATTGCACATGTCACAGTGACGGATGAAGCGGCGTATTCGAAATATGCAGCCCTCGCGACTGAGGCGATTGCTGCTCACGGTGGCGAGTTCATTGCACGCGGCGGTCGGTTCGTACAGCTGGAGGGCCAGGCGCGTCCGCGCAATGTTGTAGCGCGTTTTCCATCGGTTGAGGCCGCAGAAGAGTGCTATAACTCAGACGTTTATCAGCGAGCCTTAAACCATGCCAGGGATGCGTCCGAACGCGAGTTGTTGATCGTAGAGACGACAGAATAAAGCAAGTTTAACTGCCCAGTCTCATGTGGCGGCACAATCCCCAAGAGCCGTTTCAAGACGTTTTTGACATTCGCTTTCGCTCATGCGGGTCCAAATAGCGTTTGCGTAGGCGGATTGCATTGGGTGTCACTTCGACCAGTTCGTCGTCGTTGATATACGCAATCGCCTCTTCCAAAGAGAGTGTTACCGGGGGCGTTAGACGAACCGCCTCATCTGAGCCGGAGGCGCGGACATTGGTGAGTTTCTTCCCCTTGAGAGGGTTCACTTCTAAGTCGTTGTCGCGACTGTGTTCGCCGATAACCATGCCAGTATACACCTTGGCTTGGGCACCGATGAACATCTTGCCACGCTCTTCGAGATTCCAAAGCGCATAGGCCACGGCGTCGCCGTTTTCCATCGAGATGAGTACACCTGCGCGCCGACCTGGGATCGCCCCCTTATGCGGGGTCCAGCCATGAAAAACCCGGTTCAGAACGCCCGTGCCGCGCGTGTCCGTCAGGAATTCCCCGTGATACCCAATTAAACCACGCGAAGGAACGTGCGCGATGATGCGGGTCTTGCCCACGCCGGCGGGCTTCATCTCTACCAGCTCGCCTTTCCGGGCGCCGGTCAACTTTTCAATCACCGCGCCGGAATAATCATCGTCAACGTCGATTGTTG
>CAYODE010000277.1:0-4272 GCA_964402685.1 uncultured Aestuariivita sp. | reverse complement strand
GACTGCTAATAAGGTTCTGCTCATCTGCCTCTCGCAATTTTGCGATGTTGTTTTGCTGCAGTGTACCTCAAACAGCGCTTTGGTGAAATCACTTTTAGATCAGAGCAGCGCACCCAGCAAAACTGGCAAGGCCAGGACCGAAAGAAGCGTGGATGCAACAACCAGTCCGGCAACGGCATCAGCATCCGCGCCGTACTTCTCGGCCAGTAGATAAGACGTCACCGCCACAGGTGTCGCGACTTGCAGGACCAGAACTGCAAAAGCCACTTCATCAAGGTCAAACTGCAGCCCGACAAGCCAGGCCAAACCGACACATATTGCGAGTTTTACCAGCGAAAGGAGCACGGCCCGACCCAGGCCACTTGCGCTTAGTCGCGCGACAGCCACGCCCAAGGTGATGAGCATCAATGGAATTGCGATTTGACCGATCAACTCCAGCGTATTGGTCAGAAACCGCGGGGTTTCCCATCCCTGCCATAGGAAAAGCGCGCCAAGAAGCGTCGCCGCGACCATAGGCTCTTTTAAGACTTTCACTGGCGATCCGCCCCCAGCTACCAGCCAAACGCCAAAGGTGAAGGACAGGATCGCCATGACGGCAAAGACCACCACCGCGTAGCTGAGCCCGACATCACCAAAGGCAAACAAGGCCAGTGGCAATCCCAGATTCCCTGTATTTCCGAAGATCAGAGGCGCGGTATAGGTGCGGGTCTCAAGTCGCAAAATGCGAACCAGGGCGGCCGTAACGACGATTACTGCCATGTAAGCAGCGACCGAGGCCAGTGTGAGCGCTGTCAATGCGGTTGGATCGAGCTTTGTCTGCATTAACGCGGTGAAAATCAGGCAGGGCACGCCTAATGTCATCGACAATTGGGTAACAAACCGAATGCGGTATTCTGCACCCAGCTTGACCCAAAGAAATCCCACTGCTGCCAGCAAAAAAACTGGGGCGACGATCTCAAGGACTGTTAAGGCAAGGTTCACAAACTGTTTCCCTGAATTTTGTGTCATTTGTTGGACAAAGACTCCTGAAACCGGCTAATACCGAAGTCCAGGGGCTTCAAGATGATGCAAACCACACGTGCAAAATACCACCTCGGACAGGTCGTCCGGCACAGAAAACACCCGTTTCGCGGGGTGGTTTTCGATGTCGACCCTGAATTTGCTAATACAGAAGAGTGGTATCAGGCGATTCCCGAAGACAGCCGTCCGGTGAAAAACCAGCCGTTTTACCATCTGTTGGCCGAAAATGATCAGTCCTACTACGTCGCTTACGTATCAGAACAGAACCTGATAGCTGATTATTCTGGCGAACCGGTTGAACACCCCGATATTGACGAGATGTTCGGACCTTTCGAAGACGGCTCTTATCCGCTGCATTTCCAGCTGAATTGATGAATGAAACGGGCATTTCCCACCTCGCGTCACTGAGGTTGGACCACTCGTTGCAAATTGACCGTTAGTACCCCAAAGCACATCCGTCTTTACGGGGGTCACTGGCGCCTTCCAAAACGCCGTCAGAACGAATACGGATCGCTTGGGCTCCACCAATGGGTGTGTCCGGAACGCTCACGTTGTGGCCCATATCCGCGAGTTCCTGACGTACCTGGTCGGAATACCCACGTTCGACCTGCATGCTTTTTGCATCAGCGAATGAACGGGGCGCATCAAGCGCAGCTTGAGGATCCATGCCAAAGTCAACGATGTTGCTGACCACACGCGCATGCCCATTGGACTGATATTGGCCGCCCATAACTCCAAACGGCATCATGATGCGCCCTTCGTGACGCAGCATCGCTGGGATGATAGTATGCATTGGCCGTTTGCCGGGCCCCATTTCGTTTGGATGGCCTTCTTCCAGTGTGAAACCCGCACCACGGTTTTGGAACAGAATACCGAACTTGTCCGTCGCGATTCCAGACCCGAAACCGTGGAACACCGAATAAATCAGTGACACGGCCATTCGGTCTTTGTCGACGACGGTGATATAAATTGTGTCTTTGTGCACAGCCTCTGTCACTGCGGCCGGTGCCTTCATCGCTTGGCGCAAGTCGATCAGCGCGGCCAATTCACACGCGGTTTCAATGGCCAGCATGTGTTCCAATCGGCTGGTGTGATCGGGGTCGGCCAGGAATCGATTACGTGCATCGTAAGCCAGTTTGGCTGCTTCGGCTTCGATGTGGGCGCGTTGAGTTCCGAACGGATCCATGGACGCAACATCAAACTGACTGAGGATGTTCGTCATGAGCATCGCGGTAGCGCCTTGACTATTCGGGGGTAGCTCGATCAGCTCTACATCTTTGTAGGTACCGCTGATTGGAGTGACAGTGTCGCACCGTGTTTTGGCAAAATCATCAAGGCTATGTGCCCCGCCCAAGGAGCCCAGGCTGTCCACCATATCTTCGGCGATCTCACCGGAGTAAAACGCGTCCCGCCCATCCTTCGCCACACGGCGTAGCACTTCAGCCTGTCCCGGTGCGCGAAAGATCTCACCCGGCATCGGCACGCGACCGTCGATCAAGTACACGTTACGTGCGTGACCTTGGAGCGCTTCCGAATCTGAACTCCAATCAAACGCGACACGGGGCGCCACGGGAATTCCTGTTTCGGCATAGTGGATTGTGGGTGCGAGCAAAGTATCAATGCCCAGCTTGCCTTCGGTTTCCGCCAAATGGCAAAACGCGTCGATTGCCCCTGGGATCGTTACGGCGTGGGCGGAGTTCACTGGAACCGTGTCGTGCCCCTCGGCCCGCAAGGCCTCGGCCGATGTACCCGCTGGCGCGCGGCCTGATCCGTTAAGCCCACGGACGTCTGTTTCGCCCGCGCGGTTGTAGAGGACAAAACAATCCCCGCCGATACCGGTCATCTGAGGTTCGCAAATACCTAACAGGACGGCCCCCGCAATCGCGGCATCCATCGCGTTGCCTCCACGTTCCAGGATGTCGATGGCGGTTTTTGCGGCCAGCGGATGTGATGTCGCGCACATTCCGTTCTGGGCGAATACAGCCGATCGGCCCGGTTGGTGAAAATCGCGCATATCTGTCCCCGATCCCGTAAATGTTGTGTCGCGAAGTTAGATCGCAGGCTGGGCAATGCCAGTGCCAGACAGGATTTTCAAGGGATGCAAAGGTTCCTCGACGCCGCGCACTGGGTGGGGGCTGTTAACACACGGCGCCGAGGGAAGCTATATGCAGCTACGTGATTGAACTTGCCGATTCACCGCGTCGCCAATGGGGTGCCAATGAGGCAATTCTGTGACTTTCAAGCCTAAGGACAGGCTGCAGAATTCGGGGTGCGCGAGAACCAGATTTTTAACTGATTAAGCCCGTTAAACCTGCTGTAGTCTATGTGATCTGACAGGGATTGGATCATTGTCCAACCGAACCCACCCTCCGGTAAATCCGTGCGCGCGACGGAAAGATCGGCGCGGTATCCGACGGGTACCTGCCAGCCCGGCATCGCGTCGCCACCATCTTGCAAAAGTACAAAAACTTGGACGGCGTCCACAGAAAGTGCCAGGTCAATGATCTCTTGTGGGCGCGCAATCAAAGCGTGCTCTACGATATTGTTCAGCCCCTCTGTGATGGCAATAGAGACAGAACTTTGTAGATCGTCGCCGATCCGTTCCTGTTTCAATACCTCATCCAACTGGCGCATGAGGTTACGCACCTCTAATGCGGTCGCGTAGCATGAAAACCGATGCGTCATCGGCGCGGGGCTCACTGTGCTTCGCCCAAACGGGTGCCCCACCTGTTACCCCACCTGCAAGTGTATTGCGTCTTCCACTGTGTCAAATAGCCGAAACACCGTATCCATTCGGGTCAGGCGAAAGACTTTTCTGACCGTCGGCGACAATCCGGCAAGGTCCATGCGCACGTCCGCACGAAGTGTTTTCATCGCCGATACGATCGCGCCCAACCCACTGGAATCGACGAAGTCAACTTGCGTCAGGTCCAGAATGACGCGATCCGGTGCGTCGTCAGTCATTTGCCGCATATCTTCCTTGAACTGGATTGCCATGACCGCATCAATGCGATCTGCAGCAACGGTGATGATCCGGTTGTCATTGATGTCTTTGCTTGCAAGGCTCATCGAAGGGTCCTACGTCAGTCGCGTTCAGGCCAACGCATAGGCTCAAAACCTTACCAATCGGTGTGCATCCAAAAACCAGAAAGGGAAACGCTATGAAAGAAGTTGTGATTGCAGGTGCGTCGCGCACACCGATGGGCGGCTTTCAAGGGGTCTTTGATGGTATGCCAGCTGCGGATCTTGGCG
>CAYODE010000276.1:0-4290 GCA_964402685.1 uncultured Aestuariivita sp. | reverse complement strand
GAGCGCTTCTAGGGTACCAGCCATGAACTCTCCGCTCTCTTGGCCTCCTAGACTGGTTCTTAATGCTTTTACATCGACCTTTGGAGCCAGATGGGTAAGGCGCTCGCGCAAACCGTAGGCTTTGTGCGCTCCAGTGAATTTCAAATCGAGTTCATTGCGCACGACATTGCCAGGGAAGAAGATGTCTTCGTCTACCAAAAGGAAACTTCCGACACCGGCGCGGCACAGACTGGCGGCCACCTTCGATCCGACCGAGCCACATCCGACAACTCCAACCTTCTTGTTGGCGAGATCCTCGTAACCGGCTGGAAGCCGCTGCCGATCGGCAGGGACGACGATTGTCTTGTACGGAAAAACCTTTCGATCATCCGTCGTGCCGAAGATCGAAAACAGTTCCCAGTTTTCTCCGTCGCCCATCAGCAAATGGGTGAACGCATCGGTGTCGATCAGCCGACTCTTTAGGTCACCGTGATTGGCGGCTATGAGGACTGCGCTGAGTTCTTCGGCAGTGATTGCGCCGCACTCCCCAGTGCCTGGCACGCGCACCGCGCTACCGGTCTCTTCCGCAAATCCTTGAGGTAAAACCAGATCGCTGACCCAAATTGGGTCGTCTTGCGGACCGATACGCGTAGCGCAAGCCAAGTAGCTCGATGCCGCTTTTCTTTCCGAGAGGCTGAATTCAAATGCGTGATGCTCAGGCAAGGCCTTGAGTGCTTCAACGTCCATTTCGCTCATCATGAAGCGATACGACTTTGAACGCAGATCGCGTCCCAATGATGCCGCATGCGCAGATCGGGCATGGACGTTCTCATCGCCCGCGGGGCGTTCCTCAACAATCAGGCGATGGCAGCTCAAAACCATATCGGCGCCGGTAACAGACGGATGCCAGTTATCCGGCCGATGTTCGAGGCAGAGTTCGCCGCTGGCACCGTATTGATGGTTAGAAATCCGCGAATTGTCTTTCGTAAATATCATAGGCGGCATGTCCGGATAGATACTCGGATACCGCATGCGCAACTCGAAAATCTCATCCCCATGCGCAACCGAGAAATCGATGCACATCTCAAGGTCGCTATTGGTTTGCCATGTGCCAGTCGACAGCCAGTCAACGCTCCCTTCAAGTTCTACAAGGGCAGCCTTTTCCGCCTTGAGGCGTGAGTTCTGCAGAAGCCACCAGGTCATGCGAACCCGTCAGGCTTCTTTGGTTTACGAGGTTCATCGGCAAAAGATACGTTGGGCGCAGAGGAAGCAGAGGCGGCCCCGGTTGCCTTCAAGAGACTTGACGTACTTGGCTGGGATAGGAGCAAAGCATCGCTGGCTTGATCCGTCACGTTCCGGCCCATGCGGCTCGCGAGGACGCTAGACATGCGTCTGTGTTCGACGAGCCGCCCTACAGTTGCGAAGTCCTCACGTGCCTGCTCTAGCCAGTCGAAGAACGCCTTGGCGCGCTCTGGATGCTCTTCCCATTTGTCGGCAAAATTCTCGAGAGCGTCAGTTGGGTTCTTAATGACATACTTTGTTCCGTCATGCTCAATCGCGTCTTGCATGCGGCTTAGGATCGAAAGCAATGCATATCCGATCGTTTCCTCCCCTCCATAGGCGTGTGCAGCCAGCGAGGAAATAATGATCGAAATCGGTTTGTCAGTGGGATTATCTTCAAACATGGAGTCGCGATGCCGCTTTAGGATCATAATCGCGGACTGCAATGGAGTACGAACGCGGTATGTCGGGATGTCCTCGACACTGGCTGTCACGCCTTCGGCGCGCATCTCGTTTAAGACCTGTTCGCGACGACGGATGAAGACGTCTCCCATCCGGGACTTGAACCACTCAGCGTAGCCGCGCGGATTAGAGCGAGGCCAGTCATCCGTAATCTCGTGGTAGTTTGGCTCTTCATTGTCTGTGATAGCAATTGCCGTGTCGGCAAACTTTGCGTCGAGATTGCGTGCCTCCAGGAGGAGGCGTAGGCTCTCCGAATTTGGGATGCACGGAACGATATCCATGTGAAACTGAGCGTCGTCCGCATACTCGAGACGCCAACAACGTCGACCCTCGTGGACCCGCTTTTGAATGCCTTTGCTCTTGCGGTAGAGTTTGATTTCCTCTCCGAGCATCTTTTTCAACGCAAATTGTGAGAGTTTGGACTTATCTAGAGATCGCAACGAGCAGGCACAGTCGACATCGTACTCTTCTCCTTCAGACAAAGGTCTGACGACCGTGCCAAGCCGAAAGGAGCCCTGAACGAATACGTCCGGATCGAAGTCTCTGACGCTGGAGTCATCGCGGTGCAGCCAATCGCCAAGAGAATTGTAGCTTCTCTCGGCTTGTTCGTATCTGGCTGGCGGGATTTCGAGCGCTTTTGCCAAAGCTTCCAGATACGCTTCCGCCTGTTTGGTAATGGAAATTGTCATGTCAAATCTTAACTCTCGACTTTTTTGAAAGCGCAAGCACGCCTTCCCTTTTGGTAGAAAGCCGCCCCATGTGACGCGGCTTCCTTGTTACCCCTTCGGCGGGAACGGGTCACCGCCGTAGCTGTCACGTGCCCGTATCTGACCATCTCGCCCATGGATCAGAAGCTCACTCTCTTGGTTGCGTGCGATATCGCGCGCTCGGTCTATAGCTTCGGCCTGGGTGTCATGGATTGATGTCACTCGACTATTACCAGAGCCCCGAACGGCCCATCCGCCGTCATGAGGCACTACATGCTGGTTCTTGCCCATTTGCATCACCTCCTCTCGGTGTGGCTTGTGAACACACCGTCAGATATAGTGAACGATACTCGTCTTGTCAACGGGTGCGAACGTGACGTATGATTAATCGAACAAGGTGCCCGTGGCAGGTCGCGGGTGGAGAAAGGAACCCGGATGTCATTGGCGGCGAAGCTCAAAGAGCTACGGCGGAAGAATGGGGAGTCGCTGCAGAAGGTCGCTGACGCAGTAGGTGTCTCAAAGGCTCATATTTGGGAGCTAGAGAAGGGCACGAGTAAGAATCCCGGGCTTGATCTTCTGACCAAACTTTCAGCTCACTTCTCGGTTCCGGTTAGTTTCTTGACCGATGAAGCGGCATCCCCAAAGGATGCTGCTGCTCAACAGTTCTTCCGTGAATTTGACGGCAAACTGTCCGACAAGGATTGGGACGTGCTGCGGGCCATGGCCGAACGCCTCAAAGGAGATGAGACGTGAATGATGATCTCCTTATGGAGTTGGCCGACTGTGGATCTCCAGAAGCCATATTGCGCGCCATCTTCGATCATCACGCCGATTGGCCGGAGAAAGTCCCGGTCGAGGAATTCGCACGGTCCGTAGGCATCATTGAATTCCAAGACCTAGAAGTTGAAGGTTTCGTCGGTGCCTTGATGACTGATGATGCCAAGAACAAAGGGGTCATTCTAACCAGGGCTGGCCAAGGAGAAAGACGACATCGCTTTACCGTGGCCCATGAGCTTGGTCATTTCCTGATCCCTTCGCACCAAGGCAACCGCCAGTGCACAGTCGCAGACCTGCGCGAACATCGTCGCGACACGACCCACAGGAAACAAGAAAGCGAAGCAAACCGCTTCGCGGCTGGTCTGTTGATGTACAAGCCCCGATTCACTCGGGATATTGACAAACTTGGTGAAGCCGATGTCAGCCATGTTGTCACGCTCGCAAAACGTTATGGTACAAGCCTCGAGGCCACGGCGAACCGCTACGTCGATCTCAGTGAGAAGACTTGCGCCTTCGTTTTTTCGAAGGATAGCGTGATCCGCTACGCACGCTCGAAACGTGGTTTTCCTTGGCTAGCCGTGAGAAAAGGTGATCGACTACCGGATGGATGTCATAGCCTTCAAGTCCCGACCACGCCACTGCGGAAACCGTCATCGTGGGCGGAATTTGACGGCTCTGTTTGGCTGGAAACAGAGGTTGGTGTGCGTGCGCCAACTATACTCGAGCAATCCATGCGGCAGCGAGACGGCTACCAGATCACTCTGCTAGTTGCCGAAGTCGAAGACGAAGAAACCGACATCGAGGAACAAGAACTTGAGGAAAACTGGCGAGTCGGATTTCGCCGGTAAGCGCGTGCCGGTAAGGTGCGCTGTGCGGGCTGCAAACGCAGCATCTGGTACACCGGACAGACGGCCGCTTTGGGCCGATCTCCGGCGTCACGTGGCTTCGAGAGCCGTCGATCATCAGTCGCCTGCTCCAGAGGAATAGCCCCGCTCGGTGATCCCGAGCGGGGCAGCCTGCTGTCAGTCGCCGTTGCGACGGCTGTTGGGGCGCGACCAGATGAGGCTGAAGGTCTCTTCGCCGC
>CAYODE010000275.1:0-4321 GCA_964402685.1 uncultured Aestuariivita sp. | reverse complement strand
GTTCGACGTGAAAATGATAAAGGCAAAAAACGCCACGCCAATCGCCGACTGAACAGCAAGCACGCGCGCCTTAAGCGTTGGGGGAAGATTACCACCGAACCAGGCCGCCATCGCGCCAAAGAGCGTGACGATCAGCACCCACAGCAGCATCGAGCCTTCATGGTTCCCCCATGTGCCGGTAATCTTATAGATCATGGGCTTGGCTGAATGGCTGTTCAGCGTCACCAGCCGCAAGGAAAAGTCTGACGTGACAAAGGCATAAGTGAGCGCGGCAAAAGAAAAGGCCGTCAGCAGGAATTGAATATTGGCAGCCGGTTCAGCGACCGCCATCCATCCGCTCCACCGTTTTTGCGCGCCGATCAGGGGCACAACCGTTTGCACAATCGCCACCATAAAGGCGAGGATTAGTGCGAAATGTCCAAGCTCTGTCACCATGCGCCGAATATATGCCGCCGAACCCGGGCCGCCAACGGCAAACGGTGCGACACGATCACATTGTCGCGGGTGGGATCAAGACGGTCGGTTGCGCCGCCACGCAACCAGCGCCGGGTTATCATCCGGATTAACCGCCTCCATGGTCAGTGAAGCATCTGGCCCGGTATCCGCTTTTCCCGTTGCCGGGGCATCCATCCGCTCCAGCGTCGCGAGATTGTCCAGTATCTGGGGCGTGCGCGCCATGATAGCCGCCAATTCGCGTTGATACCCGAATGACTTGGTTTGATGCCGCGCACCAAAGTAGAACGACACGATCACTCCCAAGAGCCACCATAGGGGCTCGGGCACCAAGGCGATGCCCTGCATGCGCGCCGCAAACCAGATGGGGTCAATCATAGCCGCCAGGAAAAGCCCCAACGTTCCCAGGGCTAGGGCTGGGCGTGGGATCCGGTTGATCGCGTCCATCAACCGGTCAAATGCCCCGGTCGATGTCTGTGCAAATTCGGCCGCCAATTGCGCCATTGCGTGTTCCTGCGCGACATGCGCTCGTTGCGCGCTCGCTTCGGCATTTTCGCGGAAGACTTCTGCGGTCTCGGCAATCGCGTTGCGCCCGCCGCCAAACAGAAAGCTTAAAAGGGTCCCGATCATCCCCATGACGCCGTCCGTTTTTCAAAGGCATCGATGCTCAGATGGTACGCCGGGCTCAGAAACTCTTCAGCCCGATTGATCCACCCACCCTTCCCTCCGGCGCGGGTCCGGGCGTATTTGCGGCTTGCCGGCCGACGGTCCGCCACGCGAAAATAGTAGTTGCGTCTTGCAATCCCGTAGGTATCTCGCAAAATCATCGGATCAGGCTCAGCGGCAGAGCGGGCCGCTTGCGCCGTCTGAGGCCCAATCACACCGTCGACCTGGATCTGATAGCCCATCTCCACCAACAAGCGCTGCAAGATGCGCACGGCATTGGCGCCGGCGTTGACATACATGTCAAAAACGCTGGCTCTGAGCACCTCGGGCAACTGACCAATCCGTGGCCGGTCATAATACTGAGTGATGAAGATCTCGACCGCCTGCGCCTGGCTTAAGCGTTTCACATCCGTCACATCGACGTGGCCATCGCCAGTCAAATCCAGGCCAAGACGCCGCATCGTGTGGATGGTCACGCCATGTTTTGTCGCTCCACCAGGATCGTCTGGATCATTGACGAACCCACCCTCGCGGTCGACGATTTCCTTGGCTATCTCCCGCACTGTCTGCATAGCTGCCCCTCGCTCTTTAACGCGACGCAACGTGGATAGACAAAGTTAACACTCGGCTAGTTCACCGTGCGCTTGAACGTTCATTTGCAGTCTTTGAAGAGCGGACGGCGAGCCTCTATGCGTAGGGCTACCCTTCGCCAGCCTTACCGTAAGAGCCGTTCGGGTCCTTGTAGACGCCCTGTTCCTTTAAGGCGTCCACGACCTCGGCTGGCATGTAGGTTTCGTCGTGTTTCGCAAGAATTTCAGTCGCTTCAAACACACCGTTGATGTAGCGCCCGGTCCCAACCATACCTTCATTTTCCGAAAACAGATCCGGAAGAACGCCAGTATATGTCACCGGAACGGATGCTCCACCGTCTGTCACAGTGAACCGGATGGTCTCGCCTTCGCCGCGCACGATAGACCCCTCTTCGACCAGGCCACCAATGCGGAAGACTTCCGTCGGCTCTGGGGGTTCAGCCATAATCTGGCTTGGCGCGCGAAAGAAGTTGATGCCGTCGCGCATCGCATATCCGATCAACGCGGTCGATAGGATCAAGGCCACTGCAGCAACCGCAATCACTTGAATACGACGTTGTTTCTTCAGACTTTTCATCCAACCCTCCGCGGGGATCAGGGAAAGAGCGGCGCCATCATCAGACCCGCAGTTTCCACTTCACCTAACATCAGATTAGCATTTTGCAACGCTTGGCCACTGCTACCTTTTGTCAGGTTATCCAAGGCCGCGACGACGATCGTACGTCCCTCAAGCCGATCCGCCACGACGCCGATGTGGCAAAAGTTCGATCCGCGCACGTGATGGGTCGATGGCGTTTCGCCAAAGGGCAACACTTCGATGAAGGGCTCATCGTCATAGGCAGTTTGGAACACACCGTGGATCTCCTGCGCATCCCCTTTGACATAGCAGGTTGCCAGAATACCCCGGTTGGTCGGGACCAGATGCGGCGTGAACTGGATGCGCACCGCACGACCCGCCAGTTTCGAAAACTCCTGATCAAACTCGCCAAGGTGCCGATGGGTCCCGCCTACGGCATAGGCGTTATAGCCTTCGGAGAGTTCGGCATGCAGGAGGTTTTCCTTCAGCGCGCGACCCGCGCCAGAAACCCCACATTTCAGATCCAGAATGATGTCGTCCAGATCGATGACGCCGGCAGAGATCAGCGGCCGCAGGATAAATTGGCCTGTCGCGGCGTTACACCCTGTGCCCGCGACAAGACGTGCGCTAGCAATCTCGGCCCGATTGAATTCCGTCAACCCATAGACAGCCTCACCCTGGAGCGCGACCGCGGAATGCGGGTTGCCGTACCATTTCTCGTATTCTTCAGGATCGCTCAGGCGGAAATCGGCGCTCAAATCGATGATTTTCAGGTCT
Organism: uncultured Aestuariivita sp.; assembly: GCA_964402685.1. Lineage (GTDB taxonomy): Bacteria > Pseudomonadota > Alphaproteobacteria > Rhodobacterales > Rhodobacteraceae > Aestuariivita. The sequence continues at coordinate 1,258 of CAYODE010000275.1, read as the reverse complement.
GCTGGAAGGCTGGAAATCACCTCCTGACTGGTCTTGTGCGGCAGGGCGCAAAAACACAGATCAACGCCGGAGAAATCAATTTCGTCAATTTTACAAAGGGTTGGCAGGTCCATGTGCCGCAGATGCGGAAACACATCTGCCATTTCCATGCCTGCTTTACGATCTGCAGCAAGCGCAGAGATAGAGATGGAAGGATGATCGGCGATCAGCCGGATCAGTTCTGCCCCGGTATAGCCCGAGGCGCCAAGAATAGCGACGTTATATGTCATGTGATGGTCCGTTGAACAAGCGACCGGAGACTGCTCCGGTTCAACAAAAAGGGCAAGGTGAAAGGCGTTTACGCAGCCTCGAACGAGATCTTTCGTCGGAGGAACTGTGTCGCCCGATCCGACACCCTTCGTGGATCGCCGGTCGTCAGGAAGCCCGCGTGACCTCCACCCCGCATTTCGGGCCGCCGGTCCAAGTAATCCGCCAGGCTTTCCGCAACCAGATCCCCTTGAGAGAAGACTTTGACGTCCGCCCCCAGTGCGTCCTGAAATATCTCGGCCATAAGCGGATAGTGGGTGCAGCCCAGCACAGCCGCCTGCGGATCCGGCATTTTGCGCTTCAACGCATCGACATGGCTGCGCACCAGCGCTTCGGCCAGGATCATGTCACCCTCTTCAATGGCATCGACAACGCCGCCGCAAGCCTGCGCTTCGACATCGACGCCAATGGCCCGAAAAGCCAGTTCACGCTGGAATGCACGGCTGGCTACGGTTGCCGGTGTCGCAAACAAGGCCACGTGTTTGACCTCAACTTCACGCGGCGGAGAGTTATCACCCCATTGCCGTTCGGTCAGAGCTTCGATCAGCGGGACAAACACACCCAGAACGCGTTTTCCGTCAGGAACACCCGCTTCCTGCATCCGGCGTAGCGCGGCGGCCGAGGCCGTGTTGCAGGCCAAAACCACCAGGTTGCACCCCCGGTCCCAAAGGTCGGTGACTGCCGCTTTGGTCAGTTCGTGCACATCATCGGCATCGCGAACGCCATAGGGCGCATGTGCGCTGTCGCCGAAATACATGAAATCAACGTCAGGTAGCCGCTTTTGCGCGGCGTCCAGTACGGTCAACCCGCCCAAACCGGAATCGAAAATGCCAACAGCCATGTGTTTGTTCAGGCGCGATGCCGTTCCTCGAATTCGTAGCCGTAGTCGTATGACATCAACGGCTTTGGCGACAGCTCATACGTCGCTTTTCGCAGGAAATCCATCAGCGAT
>CAYODE010000274.1:0-4359 GCA_964402685.1 uncultured Aestuariivita sp. | reverse complement strand
GACTGAACCACGCGCCCCGAAATCCATAGATGCCCGATAAATGGGCTCATTTTTTAAATTCAGCCCAGTTTTGCGGCATGAATCAGGCGGAAAGCCGAGCCCAAAAGATAGACGGCCGCACGGTGTGAGACCGAGGTTAGAGGCGCAGCCCAACCAACTTGAGTGATCATCCGTCCCTACTCACCAGCCTCGAACTTCGCGAAAGCATCAGCATAATCGGGATGCCAACGGGAAAGAGCAGGACGGTTTTCCACAATGTCATGCGCTGCCCATGAAACGCGTTTCTGGTCTCGTTCCGACGTGACTTCATTGTCTGGGCAAAGCACGTAGAAGTCCCCTGCCAACACGCGCGATATCAGATGACTGACGGTCTCCTCTGACGTCCAGGCCGCGGTTGGTTTTTCCGGTAAGAAACGCGCGATCATGCCTGTATAGGTAAAGCCGGGAACAAACAGATGGGCCGAGATCGGCGCGCCTGCCTCCCGCAACTCATGCGCCAGCATTTCCGTCAGTACTTTCACCCCGGCTTTCGACACGTTGTAGCCAGGATTACCAGGGGGGGTCGTGATGCCCTGCTTTGATCCTGTATTGATGATAACGGCGGGACGGTTCGCTTCAATCATGCGCGGCGCGAAGGCCTGCAAACCATGCACAACCCCAAACAAATTGACCTCGATCAAGGCCCGCCAGTTCTCGATACCCTCCCAGGCCTTTGTTGGCCGGGCGATCCCCGCGTTATTCATAAGGACCGCGACGGGTCCTAGAGCAAAGGCCCCATCTGCCAGCGCTTGGACGGCGTCGGGGTCACTGACATCCGTTTGAATGGCGCGCACAACCGCGCCATCGACGGCTATCTCGGACAGCTTGTCGGCCGCTTTCTCAAGCTCTTCCGCGGAAATATCGGCAAGAACAACAGACAGACCTCGCTTCGTGAACTCTTGCGCGGCGGCAAACCCAACACCGCTCGCACCACCTGTAACGACAGCAACACCGCCTGCCCTAAGCGCTTCTTCCAACATTACACACCCTCCAACAAAATGCGGCCCGCTTGGCAGGACCCTTGCACTTATCATTTGGGGCGGCGGTCCTCGCGTTTCTAGACCTGATAGTATTCGCGGTACCACGCAACAAAGGCGGCAAGCCCTTCGCGAAAGCCAGTTCTTGGTTGATAGCCCGTCAATGTGTGCAAGAGATTGGCATCAGCCCACGTTGCGACGACCTCACCCTTCTGCATTTCCATGAAATTGCGCTTGGCGGGGATGCCCACCGCAGCCTCAATTGCATCCACAAAGTCCAAGAGTCGCACCTTTTCGGAGTTACCGATATTGACGACGCGATACGGAGCGACGGGCGACAGGCTGTCGCCCTCCGGGATCTGCTCTGCGCTTGCAGGCCGCTCAGGCGCGGCGTCGATCAAAAGGCGGATGCCGCGCACAAGATCGTCCACATAAGTAAAGTCGCGCCACATTTCGCCATTGTTGTAGATATCAATCGGTTTGCCTTCGATGATGCCCTTGCAGAACTTGAAATGCGCCATGTCCGGACGGCCCCACGGGCCATAAACGGTAAAGAAACGAAACATCGTCGTCGGCAGGTTCCACAAATGCGCATAGGAATGCGCCATGCTTTCCGTGGCTTTTTTGGTTGCAGCGTAAAACGTAAGCGGCGTGTCAGCTTTGTCAGTTTCGCGGAACGGCATGTCTTCATTCGCGCCATAGACCGAAGACGTGGATGCCATCAAAAGATGATCCACGCCCAACTCCCGCGCAGCTTCCATCACGTTAAATGTGCCCACAAGGTTGCTGTCCAGATAAGCGCGCGGGTTCTCCAACGAATACCGAACGCCTGCTTGCCCGGCCAGATGTACAATCACATCTGGCGCAAACTCGCGCGCAACGGTTTGAAAACGGTCGTCTTCTTCCAGCCAAGCCTCGGTGGCCGAAAAGCCGGGAGTTTGCATCAGCATTTGATGACGCCGCCGCTTCAGCGCGACATCATAGTAATCTGTCAGGGCGTCATACCCGTGGACGGACATACCTTCTTGCAGCAAAAGCTTGGCAAGGTGATATCCAATAAACCCAGCCGTTCCAGTGATCAGAACGCGGGTCACGCCATCTTCCTTAAAAGCTGATGGGGTCTAAATGCCTGTTCGAGTGTCACAATGCCTATCATGACGCATGAATTAGCCTGACTGCGCCACAGGGCTCAACCGAATTCGCGCAGCCCAAGACTACGGCTAGCCGACCGCGCGAAGCCCAAGAATTTCTCTTGCCTGCGCCGCTGTTGCAACGGGGCGTTCATACTGATGACACAAGGATACCGTTCGCTCCACCAATGCGGCATTTGAAGGAGCGAGGTTGGCCTTATCCAAGCGAATGTTGTCTTCCAACCCGGTTCGGCAGTGTCCGCCGGCCGCAATGCACCATTCGTTGACCTGAATCTGAGCCGGACCAATTCCCGCCGCACACCACTGAGCATCAGGCGCCAAGCGTTTTAGGGTCTGAACAAAGAAATCGAACGACGGCTTATCCGCAGGCATCGCGTTTTTGACGTTCATGACGAACTGCACGTAAAGCGGCCCGTCCAAACGCCCGTCACCGGCCATTTTCACCGCCTGAAAGATATGCGACAGGTCAAAGGCTTCGATCTCGGGCTTCACGCCATAGGTCTTCATTTCAGACGCAAGCCAGTCCACCAGATCTGGTGAGTTTTCGTAAACACGCGTTGGGAAATTGTTCGACCCGACTGTCAACGAGGCCATATCAGGCGCCAGAGGCAGCATACCCCCACGTTCCCGACCTGCGCCAGATCGCCCGCCGGTGGATAGTTGAACGATCATGCCCGGGCAATGCGCCTCAATCCCTTCCTTGAGCCGGGCAAAACGCTCTGGATCAGACGTTGGCGTTTGATCTTCCATCCGCACATGGCAGTGAGCAATCGACGCCCCCGCTTCGAAAGCGGCATGCGTGCTTTCCACCTGCTCTTCGATTGTGATCGGAACAGCGGGATTGTCCTCTTTTCGGGGCACAGATCCAGTTATTGCAACACAGATGATACAAGGGTCTTTCATGTCATTCACCGGGACAAAACTTTGGTCAACACGCGGCGCAGCTCACCCGCCGGATCGTCTGACAGCTCGGCCACGCGCCATGCAACATGTTGATCAGGACGGACCAGAATACAACCCGTATCCCCGATATCGCGCGCCCGCGCCCAGTCACCGGTGTGATCCACGTATGTCTGCCGCGGACCAATAACATGAACCCGTAGATCCATACCCAACTCAGCCCCAACAGTGTGAGCAGCGTCGCGCCAAGCTTCCCCACCAATTCCAGTCAGGATCGTGAACGCGCCCTGCCCCACCAAATCCAGTGTCGAGTATTGATCGCCGCTATCGTGATCGAAAACCCAGACATGCGGGAGCCGGGCGCCCGGCCAGGTTGTCGGCTGGTAATGCAGCTCGGCATCCAGGTCGAAAGCGGGTTCAATCTGCCCATCGGTTTCCACCGCATCCGAGCGATACCGTTGGTTCATCTCGACACCATGCGCGTCGAATTCGTACTTTTTGAACGCGATGGCCTCACGAATGGCTGCACGCTGCTTTTCTGCGTCGGGCGTTGGATCTGCCCGCGCCTCAAGGTTTTTCTGCATCTGCTCGGGGTCCACACCTTCGGCCATACCGAGAGCTTCAAAGATGGGCCCGAATTCGCCAATAGATTGGTTGGCGCGGGTGACAATTTGCTTCGCAACTGGGGCGCGTTCCACTGAATAGCTATCCAGCAACGCTTCACCTGCATGACCTTTCAGCACTGCGGCCAGTTTCCATGCGAGGTTGAAGCTGTCCTGAATTGACGTGTTCGACCCCAAACCGTTTGACGGCGGGTGACGGTGAGCGGCGTCGCCCATGATGAACACCCGATCTTTCTGCATGTGGGTGGCATACATGTTGTTCACGGTCCAGGTGTTGGCGCTGATCAAATCAATCTCAAGCTCAGGATCGCCCACCAATTGGCGGGCGACTTCGGTCGCCATGGCTTCGTCCACCTCTGGCGGCGGCTGATTGATGTCATATCCCCAAACAATGAGCCATTCGTTCCAGGGCCGCACCATGCGCACCAGACCCATGCCGATGCCGCCAACATCCGCGCCGGGTTGCATCACCCAATACAAAACAGACGGCCGATGCGCGACGTACTTGCTGAGATCTGCGCGGAACAGGATATTCATGGATCCGCCCACACCCATCTGCCCTTCGAACGGCAAGCCAGCCTGTTCAGCCACGATGGAATTGCCCCCATCCGCACCCACAAGATATTTGGAGCGCACCGTAAACGTCTCTCCCGAGAGCCTGTCGCGCAA
>CAYODE010000273.1:0-4377 GCA_964402685.1 uncultured Aestuariivita sp. | reverse complement strand
ACGTATTCCATGGTGTATTCCATACCAGCGCAGCCGCCCTTTTTCACACCGATGCGCAGGCCGGAATGCCCCTCTTTCTCCATCAGTTTGACGATCTGTGCAGTGGCACGATCTGTAAGTGTGACAGCCTGTTTGCCTGGAATGCCGAACATGAGCGGTTCTCCTTTGGGTGCAACTTAAGGATTGGGTGCCGTCCGCTCAAGAGGCAAAGGCGCATTTGGGATGTGCAAAATAGCCGACCTGAGATCATACATCGGGCAAGCTGCACCCCGCCAAACAACAAAGCGCCGCGTGACATAGCTCCTCGGCGCCACATCTTACGAGGGCCGATGGGCTACATGAAGCCTAACTCAAGGCGTGCTTCATCGCTCATCATGTCCATACCCCAGGGCGGTTCCCACGTGAGTTCGACGTCGACTTGTTTGATACCGGGAATGGGCTCAATCGCATCTGCCAGCCAGCCCGGCATTTCGCCTGCGACTGGGCAGCCGGGTGCAGTGAGAGTCATGATGATGCGGACTTCATTTTCCGCATTTATATCAATCGTATAAACGAGACCAAGCTCATAAATGTTCACCGGAATCTCAGGGTCATAGACACTGCGGCACGCGTCGACCACCTGATCATAAAGCGGATGGTCGGTGGACGACGGAGCAATAAGCGGTGCACCTTCCAGTGGCTCGCCCTGCATGTTGGTCGGAGATTGGTCCATGGATGCCTCGTGTCTTTCCTGAGTGAATATATAGGGAAAGGCGCAGGGACCGTCCAGAGGGGTCGATTTGTTCGTACACCAACAAACAAAACTGGAAAACAAAGCCGCGCCTACGAAATAGGCGCGGCTCTTTCATGCGCAAGTTACGTTAGAAGCGCCAGCGCGCGCCCAGAACATAGCTTTCTGCGTCTGCGTACAGAGTTCCCGACGTGTCGCTGTACGAATAGTCGCGATACCCGAAATACGCCTCGATGTTCAGCTTGTCGATGTCCTGCGTAATGCCAATGCCATAGGTTTCCGCTTCTCCGCCTAAGGAAGCGAAATCATCGCCTGAGTAGAAGTCGATCGAGAAGGCCGTTTCACCAATTCCGAAGAAATCGCGGCGATAGCCAAACTTGACGTAGTAGTAGTCGCCGTTGGTGTTCCGATCTCCGGCAGCAAAAGTGGCGTTAAACCCGGATGGAACATAGAACGTAAAGGACGCGAACGTGTCTTCCCGATCCGGCGAACCTGTGCGCTCGCGGACTTGGTAGCCGAGGCCCGCTTCGATCTCTATTCCGTTCGACAGCTCGGTCTCATATCCCAGCCCGATATCATAGAAATCATCGGTATTGCCGGAAGTCAGGATGTCCTGGCCATAAGCAACGCTGAGGGTGAACCCATTGAACGTCGGAGTATCATACCGGATCCGACCACGCCGAGAGCCGTCGAGGTTCACAAACGCGTCGCCAATCGTGATACCAGAGAGGGCGCCTGCAGTTGTGCGCAGCTCATAACCGCCTGCGATATCACCAATTGCAACTGCGGTCGCCAAGCCTGTTCCCGCCAGCGACCGGTCGCCGATCCCGTCGGACGCCATGCTACCTTGTCCAAGATAGAACGTGCCGTAATTTGGTGTTTCGTACTGGAAGTCCACGTGCCGCAGATCGGTTCTGTCCCAATCTAGGGTCTTTGGCGTTGATGTCTGGCTCACGCCCGCTGACGGGCGCAGTCCAAGTGCAGTTTCAAAGCGAAATCGCAGCTCATTTTGGCCGAAAGGTTGGCGAAGCAACATGCCGACGCGAGAGTTAGACGACGTGTTGTCGGCAATCTCATCGTTGCTTGTGAAACCGTCATCGAAAGACACGATGGCGGGGTTGAATTGACCGTAGAACGTGAAGCTACCGCCCGAAGCGTTCTCATAGGTGGGGCCAGCTACAGCCGCTTGGGCCATAACAGTGCAGATCGCTGTGGCGGAAAGACCGGCCGTGATCCGAAATGACATCTAAACATATCTCCTTAAGGTTGCGCTCGATCGTCACACGATTCTCTATAGGGCTAGTGTTACAGGTTAACGATATTTTTAATCGATAATCTGATAGCGTCACATATGCGCGAGGTCTGACGCCTTGGCATTCCTTCTATTTTCGCGCAGAAGGCCCATCAATTGCTTGCTTTTGGGGCATCTGAATGGCTGTTTCGTTCGACTTTGACATTAATGCGACTGACGGGCGCGCACGCACCGGGATTATCACAACTTCGCGAGGAGAAATTCGCACGCCTGCTTTTATGCCAGTAGGTACAGCGGCCACAGTCAAGGCGATGATGCCCGACAGTGTGAAAGCCACGGGCGCAGATATTCTTTTGGGGAATACTTACCATCTTATGCTGCGACCCACGGCCGAAAGGATCGATCGCTTGGGAGGGCTTCACCGCTTCATGAACTGGGAGGGCCCGATCCTGACTGACAGCGGTGGGTTTCAGGTGATGAGCCTTGCCGGGTTGCGCAAACTGACTGAACAAGGCGTGACGTTCAAATCCCACATCGATGGTTCCAAACATGAACTGACACCGGAACGATCGATGGAGATCCAGCGGTTGTTGGGATCGGACATCGTGATGTGTTTCGACGAATGTCCTGCATTGCCTGCGGATCGCGACCGCATCGCGGAAAGCATGCGATTGTCCATGCGTTGGGCGTCGCGGTCCAGGGAAGCATTCGGCGACAGGCCGGAACACGCGTTGTTTGGGATTCAACAGGGTGGATTAGAAGAGGATTTGCGCGCCGAAAGCGCAGAAGCTTTGCAAGAGATTGGATTTGAAGGATATGCCGTGGGCGGTCTGGCTGTGGGAGAAGGGCAGGAGGCGATGTTTGCCTGCCTCGACTACGCACCTGAACAGCTGCCCAAAGACAAACCACGCTATCTTATGGGCGTGGGAAAGCCTGACGACATCGTCGGAGCCGTGGCACGCGGCATCGACATGATGGATTGCGTGCTGCCCTCGCGGTCTGGTCGGACGGGTCAGGTGTTCACCCGTCATGGCGTTCTCAACATCAAAAACGCCCGTCACATGGACGACCCGCGACCGCTGGATGAAAACTGCTCTTGCCCGGCTTGCCGCAACTATTCGCGTGCGTATTTGCATCACGTGTTTCGCAGTCAGGAAATCATCAGTTCGATGCTGCTCACCTGGCACAATTTGCAGTATTATCAGGACATCATGGCGGGTATGCGCGCGGCTATTGCCGCGGGGTCGTTCGCCGAGTGGCAAGAAGAGTTCCACCGCGGACGCGAACAGGGCGATATCGATCCCCTTTGATGTAATAGCAGCGAGTCTTTTGATGCCTTTTGGTATTCAGGGGTGGTCCAGTTGCGCGTTTCAGGCGAAAGCAAATGAAGGAAATCATCCGAAATAAGCGCAGAATTTTTGCCATTGGAGCGGCGCGGCTGCGAGGTCGCTGAGCCTTGAGGTCTCTAAAACGTGCATTCGTCAGGCCGGACTTTGAAAGTCGCCCAGAAATCCACAGGAAATTTTGACCATTTAACCATTGTGCGATTGCACCCGGATCGCCCCGGGGGCATTCTTGAACAAACCTTGGCTTGAAACAGGCACGCCGGAGCCACAGGTTATAACTCCGTGAAGGAGACGGCCCATGTTGCCTCAAAGAGGGACACCGCCGTCTTGCCAATGAATAAGGAAAGAGCATGCAAGAGCCCCTGAATGCATCCTACCCGGTCCTGCCGCTGCGCGACATAGTGGTATTTCCACACATGATCGTGCCGCTGTTCGTGGGTCGGGACAAATCGGTCCGCGCGCTAGAAGAGGTGATGGCCGATGACAAACAGATTTTGCTGTCGAGCCAGGTTGACCCGGGCGTTGACGATCCCGATACCGACGGGATCTATCGCGCCGGTGTTCTGGCCAATGTGCTGCAGCTGCTGAAGCTGCCGGACGGCACAGTCAAAGTACTGGTCGAAGGCCAGGCGCGGGTGAAGATCACCGAGTTTCTGGAAAATGAGAACTTTTTTGAAGCGCGCGCCGAGTATCTATCAGAAACACCCGGCGATCTGACAACCACCGAAGCGTTGGTGCGGACCGTCAGCGCCGAATTCGAGCGCTATGCGAAAGTGCGCAAGAACATTCCTGAAGAGGCATTGGCCGCCGTCGGTGAAACTACGGAACCCGCGAAACTAGCGGACCTCGTGTCTGGTCACTTGGGGATCGAAGTTCACCAGAAGCAAGAGCTTCTGGAGACCCTGTCGGTCAGCGAACGTCTTGAGAAGGTCTATGGCCTGATGCAGGGCGAGATGAGCGTCTTGCAGGTCGAAAAGAAGATCAAGACGCGCGTCAAATCGCAGATGGAGAAGACACAGCGCGAATACTACCTGAATGAGCAAATGAAG
>CAYODE010000272.1:0-4393 GCA_964402685.1 uncultured Aestuariivita sp. | reverse complement strand
TGAAACTGCGGCTTCCGGCGGCGATGCCCTTTGTCTTTAACGGGCTGAAAATCGCTACGACACTTGCGCTGATCGGTGCAATTGTTGCTGAATATTTTGGCTCTCCAACCCGGGGGATGGGATTTCGCATCTCAACCGGGGTCGGGAGCTTGTCGATCGATCTGGTCTGGGCTGAGATCGCGGTGGCTGCGCTGGCGGGAACGACGTTCTATGGTATCGTAACCTGGATCGAAAAACGGGTGACGTTCTGGCACCCATCACAACGCGGATAACCAAAAGCCTTTGAGGCACGAGCACAAAAGACGTTCAACAAGGAGTGTACGATATGAAAAACATGATCGCAGGGGCCGCGACGGCACTGGGGCTTATGACTGCGCCGGCCTGGGCGGCGGATGAGGTGACGCTACAGCTGAAATGGGTGACCCAAGCCCAGTTCGCAGGCTACTACGTGGCGCTTGATAAAGGGTTTTATGAAGAGGCCGATCTGGATGTGACAATCCTTCCCGGTGGCCCCGACATCGCGCCAACGCAAGTTCTCGCGGGCGGCGGTGCAGATGTCACCGTTGAGTGGATGCCAGCAGCGCTGGCAGCGCGCGAAAAGGGCCTGCCGATGGTGAACATTGCGCAGCCGTTCAAGTCTTCGGGCATGATGCTGACATGCTGGAAAGATGCGGGCATTGCATCCCCATCAGATTTGGCGAACCGGACCTTGGGTGTGTGGTTCTTCGGAAACGAGTTCCCTTTCATGTCCTGGATGAGTCAGCTGGGCATTTCCACCGACGGCAAGTCCGAAAGCGGGGTCGAAGTGCTCAAGCAGGGCTTTAACGTGGATCCGCTGCTGCAGCGCCAGGCGGATTGCATCTCGACCATGACCTATAATGAATATTGGCAGGTCATCGACGCAGGTGTCAGCGCAGACGATCTGGTGACCTTCAAGTATGAAGACCAAGGTGTGGCAACACTCGAAGACGGTCTTTATGTCCTTGAAGACAACCTGTCTGATGCGGCCTTTGTGGACAAGATGGAGCGCTTTGTTGCAGCTTCGATGAAGGGTTGGAAATACGCCGAAGAGAACCCAGATGAGGCCGCGTTGATCGTTCTGGACAACGACCAGACAGGTGCGCAGACCGAAAAGCACCAAAAGCGGATGATGGGCGAAATCGCCAAGCTCACAGCCGGTTCAAACGGCGCTTTGGACCCCGCCGATTACGAGCGGACAGTGGCCACACTGCTGGCCGGTGGCTCTGACCCGGTGATCACCGCAACGCCTGAAGGTGCCTGGACAAGTGCCATCACCGATGCCGCGCTGAATTAAGCGAGTCTGCCTGAAAAACAGAACGCGCGCCCGTTTCAGGGCGCGCGTTTTTCATTTCAGCGGTCTGCCGAATATTCGGTAGCAGGCGTCGTTAATCCAGCCGAACAGCGTCTGAGCTCACCTGCGAGGCGGAATCCCACCCCAACGCCCCAAGGCCATAATAGGCCCCAACCGAAATCACGATCATGGCCACACCGGCGATCAAAATCGTCTTCATGTGCTCCCCTCTTACTCCCCAGTTGCTTCTTTCAAAAACGCGATCAGGTCATCGCGGTCTTTTTGATCCTGGATCACTTGCATGGGCATTTTTGTGCCTGGAATGTAGTAATCCGGCCCCTCTTCAAAAAGATCATCAATGCTGGCGTCATCCCAGATGATGGTCGACGTCTTGAGCGTGTCGGAATAGCTGTAATCGTTTACCGTTCCCGCCGGGCGCCCAAACACACCAAACAGCGTGGGGCCAGCGCGGCGGGCGCTGGAAGGCGTCAGAGTGTGGCAGATGGAGCATTTGCGCGCAAACTGACGCTCTCCATTGTCCATTTCATTGGGATCGCGGAGAAAGCTTTGCTCTTCCCCGGCCATTTGCCCGTGTTCCGACAGGGAGGCCAGCGGCCAGCTATACATGGCTGGATCCAGGCCCCCCGCGTGAATGTTGTCTCCATCCGGCGAAAAGGCCAGCGCCCAGACCGGACCACGCAGCGTCGCGCGGAAATCGCGGGCGATGCGCCACTCGGCCGTGTCGATGATCATGATATAGCCTTCGCCGTCCCCCACAGCGAGCGTTTGGCCATCCGGCGAAAGGGCCATCGACAGGATCGGCCGCCGTTCAAGCGTAAAATCGGCAATAGGCTCTGCTGTCACGGCATCGATCACGCGAGTCACACCGTCCACGGCTCCATATGCAATCCAACCCTCTGCCTGGTTGAACACCAACTCGTTGATTCCAAAGCCGTGGCTCAGAAGCTGTTGTTTCTCGCTCCCGCTGGCGACATCCCAGATCCGCAAGGTGCCGTCGGTGCTGGCACTGATCAGTTCGCCGTCATCGGTAAAGGCCAGGTCGTTCACACCGGCCTGATGCCCGTTCAGGAAGCGCGCCTCGCCATCTTCCCAGAGGCCGATCTTGCCATCCCAGCTTGCAGTCGCGATCACACCGCCCGAGGTGGCAATATCCATGACCTTACCTTGATGGCGGATCAGAACCTCTCCTTCCGGCCAGCGTCGGAGCGTGAAATCGTCCCCGGCCGAGAGTAGCGTAGGGCCTGCGAAGTGAACTGTATTCACCGCCGCCTCATGTCCCTCAAGCCAGTCCGGCGTTTGGCCCGACCACAGGCCCACCGAATTGTCAAAGCTTGCGGTCGCGATCTGACCGTTTCCATCAACGGCGATCCCCATGATGGGACCGCCATGCCCTTTCAGCGTGAAAAACCCGTCTGCCGCAACACTCAGCGGCAGACAGGTTATTATCAGCGCAAGGGTTGCGCTGCGCATGGGGTTATTCCGCCGGAGTTGCCGAACCACCGGCCGAGGCTTCTTTGGCCTTCACCTCTTCCACCCAAAGGGAATGGTGTTCTTTGGCCCATTGCTCCTCAACCTCGCCGGAGCCCATGGCATCGAACGCGCCCTCCATACCGACCGAGCCGATATAGATATGCGCCAGGATCATCGCCATGAAGACAAAAGCCACGATGGAGTGCCAGAGCTGCGCAAACTGCATTTCCTCATGCGGCGCCATTTGTTCTGGCAGAACGCCCAAGCCCAGCATGTTTGGAATACCGGTGTCGTTCAGGATTGCGAATGTCTTGGCGAACATCGGCAGCTCGAATGGGAACAGCAGCGACAGGCCAGAGGCGCTGATTGACAGGCCGAGAACAACGCAGCCCCAGAATATCAGCTTCTGACCGGCGTTGAACTTTCTGGCAGGCGGGTGAACGCCCTTCGAGAACAAACCACCCCCCTTGGCCAGCCATTTCAGATCGGTCTTGTTGGGAATGTTATGCAAGGTCCAGTTCAGAATGATGATCAAGAGACCCAACATGAAGGCCCAGGCGACATTGTTGTGCACCCATTTCGAGGCCAAAGCGAGTGTTGCAAACGCGTCCTTCCCAAACACGGGGATCAGGAACGTGCGGCCAAAGAGGCTGATCAGGCCCGTTGCGCCCAGTATGAGAAAGCTGATCGCAAAGAGCCAGTGGCCGAACCGCTCAAAGCCCGAAAAGCGCGTCATCGTGCGCCCGGTTTTGGGTCCATCGATCATGATCTTGCCGCGCACCAGATAGAACAAAAGCAAGAAGGCGAGGGTGCCAATCATCAGATAGCCGCCATAGGTTGAAAGCGGCCCCTCGCGGAACTGCCACCACCACATACCGCGGTCTTGGATCAGAACACCGGCGGCGGGGGCGTTCGTTGAAACGGTGACATCAGCTGTGCCATAACGCAGCGCCAGGAATACGTCACTGTCCGAGGCACCACCCAGCGTGCCCAGTTGTTCGGAAATCCCCGCCGCAGCGGTGCCTGTTTGGTCTAGACGCCAGGAAAAATCGACGTCTTCGCCGCGTTGGCGGGCTAAAATGTCATCCAGGGTCGGAGATCCGGCCCGGGGTTGAAACTCTTCTGATTCAGTTGCGGTCGATGCCTCTTGGGCCGACGCTGCAAGTGTCATCATGAAAGTCAGGATCAGAGCAAATATCGCGCGCAGCATTTGTTCAGGGTCCCTGTTGTCTGCTGTTGGAAAAAAGGGCGGCCCGTTCTTGGCGCGGGCCGCCCCTGATTGGTTTAGCAGGTGGCGTTAGCCGCCTTTTTGTTCATAGGCTGTGCCCCAGCCCCATGCACCCGAACCAAAGCCACGGGCCACGACGCGTTCACGGTAGATGTTGGCGACCACGTCACCATCACCTGCCAGAAGCGCCTTGGTCGAACACATCTCGGCGCAGATCGGCAGTTTGCCTTCCGCGATCCGGTTGCGCCCGTACTTGGCGAACTCGGCGGTGGAGTGTGTCTCTTCGGGGCCACCGGCGCAGAAGGTGCATTTGTCCATCTTGCCGCGTGAGCCGAAGTTGCCCGCCTGCGGGAACTGCGGCG
>CAYODE010000271.1:0-4448 GCA_964402685.1 uncultured Aestuariivita sp. | reverse complement strand
CCATCGCTGAAGCTATCGAAATCTAGACAATTGGGCCGTTCGTACGGACGGCCCAGAGCCGACGTTGCCCGCATCATCTGGATGCTGCGGACGTAGCCCGCATTCCCGACATTCGCTGCGACTGCTCGACTTTCCCGGGGCTGGATGTCTGGATTGCAGACGAAGCGGACTTGCGCAGGTGGAGCTATTGCTGATGCAGCATTCACTCGCTCCTGCAACACGATCGTCCCTTCAGCACAGCTAGAGCCGTTAGAGCGGTCATTAAAGCCGACGTGGAACAGCCAGTTTAGGGGTATGAAGTCTATCCTGGACCCGTGAAGGGTACCTTGGTCTAGTCACGCACTGCCTTTACCTGGCTTTGGAATACGTTCAGCCACATAGAGGTTGAGAGCAATGGCGAGCCATACTGAAATTCCTCCACTCGTGGGCGTTTCGTATCCAAAAACAGGAATGAGTATCAGGTCAAAGAGTATGCGGCTTGCGCCGAGAAGGCCGAAAGCAATGGCCCGTCGCATCCATTGTCGGTGAGCGTTTATGTCACCGTGCCGAATGGCCAAAAAAGACCAGCAGAGTGAAAGGCCGGCACCCAAGCCGCCAACATTCATTGCTGTATAGTGCAGCCAGAGTTCTGGTGTCGTAGGCGGCAGCCCCATGAGTAAGACGGCGGTGAGCGCGAATAGAAGCCCCGCTATCACCGCAACTCGCCCAGCAATTCTGTGCGGTTTGCGATACCGCATTCGCAGACGCGTTGAGAATTGGAACGGTGCAAGACAACAAAACAAGATGCCAGATGCAATGTGTATCACGATTGGCTCGGGCGAAGTGAAATAGTGCGGCTGAACCATATCGCGCAAGAAGCCCGTGGTGTTTGGGCCTTGCAAAATACCAGCCAATACAAACGCCCCCGGTAGGGCAGGCACCGCACCCAAAAGTGCAATCCCCAAGGGGCCTCGAAGTGCTAATCTGGATGACTTTGACATGTGCCCACTCCTTCGCGCCCAATGTTTTCAAGGATTTACGGTGTCCTGATAGGTTCACGCATTCTGGGGGGGGTTGGACAAGACGACGCCACACTGTGAACCACACCGGGTTTGCCGGGGGCCGGTCATTCCTCAAGATTCACCAGGTACTCGGCAGCTGCAGCACTCATCGCTCGGTAGTCATGTCCTATCCCGTCGATGATCTGGAGCTGCCAATTAAAGCCAGCCCCGACCCGCTCAGCTTCGTGACGAGAATGATCATAGAAGCGTTGTCCGCGATCTAGGCGCCCCAAGCCCTGCGATTGATCGATAAAAGGTGTGTGCAGCAAAGTCCCACCAGCCTGGTCGCTGTTGTCAAGTGCACCCAGCATAAGGACAAGCTGTGTATCAAACGCGTGCGTTAAGTCTGTCTCCGTCAAGCCTGTCCCCTGCAGCCCTGTGGGCAACGCCTGTGAAAGATCAGGAAATGTGTAGAACCCGGAATTTGCGGCAATGATGACGCGGGCCCGAGACTGCGGCGCGAAAATTGCGAAGCGATGCAGGATCTGCCCGCCGGCAGAATGCCCAAAAATATCATATGTTTCTTCTTCAGACCCCGTGCTCTGAACCAGTCGTTCAAAGACGCGATCAAAATCATCGAAAATCCAGTTCGGGCGGTGCATCACCACATCAAACCGAATGTCGGCATCGTCGAGCGTAAGTGTTGTTGCGGTCTCGGATACGCGGGAAAAACTTGGGTTGTCGAATTGCAAGTTGGTGATTGTGCCGCCCATGTTATATGCGGCGAAGTCATAGTCCTCCTCAGAGTACCCCAGGGCTGCCACCAGTGTCCCCGAGGCACAGGCCGCGTCGATCCATGCGTCTCTATAGTCGTCGCTGTTGCGTCCAGCACCGGGAATGACGAGCACAATTGGAGAAGACGCAGAAAAACTCTGTGGGCGCACGTAGTGCACGGTGAGACCTGCCGATCCAAGGTCTGGCAAGTCGAAAGAGCCCATGCCTTCAGGTAGGGTCGCGGGGTTTTCACCTAAGTCCTCGTGGACCGGCATAGTTTCGTCAAAGCAAGAAGTGGCATCCTGTCCAAGTGCAAGGCTTGGCGTAAGCAGAACGAAAGCGAAGGTCAGCTCAGCCACGCAACGAAAAAAACTCTTCATGATAGAGACCTCTTCTGAATGGTTTCTTTTAAGAAGCCGCTGCTTCGGTGGCTGCGGTATTGCGCTGGAACACGAGCGCCAAACCGACAGCGATGAACCATGCAATTGCGCCAAGTCCAAACACCGCACCTGCGATCTCACCAAAGGGCGGAAAGACGGTGAGCAATCCACCAACGCCTGTGAACAGTCCCAGACCAATGACGATCTTGCCAAAGGCGCGATGGATCAGGCCCGCGAGGCTCACACATAGGATCCAGACCCCGCCGGCGATTTCATTGCCGCCACCAAGACCGAGTTCAACAGCGTGCAGTGCTTCCCATGTCCGTACAGCGGCTTCGAAATCGTTCGGAGCCATCACCGCCATCGTTTCAGTTGTGACATTGCCGATCATGCCTGCACCCAAGACGAGGGTCGTCCAGATCAAACCAAAGCCAAGTGTCGTCGTAGCCCAATCGGCCGACTTGGCCCTCAAGCGACTTGCCAAAGCAACGACCAGAACAGCGAGCGCCAGCGCGTTCAGCACGTAGATGACCGTGAACCACGTGATCATCAGCGCTTGATTGTCGACAGTGAACCGCACCACACCGGCGGCGTCGATGTCGTTTGTGCCAAAGCCGGACTCTGCAAACACAGTCACAAGCAGCGTGAAACCAAAGATGTAGGTGGCAGCACAGATCAGAGCTGCAAGGCCCCCAATACGTTGCATCGTCATGATTTTTCCCCTTCGGTGTCGAGTTGATGAATTTGCGCCGTTGGCATTACGGCAAGTGTGTTTTCGAATTGGTCTTGCTGTCTCTGTGGCTCTGCAACGGCGTCTAAGCCGAGGGCATGCAGGATCTGAAAGTCGCTAAGACCATGCAGTTGGTCGACGCAGATGAAACGTTCGACAGATGCACTTTTTGCCTCCTGCAGGAGGTTGAGTTTGCTTGGATAGTCGATGTGGTACCCATCACAGGCATCGGCATTACGCTTGACGCCCAGGCAAGACACGACCAGGCCTACGCCGGTCATGACGCCACTTAAAGAGTCCGAGTCAGTAAGACGCGCCTCGACAAGTTTGTCAGCGGCGAGTGAACCGGCGCGGGATGTCTTGCGAACGAGGGCGATCACGTACCATCCCAGGCGCTGGAATTCCGCGCATAGCAAGCGCCCAAGCGGACTGTTGGCTCCGATGATGAGGACTTGGTCCACGATGAATCTCCAGCGCCGCGCTTAGCCAACGACCCGGTGGCCACGGCCACGCAGGCATTCAACAACGATGGCCTCTCGCCGTTCGCTGGCGTCAACGGCGCTGGAAACGCCACCAGCAAACGCACCTGCTACAGCGCCCTCCAATGCGTCGCCATCGTCTGCGCCAGCGAGCGCAGCACCCATGCCCGCGCCCAATACGGTTGCAGCGATCGTGTCTTCATCGAATCGGGTTTGATTGCGGGCAAGCGCCTGACAGTCGTCCAGATCGGCCTGATAGGTAGGCGTTGGTGTACCGTCGAGGATGGGCTGATAATCTGCGCCGCTATCCGCACATGCGGCAAGTACGACCAATGTACCGGTGGCAAGAGAAAATTGAGTTTTCATCATCTGATCTTTCTCGTTTCAGTGTTGAGAAAGCAGATATTTGAATGGTGGGCGTCACGGCATGACCGCAGAGGTCAACGAATTGACCCTTGGTGACAATGTGGGGTCAGGCGGCGCGATTGAGGTAGGCGGTTGGGCTCATCCCGGTCCAGCGTTTGAAGGCACGTACAAAGGATGAGGCCTCCGAGAACCCCACAAGATAGGCGGTTTCGTTCACGGTTACCTTTTGGCCCTCCAGGTATTCGATCGCCATCCGCTGCCGAAGGTCGTCGTGGATTTCTGCGAAGGTGATACCTTCCTCCTTTAGACGCCGATACAGGGTCTTGCGGCTCATCGCGATTTCGCTGGCCACACTGTCCATTGAAATCGCACCTTCATGCATCTTTGGCAGGATCTGAGCCTCGATCTGAGCCCGGATAGACGTATCGGTCCGCAACGTGGCAAGCATCTCATCCGCGTGGCGCGTGAAGATCCCAAAGGCATAAGCATTACCGGGTTCGAATTCCGTCTCTGGGCTGTCCCAGATTGGGTCGATCTGAAGCGCGTTGCGCGACGCATTGAACTCGACCGGTATTCGGAAGAGCTCTGGATACTGGTCCACATGAGGCGGTGGTGGGTATGTGACCTCCAACCCGACCTCGAATGTTGCGTCCGGGAAGGACCTGCGGAACTCGCTGATAAATCGCGCAAACGAGGCTTCGGTCGCCAAGTAGGCTTCAGGCGAAACAGGCAGATGATC
>CAYODE010000270.1:0-4452 GCA_964402685.1 uncultured Aestuariivita sp. | reverse complement strand
CCCGTGTGGTTCAGCTCATCGCGCTTCATATAGATCTTCGCGCCACCCAGATGATCGGTCAGACGTTCCGCGAAATAGAGCGGGCTGGGACGGCCAACGTAATGAGTCCACAGGTCATGCATCTCGGCCCAAAAGCTGTCATCGGTTTTGGCCCGCTCGTATTGCTCTTCCAGCTCCAGGATCAGGGGCATCAGCGTCTCAGAGACGAAGCGCCCACCAAACTTACCAAACCGACCGTTTTCATCCGGACCAGTCATAAAAGAGTTGAAGAGTTCGTTCATCTGGCGGCTCCCTATATCGTTCCAAGCGGTTTAGCGGCACGTGAGGGAAGGGTAAAGAAGTGATGTCTAAAGCGAGTTCAGCTTGGTTAACCGATCTCTGACGCAGACTGCACAAACCGCGTCATGAGCTCCTTGTCCTTAACCCCCGGCGCACTTTCAACACCAGAGGCCACATCGACTTGCCGCGCACCGGTCATGCGGATGGCTTCGGCAACATTCTCAGGCGTCAGCCCCCCTGCCAACATCCAAGGACGCTTCCAATATTTTCGACCCGCCAATAGTCGCCAATCAAAACTCAACCCGTTGCCGCCAGGTAAGACCGCATCACGCGGCGGTTTCGCATCGATCAATAGTTGATCGGCGACATCGGAATAATCGTCGATGGCTTCCAGATCGTCGGCATTGGCGACGCCAATCACCTTCATCACGGGCAGTCCATAACGCTCTTTCACTTCTGCAACCCGATCAGGTGTTTCCGAGCCATGCAATTGGAGGATATCCAGTGGCACCGCATCAGTTATGCGATCCAGCTCCGCATCCGATGCGTTTACCACCAATCCCACTTTCGCCACACCGACCGGCACAACGGTAGCCAATGCGGCTGCTTTGGCCGGATCTACATAACGGGGCGATTTTGGAAAAAAGTTAAACCCGAGATAGCGCGCCCCAGCACGGGCGGCTGCCTCGACCTGATCAGGTGCGGTCACACCGCAGATTTTTACAGAGATGTCCGAAGCCATAAGGCAACCGATTAGCTGGCTTCGTCCAGAAGCGCCAGCACCTCGTCCTTACCTTCAGCTTTTTCACCTTTGAGGCGTGTCACTTCACGCTCAAGGCGTTTGGCTTCTTTGGTCTTCAGCGTAGCTTCACGGCGGTGCTTGTATTCGCGCAGCCACTCCCAAACGAAACCGATGATCAGTCCGGCGACAATGCCTCCGAATACAATAATGAAGAGCGGCAGTTCTATCTGCCAGTTTACGCCCGCGAACTCCTCTAAGGCGCTTGGAAGAAGGCTGAGTGTGACCATGCCGCGATTGGCCATTGCAATCGATACCAGAGCGGCCGCCAAAACCGCCAAGAATGCATAGCGAATATACCGCATTGGTGACTACTTCCCGTTCAGCCTGTCTCGCAGCAACTTACCGGTTTTGAAGAAAGGCACATGCTTTGCCTCGACATGAACCGTTTCGCCTGTGCGCGGATTGCGACCCATGCGCTGATCCCGTTGTTTGACAGAAAAAGCGCCAAAACCACGCAGTTCAACCCGATCGCCACGCGCCATGGCGCCTGTCACTTCCTCAAAGACCGTATTCACAATTCGCTCGACGTCCCGCTGGTACAGATGTGGATTTTCTTCCGCAATCTTTTGGATCAGTTCGGATCGGATCATCGAGCTCTCCCCCCATGTGTTGCCGCGCCGGTCTACGCAACAACTATAGGCTTAATCATCCAACTCTGAAATGGGAACTGTTCGTCAGAGCCGGGATAAATGACCCAAATTTCAGGATTTTATCGGCGGATCGTCGCCAAATAAGGCATTTGGCTTGTAAGGGGTCTGCTGCAACCATGTCTGCCGCGATGCAGAGAAACCATTGATTCGGAACGAAAACGGTCGCGTGGACCGTTCACCGATCACGGGTTAGTCGCTTCTGGGATCATCTCACCCAGTCTCTCTTCGCGCGGTAGAGCAGCTCGGAGCGTATTGATGAGATCCGGTGCTAAAAGCATTGCACCTGAGTTTGTCAGGTGATCATCGTCGTAATAGAGAACCACGCGGTCCCAAACGTTGACGCAACGGTCCGCAACAAACGTGTTGCAAATAACTTCGTGTGGACGGAACCGGATCACATCGTTGGGTTTCAAACTGTCCAAAAGAGACAAGGTTTCTGCGTTTCGCTCTAAGAAGCGCTCATAGGACGTGTGCAGGCTGGGGTTAGCACTGTCTTCCAATCCCAACGCAATTTCCTTCATCAGCCTGTCAGGTACATGCCAACCCGCTTCTGGGCTGGGATAAACCACGACGACCTGACTGTTTTTGGGAAACAGGTCCAAGCCATCCGAAACTCGCTTGATGAGCGCGTTTTGAAATTCTTGTGTGCCAGGTTCAAGTTCGTCAATCACGTAGGCGCTGAAATGACTTGGTTCGTCGCCGCCTTCACCGTTTGAAAAGCTTGTCCCTTGCAGCGTCGTTGTCCAGCGGTGAGACAGAACAATGACGTCCGGTTGCGTTTGATGAAGCCATTGCAAGGTTTGGGTCGCATAATCGGTGCAATCGCGACCCAGTGCTTTGAAGCCGGGAAACGGCAGGCACGAGTTTACTGTCAACTGCGTGAAATCATAACCGAGGACCTCAGCACCATGCCGAAAGGCGGCCGCGTAGTGGTGCGCGTGACTGTCGCCCACCAGGACGACTTGGGTGTCAAACGGCGTCTCGACCACGCAGTGTTCCAACGCAACGTCGATGGAAAAGTCTGGCGCA
Organism: uncultured Aestuariivita sp.; assembly: GCA_964402685.1. Classification (GTDB taxonomy): domain Bacteria; phylum Pseudomonadota; class Alphaproteobacteria; order Rhodobacterales; family Rhodobacteraceae; genus Aestuariivita. The sequence goes on along the minus strand of CAYODE010000270.1, from coordinate 1,692 downwards.
CTGGGCAAACAGTTCGTGTAGTCATCGCGATCTCTTGATGCGGCCAGTAGATAGTCAGGCATATGCGCTTTTGATCGTGCTTCAAGCAACCCGCTTAGGCCAAGTGCCGCAAACCCGACGATCCCGACGACACTGAAAGCAAAGATCCCGGACCTGGTCGGTAGGAACATGCGACCGGCTCCAGATCGGAAAGGTTGCTCTACGAACCGCCAAGTCAGGACGGCTAAGCCGAATGTCACAGCAACCGCCCAGCCCAAAACAAGGTGCGACGGCTCATCCAAACTGCGAATACGGGTCAGTGCGAATACGGGTTGGTGCCAGAGGTAGACCGAATAGCTGATCAGTCCGATTGCAACGGGCAATCGCATGGACAACACTGTCGCCACGGCAGTTCGTTCCTGCGCATAAAGCAACAGCAGTGCTGTACCCAAAACCGGTAGGAGAATGTACACTGATGGTGACGGCGTAGATTTATCAAAGAAGAACACCGCGGCGAGAACCATGATCAGCCCAGCTGTCGCCATACGATCATTCCCTTCGGGCTCGCGCTGGAATGCTATGAACGCGCAGATCGAGCCCACAAAAAGCTCCCACACCCGGAACCATGTGAGAAAGAAGCTTTCCGGATAAAGGGTTCTCCAACCCCATTCACTGAACGCCAAAGAAAGCAGAGCCAAGGTGCCAATAACGGCGATGTACTTTCGCCTGGAAAATGCGCCAAGGCCAATCAGCAGAAGCGGGAACAGAAGATAATACTGCTCTTCAACCGCGAGGCTCCAAGTATGTAACAGGGGGCGCAGATCTGCGGATGTGGCGAAGTAGTCTGTCGTCTCCCAGAAATAGAAATTGGACAAAAATGTCGCCGCACCAGCAAGGCTTTTGAGATAATCGTCGAACGGATCCGGAGCCATCCAAGCCCATGCAAACGGTGTTGTTACTGCCAAAACAACAAAGAGCGCTGGCAGGATGCGTCGAGCACGGCGTTCGTAGAAGTTGAGAAGCGAAAAATTGCCTTCGAACCGTTCACGAATGATGATGGACGTGATCAGGTAACCCGAGATGACAAAGAAGACGTCAACACCAACAAATCCGCCTGAGAATAGCCCAAAGCCCGCGTGAAACAGCACTACGGGAACGACCGCGATTGATCGCAAACCATCGATCTCTGGGCGATATCTCATACTCTACGACGCGTTCTTTTTGCTCGATACGTTCAATGTTCATCAGCCCGCTGCCCCGACACCGCTGTACCAGGTGTCGGATTTTAGGGCTTTTGAGGGAACAGGAAGAAAAGCAGCGCGACGTGTCAAAACCGCGTCCAAATCTTGTAAAATCCAAGGTGTTTTCGAACATTGGAAGAACTGGGGCGCACAAATAGCCCAACAAAAAAGACCCGCCAATTGCGCGGCGGGTCCTTCAAATTTTTCGGTCGGCGCTGCTCAAATGCAGCGCCCAGATGAGAAATTACTTCTCGTCGTCACCTTTCAGCGCGGCACCCAGGATATCACCCAAGGATGCGCCACTGTCGGAGGAACCATACTGTTCCACGGCTTCTTTCTCTTCCGCGATCTCGCGTGCTTTGATCGACAGACCCAGACGACGGGTCTTGCTGTCCACGTTGGTGACGCGCACATCGACCTTGTCACCGACGTTGAAGCGTTCTGGACGCTGTTCGGCACGGTCACGCGACAG
>CAYODE010000269.1:0-4507 GCA_964402685.1 uncultured Aestuariivita sp. | reverse complement strand
TCCAGCTCCCACAGGATTGCGCCGTGCAAAAGAAGGTGATCTGCCTGAGCATGCAATCGGTCTTGCAAGCGAAGCCCGATTGAGGGCGTGCCGAGAGGCAATTCGACAGGCACCCGACCGATTACCTGCGCAAGTGTTTGCCAGAAGCGCATCGTGTTTTCATCCGTTGCCGGGAAGCGCGTCAGTTCGAACAAATGCCGGAACTGCATTGGCTGAAACGGGACGCACCGCACCTGCTGATCCGTTGGTATACCTGCAAGAGGTTCCGCGTATGGCGTCGCGATCGCAATCGACGTTGGGACCACCAGCGTGCATCCGTCACGGACGTCACGATCTAAGGCGTCAAAAATCAGCTGCGCGTGGACAAGCGCAGTTAACTCCGCATGAAAGGCGACTTTCGCGGCCAATGCCGGGGCGTCTTTACGCGCAAAAACCTGGGCACGCTCTCGGGCATCCGGGTCTTGCTCAACCACGGAAACGGGGATGTCGGCAGCGGCGCACGCCAAGGCCAAAGACAGGCCCGTAGCGCTGCTGCCTAAGATGGCGACTGGCCCAAGAGTCATATTAGAACAGGAACCGCTGATCCTGGATGAGCTGCAGCAACTCTGCCAAAGATCGATCAACCACCTTTCCCGAGGTATCCAAAAAGGCCTGGGCCTTTTCGTAATGCGCCTCGCGGCTGGTCAAAATTGACCGCAATTGATCCATCGCTTCTGGATTGCCCGCCATGGGGCGTTCATCACCCTGCGCGCGGACGCGGGCCATGTGCTCATCCGGAGAGGTTTTGACCCAGATTGTATGGAAATGCGCAAGCAGCGACGCGTATGTGTCCGACTCCGCCACGATACCACCCGCGACCGCCAAGATCATCTTGTCGTAGTTGGCGATCACCCGCGCCAACGCCTGCGCTTCCAGTTTGCGATATCCTTCAGGTCCATAAAGCGCCATGACTTCGTCGACAGGCATACCGCTTTGCATCTCGATCTCTTGATTGAGTTCGACAAAGGGGATGCCCAGCGCGTTACCTGCCAAACGACCAAGTGTGGATTTACCCGCACCGCGCAGGCCAATCAGACAGACACGGCGGGCGCGCATGACCTGCGCCGGTTCGGGATCCAGCATCTTGATCACCGCCGAACGAACCTCGTCCGACGCGCCCCGGAACAGATCGGCCACGCGCAAGGCTTCCGAACTCCATGGATCGTCTTCGGCCAGAAACCACTCGATCCTATGATCAAGAGCGATCGAAACGCGCTGCAGCAAACCTATCGAGATGTTGCCTTCGCCCGCCTCTAACTGCGCGAGGTACCGTGGGCTTACTCCAGAAATATCGGACAAAACACGACGAGGGATCCCCTTGCCTTCGCGTGCACGGCGAACTCGATCGCCGACACGGGACATCACCTCTGCCACGGCCACGTCCGCTGGGCTTTGAGCTGAAGTTTGTGATGTCAGTTTGGCCGCGCTCGACATTTTCGCTCCAAAGTGGGATGAAGAATAGTGCAAATCTATCGATATCGTGATGGGCGCGCAATGCAATAAAATGCACGTCACTCAGGCTGGATCAAAGGCTCGACCATTGCGCGAAGCTCGGGCGGTGCCGGCTGACTTTTAAACGTATCCGCGATTGTAAAGACGCACGTGAAACGGCCCTCAAAACAGAACGCTTCGTTCTGATACCCCTCGACGCGAAACGTGATCGACTTCGAACCAAGCTTAGTCGGCCAGACTTTGCAGTGCAATCTGTGGCGCGGTGTGACTGGCGCCCGGAAGTCCATCGACAGGCCGACAAAGGGTGTGCCTACATTACGATCGGTTTCCATCTGGAACCAACCATCACCGCCCAGATGATGTTCCCACCAGGCATCTATCGATTCCAACGCCCAAGCCGGAATACGCGCAGTGTACGCAATCCGCGCCGGGTCACAATCACCCCAACCTACGCGGATCACGTGTTCAAACGGGTCGCTCACCTAATAAGTTTCCACATGATACCGGCCATCTTCCCGCATGGTATCCCGCACCTCGGTCCACGTCAGGCCAATCCCCCGGGCAATATCCGACAGCGCTTCTTCGACCCCGTGCTCCATCGCCTTCAACCCGCAGATATAGATGTGACCTTTGGGGTCTTGCATCAGGCTTGCAACCTTCTCGGCATTTTCGCGCAGCTTGTCTTGCACGTAATGCTTGGTCTCGCCCTCCTCACGCGAGAAGGCAAATATCTTCTCCATGAAGCTATCAGGCACTTTTTTGAGCGGGCCGAAATAGGGCAGCTCGGCCGGGCGGCGCGCGCCAAAGACCAACGTCAGGCTGTCCTTGGCCGTGGGCGCCTCGCGTTGACGGCGCATTGTAAAACCACGGAAGGGCGCAGAGCCTGTGCCGGTACAGATCATCAGCAGGTGCGCTTCGGCATCTGAAGGGAGCAGGAACGTCGCCCCAAATGGACCCGTCAAATTGACCGTATCGCCGGGCGTAAGATCGCAGACATAGTTCGAGCACACGCCCTGTTCTTCGCGCTTCACAGTCAAAGACACGTTGTTGTATCCGGGCCGCTCCCCGTCACGCGGACTTGAGATCGAATAAAGACGCGGCAGATGGGCGTTGCCGTTTGCATCCGTGCCGGGGGGAATGATGCCCACGCTTTGTCCTTCCAAAGCGGGAAAGGGTTGCGCGCCCAGATCCAACACGATGTGTCGGACATCACTATCACTGTCCTCGGCTGTCAGACGGAAATTACCTTGAACTGTGGCTGTCGCCGGTTTGGCGAGATTGTACATGTTCACAGTTGGCTTGGACGCAGTCGCAGGCGCCTTCGCTTTGCCACCGGCTCCCGAGTGGGCCTCGGCCAGAAGTGCGGCAATCGCATCTTCAAGCCCGTCTGTGTCTGCGTCGGAGCCGTTGGAGACGGCGATCTCCTCCTGCTCTGGAAGCTCCATCCACTCGTATTGCTCTTCCAGAGTGTAGGCATTGTCCTTATCCGCCACGACCCGCCATTCATCAATGGAACCGGTGGGGCACACAGGGATACAGTCCATGCAGAAATTGCACTTGGTCGCATCCACAACAACATTGTTGTCATCATGTTCAATGGCCTGCTCAGGGCAAGTCATCTCGCACGTGTAGCACCGGATGCAAATCTCGGGGTCGATCAGGTGCTGCTTGAAGGGGGCCGTCATGCCTGACCACCTTTCGCGAGCACAGCCTCGGGGAGTGTCATGGCTTCGACCAGTGCAATGCACAGGCCTTGGCAGTTGGCGCATCCCAGGCAAGGGCCCTGCAATTCACCTAGCGTCTCTGCAACAGCGCGTGTGCGCGGCGCGTATGCGGCCAGCCGATCTGTCTTCATGTCTGGTCTCCTGTAAGCGGGAGCGGCGAGACGTATCACGCCCCTCCCCTGAGCCATCAGGCCATATGCAGTTTGACGTATTCGAAATCGCCGGGCTTGTTGTCGATGCCGACTTTGGGAGGCGAGATCCAGCTGGCGAATTTGCCAGGTTCATAGACCGGCTTCATCAACGACTGGATGAAATCGCCATCGGCATGCGTCGGCAACCAGTCTTGCATGCCTTTGTCATACTCTGCGCCAGATACCAATTTGCCATCCGGATCAAAGTTTTTGTTCGCGAAGACGCCGATTTTCCGATTGAACGACTGATGCGGCAATTTCATTTCGAAATCGACACCAGCCTTCTGGATAATCTTGTTCCAACGTCCGACACCGCCCGACGCATCACGCACATAGTCATCGCGCAAGCGCATGTTGATAGCCGTCAATGCTGGCACCTCGCGTTCGATAATCTGATCGCCTTCCAGATCCAGCACATTGTAAGTATCGCCTGTCAGTTTGTGATCGTCGTCGATCCGCATTTCCATGTAACGACCCTTGATGCCCGCGTTGAACGCATTGGCAGCGTTGGTCGAAACTTCTTGGCCAAACAGGTCGAGCGACAGCGTGTAGTGCAGATTCAGTTTCTTTTGGATCGTAGGCAGGTCGATTACGCCCAGGTTGCGGATTTTATCGGTGTCGTAAGGATCATCGATACCGGCTTTGTTCATCGCCTCCACCGTGGCTTGAATGGTCCGCCCTACACCGGTTTCACCCACAAACATGTGGTGCGCTTCTTCGGTCAGCATGAAGCGGCAGGTGCGGCTGAGCGGATCAAAGCCGGATTGCGCCAGCGACTCCAGCTGCATCTTGCCGTCCCGATCCGTGAAATAAGTGAACATGAAGAAAGAGAGCCAATCAGGCGTTTCTTCGTTGAACGCGCCCAACATGCGCGGCGCTTCTTCAGAACCGGAAGAGCGGACGAGGAGATCGTTTGCTTCTTCCCGACCATCACGGCCGAAGTACTTCTGCAGCAAATACACCATGGCCCAAAGGTGACGACCCTCTTCGACGTTCACCTGGAACAGGTTGCGCATGTCGTAAAGCGACGGAGCCGTCAGACCCAGGAATCGTTGCTGTTCCACGGACCCCGGTTCGGTGTCACCCTGGATCACGATCAGG
>CAYODE010000268.1:0-4543 GCA_964402685.1 uncultured Aestuariivita sp. | reverse complement strand
GTTCAAGGACCTCGAGCCCGAAGATCTGCTGAAATTCGGTCTGATCCCGGAATTTGTCGGTCGTCTGCCTGTACTGGCCACATTGGAAGATCTGGACGAAGATGCGTTGGTCACCATTTTGACCAAACCCAAAAACGCTCTGGTCAAACAATACCAGCGCTTGTTCGAACTCGAAGATACCGAACTGAGCTTTACCGACGATGCCCTGCAGGCGATCGCCAAACGGGCGATCGAACGCAAAACCGGTGCGCGCGGCCTTCGCTCGATCCTCGAAGATATCCTGCTGGACACGATGTTCGAACTGCCCAGCATGGACAGCGTTACCAAGGTTGTCGTCAACGAAGAAGCAGTCACTTCAGACGCCGGTCCACTGATGATCCATGCAGATGAAAAAGAAGAAGCCAGCGCAGGCTGAGCCCTTCAAAGTGAATAGAGAATAGGGCGCGCTTCGGCGCGCCTTCTCTTTTGCCTGGTCGAAAAAGTTATCCAAGTGGCTAAGTTTTTGTTTCCTGCAGCGGCTGTGCTGTGATACTTAGCCATATGGCTAACGAATCTGTTGACACACTTACCCCACTCTTTAGCGCCCTTGCGGATCCAACCCGCAGGGCGGTGATCGAAACGCTGGCCGCCGGTCCTAAGCCGGTGTCGGATCTGGCACTACCGCATGACATGGCCTTGCCTAGCTTTCTGAAGCACCTTGATCGGTTGGAGCGGGCAGGGGTGATCACAAGCCAAAAAGCCGGGCGAGTGCGAACGTGCACGCTGTGTCCGGAAGCCTTCGAACCGGTTCAAAACTGGCTCGACCGTGAGCGGAACCGTTGGTCTGGTGCGCTTGACCGTCTGTCCGCACATCTGGACGCATTGGAAAAGGAACCCAAGCAATGACCGCTGAATTTGGACAATTGCAATTTGAAAAATCTTTGGTTGCGGCGCCTGACCGCGTGTTTCAAGCGCTGACAACCGCTTCTGACCGCATGGCTTGGTCGCCTCCGGACACGGCCTCGGTGTTCTTGATCGAAAACCAGCCTTCCGCGGCACCAGGCGTGCGGGAACTGGGCCGCGTCGGCCCGCGAGAAAATCCATACGTCGATGTGGCGACGGATTGGATCGTGATGGATGCACCCGCACGACTGATATATGCAGAAACACTCTCGGCCGAAGGGGAGTTGCTGACCACCAGCTTTGCCACGTTCGAGTTGACCCCAAATGGGAATGGAACATCGCTGCGCGCCACTATTCAGATCGCGAATTTTGCTGGCGAAGAGATGTATGGCGAAGTCAGAGCGGGTTGGGAAAATGCCATTTCGTCCCTGTCTGCTTATTTGTGAAGAATTCTCTTGCATACAAAGGGATTACGCGCTCCATATCCATCGGTAGAGGAGAGCGGCCATGAGCATCAAACGGATCAAATCAGGCGGGATCTTTGAAGAAAAGGTTGGCTATTGCCGCGCCGTTGTCGCGGGTGGTTTTGTCCATGTTGCGGGTACCACAGCACAAGGCACAAATATCCCCGAAGGCGTTGTCGAGCAATGCAAGTCCGCCCTGGGCACCATCGAGGCCGCGTTGATTGAAGCAGGCTCGAGCATGGCCAATGTCGTCCGTGTGACATACTACCTGCCTGATGCAGCTGAATTTGAACCTTGCTGGCCGTTCCTGGCTGATGCCTTCGGCGATAACCCTCCGGCTGCGACGATGATCGAATGCGGGCTGATTGACCCCAAATACCGTATCGAGATCGAGGTGACGGCACTGGCTTGATAAGCCGCAGCCTGCGCGCCCTTGTCACTGGACCTTGTCCCAGCTTTCCGCCATATCTGAGCCAACAGTTTTGTGGAGACACCGATGGGTATCCTGAACACTCTTCTACGCGCGGTCACCTGGTGGAACGGTCAGACCTTGAACACTCAACTTTTCACCTGGCGTAAAGGCGAAAAGGTCGGCGAAGATGATCAGGGCAACGTCTTTTATCGCACTAAGGATGACAGTCGCCGTTGGGTGATTTTCAACGGTGAAGCCGAGGCGAGCCGCATCAGCCCGGATTGGCATGGATGGCTGCACCGCACCTGGGATGAGCCGCCCAGCAAGAAACCGCTCCCCCATAAAGACTGGGAAAAACCCCATCAGGAGAACCTGACAGGCACTGCGTTGGCCTATGCGCCGGCAGGATCCATCCGACGGGCTGAGCCTGAGGCGCGTCGTGATTACGAGGCGTGGACACCGGAATAAGCGCCCGGTAAAAGACAGCTATGTCGTCACATTCTACAACCGAAGTCGCCATTGGCGGTGTTGTTCTGGCAGCGGCCATTGGGTTCGCAGTCTATGCCGGGCAAGCCGCAGGTTTGTCCACTGGCAGCGCGGGCTATCCGCTGAGTGCTTCGTTCCGATCAATCGAAGGGGTGAATGTCGGGACTGACGTTCGCCTGGCCGGTGTGAAAATCGGTACAGTTACGGATGTCACCTTAAATCCGGAAACCTTTCGGGCGGATACAACGTTTTCCGTCGCCAGTGGTGTCGAAATCCCCGATGACAGTGCGGTTGTGATCTCTTCCGAAGGGCTGCTTGGCGGCAACTTCGTCGAGATCATGCCAGGTGGCTCGCCGTTTGCGTATGCCGAAGGCGACGAGATCCTTGATACGCAAAGTTCCGTCAGTCTTATCACCCTCCTCTTGCGCTTTGTGTCCGGTGATGGAGAGGGCGAATGATCCGCACTGCGCTTTTGAGTGCAATGCTTTTGGTGCCTACTCTTGTGCTGGCACAGTCCTCCTCAATTACGATCGAACAGATTCCACTGCCAGACGCAGATGGTGAACCCGTGATCGGCTTGACCACTCGGGAGCAATCCCCGGATGGGGAACCGTTTATCGGTTTTACCAACCGCCGGCAGACGATTGTTGAAGAGACGAACGAAGCGGGTGAGCGGGCTGCCGGTGCGGTTCTGCGTGCGCTGGACAAAGTCAGCGGGGAAACCACTGATATCGAACTCACATCAGGGCAGAACACGAAGGTTTTTGCTTTGGATGTAGGCCTGAACGAATGCCGGTTTCCTGCGGGTAATCCTGCGGGCGATGCCTACGCCTATCTCGTGATCCGGGAGCCCGCCAAAGACGGCGATGTCTTTGCAGGGTGGATGGTCGCGTCCTCTCCAGCGCTGAGCGCGTTGGATCATGCCCGTTACGACGTCTGGGTGTTGCGCTGTATTACGTCCTGAGCGGATGGAACGTCTGGCGCCAGGAAGTCGGCTTTTCGATCCACCGCTTCTGATAGAACCCTGTGATAGGCCGCGCGTGTTATCTCAACGGCACCAAGGGACGCCAGATGCGGCGTAATGAACTGTGTGTCAAACAGAACGAAGCCGCCAAGTCGCAAACGATCCACCAGATAGGCCAAAGCCATCTTGGAAGCATCGCGCCGGCGCGAAAACATGCTTTCCCCGAAAAACGCGGCCCCTAGCGTAACGCCGTAGACGCCGCCGACAAGCTCATCGTGATCCCAAAGTTCCAGCGAATGCGCATGTCCCGCGCCGTGCAACAAGGCGTAAAGGGAACGGATTTCCTCGTTAATCCAGGTCTCAGCCCGATCGGCGCAGGCCTCCACCGTACCTGCAAAATCCTCATTGATTGCAATGCGGTAGGTGGATTGGCGAAGTGCGCGTTTCAAAGATCGGGAGATATGAAAGCCGTCCAGGGGCATCACACCGCGCTGACGTGGATCGACCCAAAAGATATCCGGATCGTCGCGATGTTCTGCCATCGGGAAAATTCCGATGGAATAACCATGCAGCAACAGTTCAGGGGTCAGGGTCATGCGCGTCGGGTCCAGGAGGGTCCCGTCAGAATACTTGCCGTTCAGGCCGCGTCAAACTGCGTCATCGCTCAGATTGCGCTCCAGCCACTTTTCGAGCCAGTGAATGTTGTAGTCGCCCGAATGGATATCAGGCTCGGCCAACAACGCATGGAACAATGGCACCGTCGTATCGACGCCATCCACAATCAATTCACCCAACGCGCGATGCAGCCGCGCCAGCGCTTCCGGACGGTCGCGTCCATGGACAATCAGTTTGCCGATCAGGCTGTCGTAATAAGGCGGGATTGAGTACCCGTCATAAAGCGCTGAGTCCATGCGTACACCAAGTCCACCGGGTGCATGGTATTGCGTGATACGGCCGGGGCAGGGGCGAAAATCAGGCAGCTTCTCTGCGTTGATGCGAACCTCGATTGCGTGGCCGTTGATTTCCAGATCATCCTGCGAAAACGACATCGGCAATCCCGCAGCCACCCGGATCTGTTCACGGACCAGATCCACGCCGAAGATGCCTTCGGTTACAGGGTGTTCCACCTGCAAGCGGGTATTCATTTCGATGAAGTAAAACTCGCCATCTTCATATAGGAATTCGATGGTGCCCGCGCCGATATAGTTGATCTTGGCCACCGCATCGGCGCAAATGTTGCCGATCTTGGCGCGCTCTTCTGGTGTGATCGCAGGGCCGGGTGCCTCTTCGAATACTTTCTGGTGGCGGCGTTGAAGCGAACAGTCACGTTCGGCC
>CAYODE010000267.1:0-4564 GCA_964402685.1 uncultured Aestuariivita sp. | reverse complement strand
CGCAGGCCGAACAAAACAAGGCCAGCAAAGAGGTTGGCGCCGCCAAGGGACGTGGGGATGAGGCCGAGTTCGAGCGGCTGCGTGCACTCGTGTCGGAGAAAAAGGCCGAAATTGCCCAGATGCAGGCGGAGGCCAAGGATCTGGATACCAAACTCACCGACATGTTGGCGCGGATTGCGAACCTGCCAGCTGACGATGTGCCAGAGGGTGCGGATGAAGACGACAATGTGGAGGTGAACCGCTGGGGTGAGCCTGCCGCATTTTCCTTCGGTCCCAAGGAGCATTTCGAGATTGTCGGCGTCGCTGCCTCGATGGATTTCGAAACGGCGGCCAAAATCTCCGGCTCCCGCTTTGTGGTTCTCAAAGGCGCTGTGGCGCGCATTCACAGGGCGCTGGCCCAGTTCATGCTGGATGTCCATGTCAGCGAGAATGAACTCACCGAGATGCAGACGCCGGTGCTGGTGCGCGATGACGCAATGTATGGCACAGATAAGCTGCCGAAATTTGGCGAGGACAGCTATCAAACGACCAATGGCTGGTGGTTGGTGCCGACATCCGAGGTGACGCTGACATATTCGGTGGCCGGCGACATTCTTGACGCTGCCGCACTTCCAATCAGGATGACAGCGCACACGCTCTGTTTCCGGTCCGAGGCCGGATCGGCGGGTAAGGACACGGCAGGCATGCTGCGACAACACCAGTTCGAGAAGGTCGAAATGGTGTCGATCACCCATCCCGACGACAGCGATGCCGAACAAAAGCGCATGTTGCGCTGTGCCGAAGACCTGCTGGAACGGTTGGGCATTCCCTATCGAACAGTGGTGCTCTGCACGGGCGACATGGGGTTTGGCGCGCGCCGGACCTTTGACATCGAAGCCTGGCTGCCCGGGCAGAACACGTACCGCGAAATCAGCTCTGTCTCGACCACTGGCGACTTTCAAGCCCGTCGCATGAACGCGCGTTTCCGGCCCGAAGGCGGGGGTAAACCCGAATTTGTGCATACGCTGAATGGCTCTGGGCTTGCCGTCGGGCGATGCCTGATTGCTGTGTTGGAAAATGGCCAGCAAGAAGATGGTTCGGTTATCCTACCAAACGTTTTGGCCCCTTATCTGGACGGCAAGACAACACTTGGCGCTGACGGACTGCTTCGATGAGTGAAGAAGGGCGCAACATCCTCTGGGCCGTTGGTGTTCTGCTGGCGGCCCTCGCTTTTGGTCTGTCGTCGTTCATCGTGCCTGATTTTGGCGGTTTCGACGCCGATCAGTTCCCGATCCCGCAGGAGGATCCGCCAGTCCAACCTGCCGGGTACGCCTTTGCAATCTGGGCGGTGATTTACCTCTGGTTGGTGGCTGGCGCCGTTTATGGCGTCATCGCTCGCCCAAGCGCACCCGACTGGGCAGAGATGCGGCCCTATCTCGCGCTCAGTTTGATTGTCGGTGCGGGTTGGCTGCCTGTGGCGAAACTGAGCGCGTTGGCAGCAGCGGTTCTCATCTGGGTTATGCTGATCCCTGCGCTCATGGCGCTTTTCCGAGCGCCACTTTTGGATCGATGGTGGGCACGTGCACCGATCGGTCTTTATGCGGGATGGCTGTCCGCTGCGTCATTCGTCGCAATCGGGCTATGCTTGGCGGGCTGGGGCCTGATGGGTGAAGTACAGTCCGCGATCCTGTGCCTTGTCCTGGCCACAGGCCTCGCCGCGTACATCCAGGTCGCGATCGAAGGCGTGCCAGAATATGGTTTTGCGGTCGTCTGGGCCTTGATCGCCGTGGCCGTCAACAACCTTGTGGGTGGCGCAGTACTGGTCGCAATCCTGGCGGTCGCGGGCGCAACGGTTGTCGGGTTGCTTGCGATCCGGGCGATGACCATACCGCGCGCTTGAATACCAGGCCCTCAGCGCGTTTTTCAGACTTACGCCTGAACCGCTGATGTCTGTGATTGCCGTGCTTTGGGAAAAGGCACAAGCCGTTGCGCCTCTTCATCCCACAGCTTGAGGTTCAAAGCTTTGATCGCCTCGACGAAACCGATGCGCCGCGGCGCCCATTCTTCGGGCAGATTGTAGCGGGCCTGACGCAAGCGATAGCTTGGGATGTTTGCGTTGAAGTGGTGAAGATCGTGACACGTGATATTCGCCACCGCGATGTCGAACCAATGTCCGAAATCCAGCGTGGAAGATCCTTGTAGCGCCGCCATTTCAGGGCTGAGGCTGGGGCGCCTGTCCCAATACGTATCTTCGAAATTGTGCTGCAGATAGACGAGGAAAACGCCTAGCATACCCCCAAGATAGGCAAAGGCGAAATAAACCCCCAGCCCGGTCCAACCGGCCAACGAGTAAAGCGTGACCAACCAGAGCGCGACGAGCCCGTTATGAGCCAAAACCTGACGCACCCCAAACCGCGTCGTATTCTTGGGCCAGCGATAGCGGATGAAATAGGTAAACAGCGCGCCGATCGGAACCAGGATGAAGGGGTTGCGATACAGCCTGTACTGCAACCGCTCCCAAAATCCGGCGTCTTCCCATTCCGCCAGCGTCATGGTGTGGATCTCACCCGTCTCGCGGTGATCCAGATTGCCCGTACCCGAATGATGCAGGTTGTGGTTTTGTTTCATCACCTCGTAGGGCGCGAAGGTGAAGGGCGAGAGGCCGATACCCGCCCATTCATTCTGCAGTCGTGTCTCAAAGAGCGAGTGATGGCCGGTGTCATGTTGCAAAACGTACAGGCGAACAGAGGCAAAGGCGTGGACAATACCCGCCGGCAGCACGATCCACCACGTGCCGAAGTAGGCAATCGCCAGATAAAGCGAAGCAAAGTAGACAGCAAATGTGCCAAAATAACTCGCCGCCGCGATTTTGTTGTCCTTATCGCTATAGCGTCGCGTGTATTCGCGCAGATTCATGAGGTCCCCCGTCAGACAGCGTAATTGGCTTCACACATCATCTCACGGTTGTGACATAGGGTGCGGCTGCATGTGGCGCAAGTTTTTCAGCGGCAAATCAGAGTGGTGGGCGAAATCTGGACAAAGACCGCTTCACAGTTGGGCATCAACGCTCACGGATATGTTAGGATCCCGCGTCATCCGACAACCAAGCAGACACGTATACGACGTAATTGCACTTGAGTGGAGGAAGCCATGCGCAGGAAAATCTCAAGCTTTTTAGCAGCGACGGCACTGACGGCAGCCGCGTCAACGGCCTTTGCGGATAACAGGTCCAGGGTGGACGCGTTTGTGTTGAGCGACGGCACATTTGAGGTCGTGGCCGAATTCACCGAAAACGCAATCTACTGGTGCGGGGCCAGCGAGGCCGCGCGGGAAGCTGCCCTGCCAAACACGCAACGGCTTTACGTTCTGAGCGGGCCTGCCCCCAGCCAAGCTGTGCCGGGCGCACGCGCCGTACGTTTTGGCGTAACACCCCCTGCCGGGACTACATCTGGCAGCAGTTTCAGCAACTCGGTAGACGTCGTTGGAAACTCATTGACCGTCTTCCAAGCTCGCCAAACCTGCAACGAGCGATCCGCCAGCGGTTAAGCTTCGTCCCACATGTACAAAGAACGTGAAAGAGGCCCTGCACGGCCTCTTTTTTTTGCGGCCATCGCGAAGGTTTGGGAGTCACAAACCTTAGATATCCTTTGGCAGATGTCGTCTTTGGAAAGTGAAGCTCCTCAATTCGGCAACAACCAAGTCAGCAACACATCATATCGTTTCGCGAAGCCAGATGGGACAACGACGATGCCGACACGAGGCCACTGCCTGTGCAAAGCCACAACATGGGAATTTACCGGTGAAATGACCTGGGCATGCTATTGCCATTGTGACGACTGCCGACGCAATTGCGGAGCACCCGTTGTTGGCTGGCTAGGTGTTCCGCTCACGTCCTTCAAATGGACAGGCAAAATGCCAAAAACTTTCGAAAGCTCGCCAGGTGTGTTCCGCCATTTTTGCGCCGAATGCGGCTCGCCCATGGGTTTTGAAGCAGATCACTATGCGGGTGGCATGCATCTCTACGCGGCTTCGATGGAGCATCCAGAAGCGTTCACCCCGACCTTCCATGTCAATTTTCAGAGCAAACTGCCTTGGCTGACGATGGAAGACGACCTCAAGAAATACGAGAGTACGTTACTACACGCGCCAGAGGACCTAAGCGCCTATGACGCGTGAGCTTTGATGCCAAGGGACGGTAAAAACACCCAAGGTTCCTCAATCGTGATAAATGAAAGCTGATGTCACTCACCCGGGCCTGTCTTTTGCGCTCACCGGACCGCGGCCTTGACGACTAGGCCCCAGGTTTTTTCAAATGCTTCTTCAGTTTCGAGGGTTGCGCTTTCTTACGCCCTTTGTAGGGGTTTTTGTCCCCCTGCCCGCGCATGGTCAGGCGGATCGGGGTGCCCGGCATGTCGAAATCCGTGCGTAACCCGTTCACAAGGTACCGGGCATAGCTCGCAGGCATCTTGTCGGGGTGCGAGCACATCACAACGAAACCCGGAGGTCGGGTTTTGGCCTGGGTCATGTAGCGCAGCTTAATCCGTTTGCCCTGCGGTGCGGGTGGCGGATGCGCTTCGAGCATTCC
>CAYODE010000266.1:0-4586 GCA_964402685.1 uncultured Aestuariivita sp. | reverse complement strand
CGACTGGCGCGGAATATGCAGCCCTGCGCGCTCGACAGTTCTTTGGTGTTCAAGCGTTGCCAAGTCGACCCAGTAGTGCAGACGGATCAACCCCATCTCCTGCCAGTAACGGGACCGGGACAGGCGCTCGGATGCTGGCGCAGCTTTCAAGGTTGGGTCGCCTCGGCAAGCGGTGAAGCGGTGGTGACAGCAAACTGCCATGACCGCAAACGTTTTGCCAGATTTGTTGGCATAGATACGCCGTTGATCGATATCAGAGTGCGGCAAGTGGTCAAGAACGACCGTTTATGACCATGCAAAACGATCGCCGTGCAGCCGCATCGGCTAATCAGGAACACCGAAACTCCGATCAAAGTCATCAGGTATTTCACGCCCGAGAGATACCAGAACCATTCGCACAAAGTCTTTAATCGTCGCCACATCAAGACGTCGCGAAACACTGCCCGGGTAGTCCTGAGGCAAACGGATAAGCGTTGCCATGAAATCGTCAATCATACGTTGCTCAAATTTCTGTACCGCTGCATTGGCTGCGTCAGTCTTGGCGCGCTCAGCCATTAGCCGAATACGTTTCATCCGGGGCGACTTGTTCTGTGCGGCTAGCGGGGCAGGGGTATCGAAGAGATATCCCCCAGCCCGAAAAACAAGCATCTTTCCACGGGCCTGCTCCCGATCTTGATAAACCTGTCCATCGCTCTCGCCAATCAGCTCTACATCAATATCAAAACTCTTAAGCTTCCGCTGAACAATCTGAGACAAGCCCTCGGCCTCTTCCAGATCGCGAGGTCTAATGACGACCATCTTGGAAACCTCGTCCTCGATGAAATCAAAGACACCGCCATTGGCCTTGAGTATATGCCGCATGAAGTTGTGGAAGTAGCCAGTCGCCAAGCCAGTCGATGCTGATGCTTCGACAAGCGGCAGTCCGTAGTACTCGCTCATTGGGTTGGCCGCTGGATTCATTCCAGCATCATCTCCGAAAATTACTGTTCTAATCATCGGCATCAATTTCGCAAAAAGTACATCTTCCTCAAAGCTCTCGACCACCGCTTGGTACGTACCTTGAAGGTAGAATGATGACTCCGGGCTTCCGTCCTTATCCGCCATAACAACGGGGATGGTTGGAATGCCGAGGGCATGCAACATTGCCAGCTCGTACATAACGCTTGGACTACCGGCTGAAACATCCATGATCCCTAGTTCCGCAGTGTCGAGGATACCGAACACTCGGCTGGTGATCATGCCGGTATCATCAAGCTCTGGTGTGTAGATTTTGATACTTGGCGCCCCGTTCTCCTGGACAATTTCGTTTGCCGCGCGTTCCACAGCTGCCTTGAGCCGCTGGATATGTTCAGCAAAAGGAAGACCATGGGCGTCCTGCAGTGTGCCGCCCATCGGGCCACCGATGAAGATATCAAAAGTTTCTCGCATAATCAGACCTTACTCGGCTAGGATGTCATGAAGGACACCATCGCAACACTCAGACTAGAGCACTTTTCTATGTCATCCAAACCAAATTCTGACATTGGCCTAAATCCCGGGGACGAGGACTACCTCAGGGAGCAGTTTCCCAAGATGGCCGAAATTTTCATTTGGCCAGAACTTGCTGCAGAATTCAAGAACCATGAAGGTAAGGCTCAAGAAAAGAAGTCCTCTTCGAGACGAAATAGTTTCTACGCCATTGTGTTCATGGTTTTATCACTATCTATGACAATAACCTCAGCCGCACCGATCATGACCGAATGGGCCTCTAGGCCTGATTGGCTCAGGCCGTTCTTGGCAACTGTGTCACTCTTGTTTCTCGTTCTATCGGTTTTTCTTGGTAAAGGGATCCTGTTTGGAAGACGACGCGATACTTGGCTCTATCATCGTCTAGTGGGAGAGCGGTTGAGGCACCTCTATTTTCAGTTTCTGTTGGAGCATATGCGTGAAGCATGTTCTCAAGGAAGCCTTTCGCAACAAAGAGTCATCGACTCTCGAAAGCCAGTTCTCGCAAGCGCAATGAAGAAATTCTGCGCACCAGTCTACGTCCAAATCGTCAAGGGAGATACTAATCTTGAAGAAGCGGCACTCTTGACTAGAATAACCGGTCGCGAAGAAGCAGAACTCGACCCAAAAAAACTTGATGAATTCCGAAAATTTTGGATAGAATTTCGTTTTGGTTGGCAAATCGGTTATGCTACAGAGCAAGTAGGGAGGAGAGCCTCTCCTTTCCCAATATTTGGATCTCTGGCAGACCAAGAGCATACTGTTTCTAGTCTAGAATTTATTGCTACTGTGGGAATAATTGCTCTTCAATGCCTAGCTGTTACTACACAGCTTTTTGGCATGGGAAGTACCGTGGAGAATGCCGTTTTCCTTGCGAGTAGCCTAGCGGTGGCTGTCGTTGGCCTACAAGCATATCGCGATGGTATGGGGCTGACCGAGGACCTCACTAGAAACCGTGTTTACGCATCGTATTCGGCAAAGCTTCTTCGCGATTATAAGAGAGCAGTACAGTCTGAAAGTGTTTCGGCCGAGATGCAGATCATGTTTGAAATGGAAGACTTAGCCTATTTTGAAACGCGCGAGTTCTTGCATACACACAGCAATGCAAGGTTTTCGCTCTAGCTAATGTCGTCGGATCTCGGGCAAGGCTACGTGTCTTGTCTCATTCAATCTGAGCTACGGTTTCAAAATTCTTGTCAGTTGGATTGAGGAAAGTGTTTACGACAGTTAGTCCTACCTGCGCTGCATACTCTTTTAACACACCTACAATTTGATCATGTCGCCTAACTAGCTCAACGCGGTCGCTGCTATCCCTGTAGGACGGGTAAATGTCTTGAAACACCAGCTTCATATGTGGGCTGACTACGAAACCCCGCTCTTTGAGTAGATGGAAAGCCTCTATTGCTCGTACGTTATCATCTGGGTTCAAGATAAAGTCCGAGAAAACCATAGACGACTTACAGCCCATAGGACTGGTTACCCTTACCAAAAATCGCTTAGAACCTTCCGCAACAATCTGAAAGGACCAATCGTCTGTTCGGGCGGTAAGATCAGTCACAGTTTACCCCTCGAAGTCAACGCAGGAAAGCATTCCACTTCAGATATGGCTTCATGATATAGACCATCTCGATGTTGTTGAAGGTGCCCTGTCTGGTTTGCTCGCCGGTACATTATACCCATCCGTGCGAAGCGCCAAGCCTGTCGAAGATTAGCCTTCTGTTCACCCACCGATAGGTCAACCGTCCTTCGCCACCTAGACCACCGTGGCCTGCGCCTTAGTTTCTACCAATTGACATGGTTGCTCAGTTCAACTCGTACTTCCGCCTTCAAGGTTGTCGCCTTCGTTCATGGGTGCCTCTGGCATCAGCATGCCGGATGCAGCCGGGCGAAGCTGCCCGAGGCGCGGGCAGACTTCTGGCGAAAGCAGAGGAGGGCGAACAACGTCGAGAGGGACTCGGCGGCGCCACAAGCGTTGGAAGCGGTTCGCGGGACTTTGCTTGTCGTCTGCCAGTATGAGATCCAGTCAGAGACACTGGATGCTCTCTATCTTCGAATCGTTGCGACGCCCCGTAAGGCGCTAATTCCCCTCACAAATAGATACTGTCGAAGTCTTCTCTTATTCTCTGGTCAGAAAGAGCAAGACCTAGCGGGTGGAAGCTTTATCCTTGAATTATTTGGCTCCCGTGACAGTGGATCGAAGCTAGAAGCAATCGATTAGCAGTCATTTTCTCATTAACGTATCGCCATTGTCCGTTTTGGCCCACATGACATGGCTTGCTTGCAACTACCGAGATTGGCCGCTTTCCGCCCCCAGACAGGCAGGCGATGGCCACCTCTCTATCGAGCAACGTGCTTTTCGCCTTTTCCTTCCTGCAACATCGCTTCCATTTCATCCAAACCATCGACGGCGGAGCGCATCTGCGTCTCATCATCCGCGCCCACTGTCTTGGCATCCGCAACCTGGCCCCCAAAATCCATCTCCGTCTGTCGCTGCTCCTCGGCGATAACAGCTTGAACGACAGGCGCAGTCTTCTTTGGGGCAACATCGGTTTGCCCTGATGATTGGCCATCAGCAGCCTGACGCACTGCTTCTATATCGGCCTCATGTCTATTGGGCCCATCCGGTGGCCGTGTCATCGGCATGGCCCGCAGGCTCAGCGGCAGTATGCCCTGCGGCCCACTTCCCCCCGGCTCCGGAAACGGCAGATCCCCCGTCTGCGCCGCGTGGATCTCCTTGAACAGGCGGTCGTCGAAATATTGGATCCGCTTTGCGCGGACCGGCATTTGGGCATCGATAACCATGACGATCTCGTCAAGCGGCAGGCGGCGGGCCTCGTCTTCAGGCAGCAAAGAACTTTCTTCGGTCCGTGTGGACTGGCTGCGTCCTTCGAAGGGGTTCTTGCCGATGGATTGCGACCGCGTAACGACCGTCTTCGTGGTCTTGCCGACCGCCTTGCTCAGCTCCTCAACGGTCTTCTCATCCGCGGGCGTCAGGTAAAGCTTCACGCCAGCGTTGCCCTGCAGGGCACGGCGGGTGTTTTCGCCGTAGATTTCATCGAGGGCGGGGATGGTTTGGGTGACCACGGCCAGATGGCCGCGAT
>CAYODE010000265.1:0-4635 GCA_964402685.1 uncultured Aestuariivita sp. | reverse complement strand
GGATGCGCGCTTTTGGGGGCGCTGATCATCTTGCGCCCCGGATTTCGTGAGGTCGATCCCGGCCATCTTGCTATGTTGCTGGCCGGACTGGTCTTTGGAGCGTCTTATTTGCTTGCCAAGGTTTTGGCGGACGAGGTGGAGCCCACTTTGGTGGTCGCGATGCTGTCGATCATTGTGACCGTCGTCCTGGCGCCCTTCGCTCTTGCCGTTTGGGTTCCGCCAACCTTGGTCGAACTTGGATTCCTAACTGCAGTCGCCTTCTTTGCGACGGCGGGTCACTACACCATGACGCTTGCCTTGCGCGCGGCCCCGGTGACGGTCACGCAGCCGGTGACGTTCCTGCAATTGGTCTGGGCCACGCTTTTGGGATACGTCGTGTTTGCCGAGGCGATAGATATCTGGGTCGTGCTCGGCGGCAGCCTGATTTTGGGGTCGGTCAGCTTTATCGCATGGCGTGAAGCCGTGTTGCGGCGTCGTCAGATCACGCCAACCACGCCAGAGACCAAGTTTTAACGCTCAGCTGGCTTGGCCGCGCGGGTCGAGCAGGCGCTGCAATATCCCGTCATAACTGATCTGCCCCAATAGCTGGCCGTCTTCGACCACACCTACAGGTCCTTCACAGCGCATGGCAGCCTCCATGACCTGTTGGATCGTCGCGTCCGGCCCCACGGATTGCTGCACCTCACCCAGCGGAGGATCCATCACGTCACGCGCGCAGAGCACTCCAAGAGGGTTCATATGTGCAACGAAATCAGCAACATACTCAGTGGCCGGTGCCGTAAAGATCTCTTGCGGGGTGCCGCATTGTACAATCCGGCCCCCCTCCATGATCGCGATGCGATTACCGATTTTGAAGGCCTCATCCAGATCATGGCTGACGAAAATGATGGTCCGTTTCAACGTTTGCTGAAGCTCCAGCAACTCGTCTTGAAGGCGGGTTCGGATTAAAGGATCCAAAGCCGAAAAGGGCTCGTCCATCAACAGGATCGGCGCTTCGGTCACAAAGGCGCGCGCGAGTCCGACACGTTGTTGCATGCCGCCGGACAGGTCGCCCACTTTCCGATCGGCCCAGTCGGACAAACCGACAAGCGAGAGCTGTCGGTCTACCTTGTCTTGCCGTTCGCTTTTCGACAGGCCTGCAAGCTCCAAACCCAAGCCTACATTCTCTCGCACCGTGCGCCACGGCAACAGACCAAACTGCTGAAAAACCATGGCCACTCGGCTGAGACGCAGCGCGCGGAGAGTGGCAGCATCGGCCGCGCCAACATCGATCATATGAGAGCCGTCATTCACCCGCACGGCTCCACGCACAACCGGGTTGAGCCCGTTCACCGCACGCAGCAATGTGGATTTGCCCGACCCCGAAAGGCCCATCAGGACCAGAATTTCGCCTTCCTCGACCGTCAGGGTACAGTCATGGACACCCAGAACCTGCCCCGTGGCCGATTGGATCTGGCTGCGATCCTGACCTGCATCCATCATCGGCAGGGCAAGTGCTGGCTTGTCGCCAAAGACGATGTTCACCGCGTCAAATTCAACTGCAGTTCCCATCAGCGCCGCTCCATCCGAAGCATGCGGTCCAGCATGATGGCGACCACAACAATGATGAACCCGCTCTCAAATCCAAGTGCGGTGTTGACCTGGTTTAACGCACGGACCACCGGAACACCTAGCCCGTCGGCGCCAACGAGGGCCGCGATGACAACCATGGACAGCGACAGCATGATAGTCTGGTTCAAACCCGTCATGATCTGCGGCAGGGCGTAGGGCAATTCGACCTTCCACAGCGTCTGGCGGGGGGTTGCGCCAAATGCTTGTGCCGCTTCCAGGAGCGGTTTGGGCGTTGATGTTACGCCGAGATGGGTCAAGCGAATGGGGGCAGGGAGAACGAAGATCACGGTAGCGATCAGGCCGGGCACCATGCCGATCCCAAAAAACACAATGGCCGGTATGAGATAAACGAAGGTCGGCAGCGTTTGCATCAGGTCGAGGACTGGCCGCATAACGCGGTAGAGCCTAGGCCGGTGTGCGGCCGCAATGCCAATGGGCACGCCGATGCCCATGCAGACCACACATGCGGACAGAACCAGCGTGAGGCTTTCAGTGGTTTCTTCCCAGTAATCCTGATTGAGGATGAAAAGGAAGCCCAAGATGACGAAGAGAACAACCTTCCAACTACGCTGCAGTGTCCATGTGAGAAGGGCGAAGGCAGCAATGATCAAGAACGGATGTGGTGTTTGCAAAACCCACAGTATCCCGTCGATCAACGCCTCCATTGTCAGTGACAGACCGTCAAAAAACCATGCGCCGTTAATTTGTAGCCAGTCAAAGATCCCGGCGGCCCATTTGCCAATCGGGATTTTGGTGTCGGTCAGCCACTCCATTCAGACCTCGTCATGTTGGGAGGGGGCAAAATTCTGTGGCGAATTTCGGCCAGAAAATTCGAACATTATTGCGCGGTCCCAAACGCTGAGGGACCGCGC
Organism: uncultured Aestuariivita sp.; assembly: GCA_964402685.1. GTDB lineage: Bacteria > Pseudomonadota > Alphaproteobacteria > Rhodobacterales > Rhodobacteraceae > Aestuariivita. The sequence continues at coordinate 2,152 of CAYODE010000265.1, read as the reverse complement.
GTAAGCGCTTTAGTTCAGAGCGGCCATCACAGCAGCTTTTGCGTCGCCGCCATCCTTGGTGGTCACACCGTCCAGCCAGCTTTCCACAATGCCGGTGTTCGCGGCCAGCCAAGCGGTAGCGGCATCAGCCGGATCTTCCCCATCATTCAGGATCGCGCCCATGATTTCGTTTTCCATGGCCAATGTAAATTCGAGGTTTGTCAACAGCTTACCCACGTTGGGGCATGCATCGACATATCCAGCTGTCGTGTTCGTAAACACAGTTGCGCCACCCAAGTTCGGGCCAAAATAGTCATCGCCCCCGGTCAGGTAGCTCATCTCAAAATTTGCGTTCATGGGATGGGGTTCCCAGCCTAGGAACACAATCGGCTCGCCGCGCCGATCCGCGCGTGCGACTTGCGCCAGCATGCCCTGTTCCGAGCTTTCAACGACTTCAAACCCGTCGAGGCCAAATGCATTTGCGCCAATCATGTCCATGATCAGGCGGTTGCCGTCGTTGCCAGGCTCAATGCCATAGATCTTGCCATCGAGCGCGTCTTTCTGGCTGGCGATATCACCGAAATCCGCGATGCCCATATCGGCTGCCGCTTTGTTTACCGCCAGCGTGTATTTTGCGCCTTCAAGGTTGGCGCGTACGGAATCCACGGTGCCAGCCTCGCGATAGGGGGCAATATCGGCTTCCATTGTTGGCATCCAGTTGCCGAGGAAGACATCGACATCCCCTGCGGCAAGCGAGGTATAGGTCACTGGCACCGACAGAACCTTTATGTCGGTTTCATATCCCAGCGCCTCAAGCACGACGGTCGTTGCAGCCGTAGTCGCCGTGATGTCGGTCCAGCCAACATCCGAGAATGTGACACTGCCACAATCGGCAAATGCGGTTCCGGCAGCGGCCATAAGAGCCAATGCGGAAAGGGAAGTTTTGATGGTCATTGCTGTCTCCCTGACGGTTATCATTTTCTTCGTCTGGCACGGTGCGGGTTATTGATTGACGAGTCAATAAAGAACCCATAGCGTCATCTGATGATGCGAAACCGGAGATGCCGCGCATGCCCAAACTTGGAATGGAGCCTATCAGGCGCGATGCTCTGGTAAAAGCTGCGATTGTCGAGATTGGTGAAGCCGGTTCACTGGATGTCACTGTCAGCCAGATCGCTCGCAGGGCAGGGATGTCGAGCGCCTTGGCGCATCACTATTTTGGATCAAAGGAACAGATGTTGGTCGCCACCATGCGGCACATTCTGACCCTATTCAGCGCCGAGGTGCGCGGCGCGCTCGTCATGGCGCGCAGTGCAGAAGACCGGATCGAGGCGATTGTCCGTGCGTCCTTTGCCTCCCAGAATTTCCGCCCGGCCACGGCTGCGTCCTGGCTACACTTTTACCTGCAGGCTCGCACATCGGAAGAAACACGACGCTTGTTAGGCATCTATCACCGACGCTTGCGGTCCAACCTGATGGTCGGCTTTAAGCCGCTAGTCTCAGATCCAGTGGGGGCCTCGGAAACGATCGGCGCGATGATTGATGGTGTCTATTTGCGCCAGGTTCTCAGACCCGAAGCGATGTCAAATGAAGAGGCAATTAATCTTGTCCTAGCTGCCGTTAGCCGATTGATCCGGGAGGGGTAATGGAACAACCGAATATCCTGATCCTGATGGTCGATCAGTTAAACGGAACCCTGTTTCCGGATGGGCCAGCGGACTGGTTGCACACCCCCAACCTCAAACGTTTGGCAGACAAGTCTGTGCGGTTTGCAAACGCCTATACCGCGTCGCCCCTCTGTGCGCCGGGCCGGGCGAGTTTCATGACCGGCCAGTTACCGTCGGCGACAGGAGTTTATGACAACGCGGCCGAGTTCCGCAGTGATCTGCCAACCTATGCCCATCACTTGCGACGCGCAGGTTATTACACTTGCCTAAGCGGGAAGATGCACTTTGTGGGTCCTGATCAGATGCACGGCTTCGAAGAGCGTCTGACCACAGACATTTACCCTGCTGATTTCGGCTGGACGCCGGATTACCGCAAACCCGGTGAGCGGATCGATTGGTGGTATCACAACATGGGTTCGGTCACGGGCGCGGGCGTTGCCGAGATCACCAACCAGCTCGAATATGATGACGAGGTGGCCTATCAGGCCAAGCTTGCGCTTTATGAT
>CAYODE010000264.1:0-4650 GCA_964402685.1 uncultured Aestuariivita sp. | reverse complement strand
ACGCCGCGCGATGGAGATCGCCCGTGATGTCGAGTTGGGCGAATTCGACAAGCCCCCCGAAGTCTCCGAGGCATCGGCCCTGACCCTAGGTGAGATGATCCGCAAGTTCATCGAGCTTCACGCCAAGCCTAACACCAAGGACTGGAAACGCACCGAAAGCGTTCTGCACAAGTTCGATGGTTTGAAGGATCGACCTATCGACCAAATCAAACGGCAGGATGTCAGCAAGGTGCTGGATGGCATTATCGCCAACGGCACGCCGACACGCGCAAATCGGGCGCTCTCAGCGATCAAAAAGCTCATGAACTGGTGCGTCATGCGTGGCGACATCGAAACATCGCCTGTGGCTCTCCTCAGGCCGCCTACGCGTGAGGTTCAGCGTGATCGCGTGCTGAGCGATGCCGAAATTCGGGCGATATGGCAGCACAGCGATGCCGAGGACTACCCATTCGGCCCCTTCCTCAAGCTCCTTCTGATAACGGGGCAGCGTCGGGCAGAAGTGTCTGACATGCGCTGGTCTGAACTTAATCTTGATGAAGGCGTCTGGGAACTCCCTGCCAACCGTCTGAAAAACGCGCGCCTGCATATCGTCCCGTTGCCAGATCAGGTCGTTGATATCCTACGTTCGCTGCACAAGTTCCTCGACAGCGACTTTGTTTTCACAACGACCGGGCGCTCGGCGATATCTGGCTTCGGGCGTCTAAAAGAACGCGTCGATACGGCCTTGCCTGACGGGACGCCCGATTGGCGCTTTCACGTCTTTCGGCGCACGGCCTCGACAGGCATGGCGAAGCTCGGCGTGATGCCCCACGTGATCGACGCTGTGACCAACCACAAATCTGGGGTCGTCTCAGGCGTTGGGGCAACCTACAATCGCTACACGTATTTCAACGAAAAGCGTGAGGCGCTGGAACTGTGGGCGAGCGAGCTGACGAAAATCACGACGGTGCGTTCGGAAACGATTGCCGCGAGGAAGTCCGAGTAATCCTTGGGCTGCCTGATGATGAAGGCTTTGCCATTTTCTGGGAGAGGCTAAGCGCCGAGTGCTTGAAAGTGCGCCGGGGCATTGAGACGTCACCCAACGGTTTTCTTTTGGCACCGTTCGATATTTCACTGACAAAGCGAAGAACATGGCTGCAACGTCAGGTTCTCAATCCTATTACAACACTTGAGGCTGCGTTGGCGCCCGAGAACGCTCCACACTTTTCGCATTGGGAGCAATTTGGTGACTTCAGGTCTCCATCCCGTGAACCTCTGCTTGCTGCTTTGGCAGAGCTGAGGAAGGAAGCTGATCTTCTGCGGGCCGACTTCGAGGACGAGATTTCCGGGGCGGTCGCGGGCAAGATATCTCACACCAACGAAATCAGGCACTACGTCGTCTATGTCTGTTTATCGGAACTGCACGAGTGTTACCCTGACCTCAAGTTGTCTAGAGGGAACTGGGACAAGAAGCTCAAGGTCGCCACTGGCGCAATTCCAGACTTCGTGAGGCGGGTCTTCTTTGAGACCACAGGCAATCATGAACAGCTCGACGGCCCTATCCAGAGAAACATGCAAGCCGTTTGAAAATCGCAACTCGAAATGAGTTGACGCTTTCAGGACCTTCGCTCGTAATGCGAACCAACCTGATCCATCTTCTGTCTTGTCGGAGCGCTCCTTCGCAAACCTAAACATGCAGAAGGAAAGACAAGATGGATATCTCGAACGGGCAAAAGGCCCTCGCCACACGCGCTGATCTCAAGCGCTTGGGCATCATGGTAAGCAACAGCACGCTATTGCGCTGGGAAGCTCGTGGGCGATTTCCACGCCGTGTACGCCTCGCTGGCACCAGTGTCGCTTGGTTGTTGAATGAGATCGAACAGTGGCTGGCTGAGCGCGCTGAAGAACGGTCCCGTCACCACTATGCTGAGTTCTAAGTATGGGGATCAATTTTCGCTGGGGCTACACCTACGAAGACCTCGTTCGCATGGGGATTTACTACGAATACCATGAGCTGATTGATCTCGGTGAGCGCGGTTTGTTCCCGAAGCAGCCTGTCCCATTCGTTTGGGACGCTGACGAAATCGTGGACTGGCTTGAGCTCTACAGCTGGCGCCTACCTCCAAAGCCCAAAGAACACTGACATCAAAGGCAGGGCGATTAGCGCCCCGTCCTCCCCGTACATCTCGAAAGGAAACAACATGCGAAATCGCGTGAACCATACCGCTCGCCCTCGTAAAGGGCATCCCTACGCATTCAAGGATTATGACGACGACTGCATCATCCACCAAAGCATGGTGGGTTTCTTGGAATGCCTCTGGAAAGGCGCTCCGAGTGACAGCTGTTTCTTCCTCGCAACCACCGATCCTGACGGCGAGAAATGGCGAGAGTATGTCGTCCACGGCGACAATCTTACTGTCGGCTTGAACCGGTTCTTTCGTACGCATTCTCGCTGGGACTACAACCTCTACTTCTGTCCCAACCCCTTCTCCAAGGACCGCAGAAAAAAGGAATTCGCGCGTCCGACACGGCTTGGTTGGTGCGACATTGATGAAGCCGACCCCTACGGCTTCCGCCCCGAGGCCAGCCTAGTCACCGAAACCTCGCTGGGTCGTTTTCAGGGGATTTGGCTTTGGGATGGCTGGCACAGCCCCATAGAAGCCGAGGGATACTCCCGTTCCCTTGCTGACCGGCATGGTGGCGACAGTGGCTGGACGATCACCAAGATGTTGCGCGTGCCCGGCTCCGTGAACCACAAACCTGAGTACGACGAGCCTTTCGTGCAGTTGGTGCATCGCAACTGGAATAGGATCAGCGAGCGTCCCCCCTTGCCGGAAATTGCCCGTGCGATGGAAGCTGGCGATTTCGTCAATCCAGATGCTCATGATCCGAAGGAGGTATTCGATAAATACCGAAAACAGCTTCATGCGAAGGCGCGGACTCTGATCCGGCACACCCGAGTGAAGGAGAAAGATCGCTCATCCTGCATTCACCTAATTATTGCATGTCTTCACGAGGTGGGCGCAACACCTGACGAGATCGGATGCATCCTTTGGCACAGCCCGTATTTCATCGAGAAGCACGGGTACCACCTTGATCGGCTGGACGCAGAAGTAGCGCGCGTGGTCTCGAAGCTGGAGGCCGCAAAATGAGCAGGAAGACCTCCAAAAAATCGTGTGTCGCGCGGCTTCCAAAGAAGAGACCCAACCGATCATCATCGTCGGACGAGCTGACAACTTTTTCAGCCAATGACCTACAGGCGATGGACTTCCCACCCCTTGAGTTTTTGGTCGAGGGGTTGATCACCGAGGGTCTAACGCTGCTGGCTGGCAAACCCAAAATGGGCAAGTCGTGGATGGCGCTGGATATAGCGATGTCGGTGGCCATCGGCTGCGAAGCACTTGGCGACAGGGCGTGCAAGAAGGGCACGACGCTATATTGCGCGCTTGAGGACAATCCGAGGCGCTTGCGACGGCGAATGGTGCATGTCTACGGCGATCAATCCATATGGCCAAGCAATTTTCATTTCACCACCCAGATGAAAAAGCTGGACGATGGGGGGAGCGAACAGCTTGAAAACTGGATTCTCGACCATCGCCCTAGCTTGATCATCATCGATACATTGGTGTGTGTCAGGTCGGCTTCGAAGAGAAGAACCGAGTATGAAGCCGACTATGCCACCCTTGCGCCCCTTCAAAGACTCGCAGGCGAGTACGGGATTGCAATAATCATCGTTCATCACCAGAGAAAGATGGGTAGTGAAGACCCGCTGGACACGGTGTCGGGAACCACAGGATTGTCAGGGGGTGTCGATAACATCCTGATTCTTGACCGCAAAAGCCACGGAGTAACCCTCTATGGCCGAGGGCGAGAAATGGACGATATCGACATCACCGTGGAACTCGACGATGGATACTGGCGAATTCTAGGCGACAGCGATGCCGTGAAGATATCGAGCCAACGACGAGCGATCATCGATGTGCTCAAAAGCGCAGATAAGCCAATCGGGCCTAAAGATATCGCGGAAGCTTTAGACAGGCCTCAGGATAGCGTGCGCCAATTGCTCACAAGCATGATGGCAGATGGGGAGGTGAAGAAGCAAACGCGTGGCAAATACGAACTGCCGTGAATTGCGCTAGTGCGATCACTTTGATCACAAAATCACTTTGGCAACTCGAATGTGATGATGTGATCGAAGTGATCGACCCTCGGCAAAAACGCAAATCGGCTACGGGCTGGAAATCTCGGCAGTATACATGACCACTTGTCCGTCCACAGGGCGCACGCCGACAAAAAAACATCTCCCCCCATCCCCCTGTGGTCACCTGTTGTTGTCGCCTTGAATGGTGTGGCCAGATACGCCCGAGACCGACACGCGGACTATTGATCAGGCTGTTGGATGGGAGACGGACCCGATTTGCTGAGTCTTTTCAATAGCTCTGCATTTGGGTTCATCTGAGTGGGTGTATTCGGGTGCAGCAGGGGTGGGTTTACTCATTGGCTGGACTGTCCGAAGCATCAATTTTGAACCCAACCCTTTCGATGGAAATGGCGCAGCACAATGCTGCGATTGAACAACGGGAAGCCGACCCACAGACCGTTCAAGGTTAGGATGGATAAGATTGCCCACCACCACATGCCTTTGAAGGCATAGTAGAATGGGCCGAACAG
>CAYODE010000263.1:0-4656 GCA_964402685.1 uncultured Aestuariivita sp. | reverse complement strand
GTGGTGCGGGTGGAGGGACTTGAACCCCCACGCCTTGCGGCGCCAGAACCTAAATCTGGTGCGTCTACCAATTTCGCCACACCCGCACGAAAGCGCGTATCGTACCGCGCTTCGAGGGGTGATTAGCAAAGGTTCCAACCGGACGCGAGGGGAAATTTGCACTAAGCTGCGAACTGCCAAACTGCCGCTTCGTGACGTTTGATCAACGGGCGCGCTGCGTCCAGACTTGGACCCTGGCAAGCAATCTTCTCAGGCAACACTGTTTCCAAACGATACCGCGCCGATTGCGAGAAACTCCGAAGGCTCAATGCGCCGGGGTTAAAGCTTTCACTGGCCAGCCCGTCGGACAGTAGAACCTCATGGCTCGCGCATTGAAGATGCAGGTATAGAACTGGGCTCAGACTGTCGTCCACAAACACATTGTTGCCGTCGACAAGATGCGCTGCTGCGGCCAGCACTTCGGGTTCGCCAAAAAACAGCTCCGCCTGTGCGCCGGTTATTAGCACACGGTGCTGGGGGGAAACGCGCATATCTTGGTACGGCACCCCCGGCCCAAACGCATCCTTGCGGATCGTTATTGGGCGCAGATCGGCCCGCTGACGCAAATCATGCGTGTTGATCGCCGTTTGCCCGACCCAAATCAATGGTTGCGGACCACGGTCCAGCGTTTGAACCCAATCGCCGGCGCGCAAAGTTTCTACACGGCGTTGTCCGTCAGGCGTATCAATCCACGTCCCCGGCGTGAAACAGGCAGGCGCCGCAATATCTGCACTGTTAATCGCCGCTTGTCCTGAACTGCCGGGCCCTTCGGTGGCCTCAATCACCTCCAAGGCGACGCCCGCCGGCGGGAACTCGTCGACAAAGGCCAATCCTTCAACCGTACCATATGCCGGCGATGAGTTCACCAAATTGACGGCAAGTGCTTCATACTCTTCGCCTGTGTCGGGGTTCCTCAGAACGATCCGATACTCCGCTTCGATACGGGTGTTGTCGCCATAACTGGACCCATCGAAGTTTTGCGCGCCTTCCAGCCTTTGATTGCCATCGTTGTCATCAAAATTTACGTCACTGCCACTATCGCTGAGTTGCAGTTCTTCGAAGTTGTAGCTGTTCAGCGTGATGGTGAGCCCCTCAAGATGCGATCCATCACCCTGGGTGACGCCATCAAGCTGCCCGCCATCGGAAATCGTGAGCTGGGATTCCCCCAAAGCCCACACGGAATAATTCGCCATACACCTAGACCTGCTCGATCCGCGGCCATTTTTCGGCCTGATTTTTGCCCATTTTATAAACGCCGCACCGCCGGCGTCACCGTTGCGAAGACAACACGGCCCCGATCTGTTGCTATGCAAGCACAGAAATATTGCTCAGATCTGACCTAAGCTTCGGTTAACGTGTCAAAAAAAAATTGAGGCAGCAGAGCGAGTAACGTCTATGACCCTTCCATTGGGCGGACGAATTGGGGGCGTGAGCCCATTATTTCGTCCTTTTATTTCCGGCCAGATCGAACTGGGCGGCATTCTCACAGGTACGAAAATCCGAACACCGGATGGAGACAGATCGGTCGAAGATCTCTCCCCGGGCGATCTGGTGATGACCCGCAACAGTGGGCCAACACCGTTGATCGCAACCGAATGGGATTTTGTGTTGGAACAAGCGGTGGAATTCTCAGCAGAGGCACTGGGCCGGAACATGCCGGAAACCGGCGCGACCTTGCCCGCCAGTCAACCCATTCTGCTACGCGATTGGCGCGCGCACGTTATGTTTGAGCAGCCACAGGCGGTGGCCCCGGCTGGTCTTTTGGTCGACCATGGGTTCATCCTTGACCGCGGCGAACTGGAGATGACTGTGCACAGGCTGATCTTTGAACGGGATCAGGTGATTTACGCAAACGGACTTGAGCTCACCAGCGAACCTATTCGCGAGCGTGTCCGCCACGTGGCTTAGATCATTCCGCGGTTGATAATTGCTGGAAGACTGCCGGGAGTGTTTCCGGCAGGTCTTCAGCAATGAGGCCCGGACCGAACGCCAGCGCACATTCGATATGCAGCCATGCCCCAAGTTCGGCGGCATGCAGAGGGTCAAGACCACGCGCAAGGAGACCAGCAATCAAGCCGGCGAGAACATCGCCGGAGCCAGCTGTCGCCAGCCACGGCGCTGCGCGTTCATAGTGGGCGGCACTGATTACAACATGGCCCGAGGCCGCGGCGATCACGGTGTCCGGCCCTTTGAACAGCACCACACACCCGGCTTTTTGCGCGGCCTCCCGCGTGGCGTCGATCTTGGAAAAGGCGGGACCGGTCACCGCCGCGTCGGCCAAGCGTTCCGCAATATCGGGAAAGAGCCGCGCAAACTCTCCGGCATGCGGCGTCAGAACGCACCGATCATGGAGGGCGTCCAAAAGCGATTGATCTTCTGCAATCAGGCTAAGCGCATCGGCATCCAGCAGTATGGCGCGCTGTGCCGCTAAAGCTGCGGCCACGATATCACGCTCGCGGGAACCCAAGCCCAACGCAGGTCCCAGACACAGCGTGTTTATTCTTTCGTCAGCCGCCAGAAGCTGCGCCAGATCATCGCCGGACTTCACCGATGTCAGCATAACGGCATTCAATTGCGCAGCATTCTCCTGAAGCGCGGCTGGCGGGCAACCAAGCGTAACCAGGCCAGCCCCCACCCGCAGCGCCGCACGCGCGGCCAAACGGCCCGCCCCACCCTTTCCGATGCCACCTGACAACACGAGCGCATGACCATAAGCATATTTGTGGCCCGCGCCTTTGCTCAAAGACGTCCAAGGTTCTTCACGGGGTGCGATACGAGCAACAACAGAAGACACATCTGCCTCGGCGTCCAACCTATGATGTTCAGTCAAAGCGGCTTGTGTTGATGGCGCCCGTGACCCGCCTAGCCCAATGGATTTGACCGCGACGCTACCGGACATCTCCGGGCCAGAAGCCAGCATATGCCCAGTCTTCAACGCATGGAAAGACACCGTTAGGTCGGCGCTGGTACAGGTGGTTGCGGCTCCCAAAACGCGACCACTGTCTGAACACAGACCAGACGGGATGTCTATTGCAACGCACCGAGCGCAGGCTTGAGGCTCTCCATTTGCAAGGACACCCGTCGCTTCCAGTACCTCTCGAAGCCCGTCAATCGGCCGACCCAAACCGGTCCCGAAGAGAGCATCGATGATCAAATCCTCTGCTTTCAGATCTTTGCCGCTCTCCGAAACTACGCTCAACTCGGATAGCGATGGGTGCGGTAGTGACAAGGTTTGCACCGGCCCCATGGCCGCCCATTTCTTGTAATTTGTCCGTGCGTCCGGCGGAAGCTTGGTCCGATCGCCGTAAAGGAAAACGTCGACCTCCCACCCCCAGTCGCTCAACAACCGCGCAACGACAAAGCCATCGCCGCCATTGTTGCCGGGCCCGCACAGAACAAGCGCGCGATGGGGCGCTTTGGCCAGGTCCGGCCATTTTTCGAAAACGGCCTCTACAACGCCCCGCCCTGCCCGTTCCATCAGTTCCAAACCGCTTACCGCTCCGCTGGCGATCGCGGCGGTCTCAATGGCCCGCATCTGAGCAGCGGTAAGCAGTTCGGGCATCCTCTCGATCACTCCACGATTCAGTTTCGATGCATTTTCGTGCGAAATGCACAAAAATTAGTCACATGTGGAAAATCCACTGGCGCGACCTGCGCCTCCTTTCCCTATCAGATTGTGGCCCGATATCGGAAGTGATCTGTCCCAAACCAAACGGTTGCGAGGAGGCCCCCATGAAAAAAATTGAAGCGATCATCAAGCCGTTCAAGCTGGATGAGGTGAAAGAAGCGCTGCAAGAAGTCGGCGTGCAAGGTCTTAGCGTGATCGAAGTGAAAGGGTTTGGCCGTCAGAAAGGACATACCGAACTCTACCGCGGCGCCGAGTATGTGGTGGACTTCCTGCCAAAGGTTAAAATCGAAGTGGTCCTTGACGACGACCTCGTCGAAGGCGCTATCGACGCCATCGTAAATGCCGCCAAAACAGACAAGATCGGGGATGGAAAGATCTTTGTCTCGTCGGTTGAACAAGCCATTCGCATCAGGACCGGAGAGTCCGGCTCCGAAGCGCTGTAAATGCGCGACACCAACAACTGCCATTCAAAAAGAGAGGATCCTACGGAATGAGCAAGGACGCAGTTCTCAAGCAAATCAAAGATGAGGATGTCGCCTATGTCGACATTCGCTTTACCGACCCGCGCGGCAAGCTGCAGCACGTGACGGTCATGGCGGATCAGGTCGACGAAGACTTCCTGGACGAAGGCTTCATGTTCGACGGCTCCTCCATCGCCGGCTGGAAGTCGATCGAAGCGTCCGACATGAAACTGATGCCCGATACCGCATCGGCCTATATCGATCCGTTCTACGCCGAAAAGACCCTGTGCATGCACTGCACCGTGGTCGAGCCCGACACCGGCGAGCCGTACGACCGCGATCCGCGCGGCACCGCCGAGAAGGCCGAGGCCTACCTGAAGTCTTCCGGCATCGGCGATGTCTCCTACTGGGGCCCCGAGGCTGAATTCTTCATCTTCGACAACGCCCGCTACTCCAACTCGATCAACAAGGTGTCCTACGAGGTCGACGCGCTCGACGCGACCTGGAACACCGACAGCGAATACGAGA
>CAYODE010000262.1:0-4678 GCA_964402685.1 uncultured Aestuariivita sp. | reverse complement strand
CGTTGATTAGACGTCGAATGTGCTGGTGTGGCTAGTCCCAAGTAGGAGTCGAACTCTTCCCACGGCTCTAGTTGGCCACATTTTGCGACCTCGTCTTTGCAAAACAGGCGAAACAGCGGATTTGCCTCCAAGACACGGTCTTCACGTACACAAACGCCACGACACTCATGACATCGGTAGTATGCCCTGCCCTTCTGCATTTCACCGACTAGGCGACGACCGCGGGCTTTGGATTAGATGGCTCTGAACTTCGACGCTCGTTGGAGAAGCGCTTCGGTTCCGTTTGCAGCATTTTGCAATGCTGCTTATCGTGAGCGTCCATACGGCAGATTGGAACCGAAAAACTCATGATTACGTTCACCTTCCTGTTTGGCTTACTTTCAGGGGCGATCCTCGCCATCGTATTTGGGCGTTCGGTTACTCTCGATATTTCATCGGTGGCACTTGCCGCAGGCGAAGGCCTTTCATTCTCAGACTTTTCGGCAATACTGCTGACGGCGGTAGCTGTGCTTCTAGCGATCGTAGCCTTTATTGTCGCGATCGGGGCGTTCTTTGGGGCTGCTGAAATTCAATCGGTTGCGACCCGCGCGGCGGTAAAGAGAGCCGTCGTACGTGCAAGGCAAGAAGCGCGACAAACTACGAAGGCGGAGGTCGCAAATAGGTTCGACCAAGACTTGCAAGCTGAGATAAGAGCGTTGCTAGTTGACCAGGCCGGCAAAGGCGGCCCTGTCGATGATATGATAACTGAAATGCTAGACCGCCATGCGATGCGTGGGTTCCGGTTCGAGGCCGACGACGGGGAAGACGATGAATACAAAGAAGACTAATCTGACACCGAGGGAATGGTCGCGCCTTGATGAACCAACGCGTGACCTGATCCGAGGCCTCCAAGTTGAGCGGCCCGTTAACCTAGCAAGGCTGGCAAAAAGCTTAGGGCTTCGCGTGAAGCTTGGCACTTTGCCGACGGGCAAATCTGGATCAATTCAGCTCTCCGAAGGCGAGCTTCTGATCCGGCTAAACCGCGACGAAAGCAGACAGCGACAGAGATTCACGTTGGCCCATGAGATCGCGCATGCCCTATTGCACCGACACGTTATCGAAGACCTGCCCGCCGGGATCGTCGACAACGCTGTCTACCGTTCTGGGGCTTCAGAGCAGATTGAGTTTGAAGCCAATCGTCTCGCGGCTGAAATCCTGATGCCATGGTCGGCCGTCCAGGAACGCGTCCAGGAGTTAGGTGGCGACATTAGCGACGAGGATATCGAAACCCTAGCCACGGAGTTCGGCGTTTCGGTGCCTGCAATGGAGATTCGACTCTCGTCCTACCTTTAGGTAATTCTTAGCAGAGGTCAGGAGAGTAAGTTGCTTAAGTTTTCCAACAGCTATATCCCATCGATTTGCAATAGACAAATGGAGCTAAATGCTCTGGCGCATCTGCCCGACGCTACCAAAGATAAGTTTACTCCGATTTTTCTCTTTGCACCCTGGCCGAATGCTCTTTCTCTTGAAAAGGGGATCAATAAAATTGAGGAGGTGTATCAAGGTCGTCCATATTTTCTAGAGCTGGATCAAGGCTACAGTCCCTCGAACCCCGAACAATCTGCTCAATCAGAATTCCTTGGACTTAAGGACCCCAGCGACTCTTTTGCCGCGTGGAGAGGCTTTGTATTAAAATACCCACGGGTAATACCAGCAATACAATGGAATGGCACTACGCTGGGTTCAGCAATCCAACAAGTTGTTTCGTTTCGCGAGGCGGATCGTCCATTCCTAGTAAGACTTAACAGGCACGACAACGTAATGAGGTTCACCGAGCTGCTGAAGTTTCTAGGCGAATCGGGCGAGGCCGACTTCGTTGTTTCCGCTGATGCCGGCTGGACAAGCGACGAGGCTGCAGCCGAGGCTTGGCTTTCTTCTGTTCTGGAGGGCCCCTGCATGCAACTAGAAGCAAGAACACCCGTGGTGGTCTCCTATAGCGCAAGTCCCAAAAGCTATACTCACATTGACAGCACGAAACCCAAGAAAGTTACATTTTCAAATCGGCAGGTTTACGAGCGCCTGGTGGCAAGGCACTCCAATTTCCTTCGCTTGACCTATGGTGACTGGGCAACGACGAGACCTCGAGAGCCCGGTGGCGGAGGGCAAGCTCCGGCAAGGATTGATCTGCCGATCGATGGTGGTTGGATGGTAGCAAGAAGCGCCAATGACGATTGGACTTATCAGAAAGCAGCCAAAGCGATTGTTGACCAGTTCCCAATCGAAGTCGGTCCCGGTTCATTGTGGGGAGAAAAAATGATTGCTGACGCAGCTCTTGGGCGGCCGTCCGGCGTCACAAACGCGAAACGGAATATTGCGGCAAGAGTCAATATTCACCTCCATCGTGAAGCATTCTATGGCGTCGAACCGCTCACTGATCTCGACGATGACCTGCCCGAGAATTTCTAGGACACCCCCGACTGTTGTTCGTTTTCTTGGCACGCAGTGCAGAGAAACCATCGTAGACTGGTTGAATAAGGCACCAACGATCAATTTGAACTAACAAATTGGGCCAACCAGCTGAAAACTTCCTGCACGCGGTCGAACAGCTCAGTTGTGAAGGTGGCTGCTGTGCTCCTTGGAAGGTTCCACTGGTGACTAGAAACTCGCCTTTGAAGAAGGGGTTCTTGGGGATCTTTGTGAGAGCGCCTTCTATAACTCACTGCAAGTAAAAGGATTTATTGGCCTCAGGCTACGGACAGTTTCCACTTTGAAAAGCCTTAGGGCCCCATCAAACAAGGCGACGCTGAGTCAAAATCGTTGACAACATCGCGACTCTCGCCTATCCAATCTGCATTCTCCTGGGCTCGTACATCAGCAATAGGAGGATGTCATGTCTAGGCTTTTAGTCTTGCTCTTTAGGAATAGTCGGTTCTCGATCCGGCTAGAGAAGGGGAAAATCTCTTTCTCGATTAGCGGTTTCCTTTTGGTATTGATTTTTTGGATGTTGTTGGCATTCGCTGCAGCGTTTTTCCTGATCGAGTCAACTTCGACGGCTTTGCTAATCAGTGCTTCCCACGCCCTTCCAGAAGTCATGACGATCCCAATTCTTGGGGAACCCCATTACCTCACAGACATCCAGGCATTCTGGGGTCAAGGACTTGCTATCTAACGCGGAAAACAACCTCCAGTGCCAACGAGTTCGGCGCGCGACACACTTGAGGCAGTGATAAAGAACTACCGAAGTCGAGTAATACTTCAGCCCAGGCAAGTTGCCCTGCTCTGAAGTAGAGAATTTAGGGTAGATCTGATTTGGAATTCGAACCGCGTTACCATGCATAATGTTCCAAAGCCGAGAATGATGAGCAGAAGAATTCCTAACGCTCGTCATCCTGCGCAACCACCCTTCAAACACGTCGTGAGGAACCTTGAAATTCCCCGAAACACTTGCCTGACCTCTCGCCCCTAGTCGCTCGTAAATTCTAGAAGCGACCCCAAGCGTCATAGAATCCGCAATTTGCCTTTTGTCTATGAGATCGCAAACCTCGTTGGGACTAAGATCTTTAAACTGTCTAGGTTTCTTTGCCCTTATTGACGGGTCTGTAACTGATCTTTCAGATGGCAGATATAAATACTTCATCTCAGGTGACTTGCGCGCATTGACAGCAATGTCTTTGGCAGCTTTCATCACTACCTTCTTGGGGTCATCTTTTTGTTCGTTACCCTTCGGAGTTAGATCGAAGCCTTCAAAGTTTCCATTCAAGATTTCTGCGAGGAAGTGTCTGCCAAACTCCTTCTCAAGAAACGAACAGATTTCAACTTTGATTGTTACTTCGATCCGCTCGATTGCATCCAGGCTGAGCAAGCGGAGCTTTCTATCGAGCTTATACAGTCGAAGAACATCATCTATGCCGACCGTCGTATCAGTTTGCTCATCAATGATTGGCTTTAGGTCGACGAAGTACGTATGGAACCGCTGGATTCCAACACGCGAAATGTAGTGAACAGCTTTCTGACGGCTGTGTCGGCTAAGTCGATTGTTGGAAACGTACAAGCCGTGCGCAGCAAGTTCTTTCACATACGGCGTGGTGTGCTCATAGTATGGTGCGAAACGTTCGCCAAACTCCATAAGCATCCTCACAAAAAAACGGCCCATGCACATCCAGGGAATTTGCTCCCGGAGCGGTGCATGGGCCTACTTCCGGCGGGATTGATACAGCGAAGTCAGTGAGACTTCAAGCGCAATCGCCGCACTCCACCTTCCACTATATAGTAGTTGCTCATTCCGTCAAGTCAGCATCTAGTGTCCTTGCACATATGGTTGTGTGCGCAGGATTCATGCACATTCATGTGTTTGCATACCTTGATTGCCACGATTCGTTGAGGCGAGGCTTCGTCTCAGCAATGGTCCGAAGCTCTCTCAGAGCACATTGCATTTGAACGTCCTAAATCTCGACCAGAGGCTGCGACAACACAGAGAATCCAAAATCGTTGTGCAGCGCTGTTTCACTCGGTTCGGCCGCTTTGCCAGTTTGGCCACCTACCAGGAGGATTCACCAACCGACTCCCAGGCTACTCCTTAACTAAGCGCTTTAGCATCTCAATGAGCGGTTCGGCCGGCGACGATTTTGGGGTGATTTCACCCGAAAAAGTTCGGCCTCTATCCCGCTCTGGTGCACCACCTAGGAGTGATAGGTCACAA
>CAYODE010000261.1:0-4682 GCA_964402685.1 uncultured Aestuariivita sp. | reverse complement strand
TGAAGACCAAGAGCTCTGAGGCGCAAGCAACTTCGTGGATCAACCACGAGCCATATAGGAGATGATCAGATGGACCTGATCGCAGAACTTGAGGCGGAACAAATTGCCGCCCTGGGGAAAGACATCCCCGACTTCAAAGCCGGTGACACTGTACGCGTCGGCTACAAAGTGACTGAAGGTACACGCTCTCGTGTGCAAAACTACGAAGGCGTGTGCATCGCGCGGAACAATGGCAGCGGAATTGCCGGTTCGTTCACCGTGCGCAAGATTTCCTTCGGCGAAGGCGTGGAACGTGTGTTCCCGCTGTATTCGACCAACATCGACAGCATCGAAGTCGTCCGCCGCGGCCGAGTACGCCGCGCGAAACTCTATTACTTGCGCTCTCGTCGCGGCAAATCCGCCCGGATCGCAGAAGACACAACATACAAGCCCCTCAAGGGCGCTGACGCGTAAGGACTGGCACGATGAAAAAAGACATCCATCCCGATTACCACCTGATCGACGTCAAAATGACCGACGGCACTGTTGTGCAAATGAAATCCACCTGGGGCGCAGAAGGCGACCAACTGGCGCTGGACATCGACCCAACCGTGCACCCGGCATGGACCGGCGGCACGTCGCGCCTTATGGACACAGGCGGACGCGTGTCGAAGTTCAAAAAGAAATACGAAGGTTTGGGCTTCTAAGCCACATAATCTGCTCGCATGCAAAACGCCGCTCTCGATTGAGCGGCGTTTTCTTTTTGTGCAGTTCTTGTGACGGTACACGCTAGTGCATCGGGTTAGCTTGATTTGATAGTCTGGCACCGATACGGTTTTGAAGCGGTTCAGGAGGTGCGGAAAATGCCAGGGACCACTTTTGAAAAGTATGGCGGCTTCAGCACGGTAAGCCGCGTCGTCATGACGTTTTATGAACTGGTGTTAGACAGTGATATTGTTGGACACCACTTTGACGATATCGACATGCCGCGCCTGATTGACCACCAGACGAAGTTTGTGTCTGGCATCATGGGCGGGCCGGCCAGCATCAGTGATGAGCGTTTGCGGGTTGTTCACCAAAACATTGATATCACGGCCGCGGAATTCGATGAGATTATATCGATCCTCAGGCAGGCGTTGACTCAGCACAAAATGGACCCAGCCGACATCTCGACAGTTGCGCGGGAAATGGAGTCCAAGCGCAAACTTATTATGCGGGCATAATGACCTCTGCAACCCTCAGCAGCATAAACGAGCATCTTCTGAAATCGATTGGAGTTGGGATTGCCATCCTTCGATTTTCGGATCTGCATTTCTATTTCTACAACGCGGCCTTTGCCGACTGGTTTGGTGAACCGGGCAGCAGCGATGTAATAAATCAAGTTATTGAAGACATGCGGGATGAAGCGCGCGCCTCGTTGCGAGAGACTGGACGCTACACAGGTGAGGTCCAAGTCAAACCCCGGCGCCGAACGTTGATCATCGCAGTATCCTTATCATTGGCCGAGTTTGAAGGCGAAGAAATGATCGTCGTCGAATGCCAGAACATTACGCGCATGCGCGAGTTGGAGCAGATGATCGACAGCTACTCCAACATGGTTGAGCGCAACACGCGCGAGTTGGAGCGCGAGAAAGAGCGTGTTGAAAAACTGCTTTTGAACCTGATGCCGCGCACGGTTTACGAAGAGTACAAGACATTCGGCGTGGTCACTCCTCAGCTGTATCGGAATGTGTCGGTTCTGATGCTGGATTTCGTTGGTTTTACTGACTTCACCGAAAGAAACGACCCGACGGTGACGTTGGGCGAATTGAACGACATTTTCACCGCATTCGATCGCATCAGCGAACAGTTCGGCTGCGAACGGATCAAAACGATCGGCGATGCCTATCTTGCCGTGTCCGGTATGCCTGAACCGGCACCGGATCATGCAACAGCTGTGGCCAACTGCGCGGTTCGCTTTTTGCGTTATCTGGAACGCCGTAACGAAAGCCACCAATACAAGTGGCACGCCCGGATTGGGTTAGGCAGCGGCGCTGCGGTAGGATCGGTCGTCGGTGTGCAGAAATACGTCTATGACGTGTTCGGTCCGGCGGTGAACATGGCGGCCCGGCTTCAGGTGTTTGCGCACCCAATGAAGATCGTGGCGCCCGTATCCATGAAGTTTGATCTTATCGACGGCTTTCAAGTGGACGAGATCGGCGCATACAAGATCAAAGGCTTGGGAGAGCTGGAATTGATCAATGTCGAAGGCAATCTCAGCCTGACGCGCTGACATTACGCCACACTGGCCGAAACGCTGCATAGCAGTGCTTTGCAAACCGAATACTACAACATATAGTGTCATCAACCTTAGTCACCGCCCTTAAAGAGGCGGTCATACGGGAACGGGCATGGCGCATATAATTGTAGTCGGAAATGAGAAGGGCGGAGCTGGCAAATCCACCGTCTCGATGCATGTGGCAAGCGCCTTGTCGAGGCTTGGGCATAAGGTCAGCTGCCTTGATTTGGACCTTCGGCAGCGGACCCTGAGCCGATACATCGAAAATCGGAAAGCGTTTACCACGAAATCTGGTCTTGATCTGCCAGGACTTGAGTTTCACGATCTACCCGAGATTGACGCCTCCACCCTGAAACCGGGCGAAAACATCTATGACCACCGCCTTTCTGCGGCCGTGTCACGCCTGGAGCCAGATAGCGATTTTATTCTTATCGACTGCCCCGGGTCTCACACGCGGTTAAGCCAAGTGGCGCATTCGCTGGCCGACACGTTGATCACGCCCTTGAACGACAGCTTCATCGATTTCGACCTTTTGGCGCGCATTGACTCGCGTGGGGAAAAGATTCTGGGACCGTCTGTCTATTCCGAGATGGTGTGGAACGCGCGCCAGCTGCGCGCGCAAGCCGGACTCAAACCCATTGACTGGATCGTCATTCGCAACCGTCTAGGGACCCAGCGGATGGTGAATAAAGAAAAGATGGAGCGGGCGATCAACATGCTCTCCTCACGGATCGGTTTTCGCGTGGTTCCCGGCTTTTCCGAACGTGTGATTTTCCGCGAGTTATTTCCAAGGGGCCTGACTCTGCTGGATCTGAAAGACATTGGGGTCAAGCAGCTCAACATCTCGAACGTGGCAGCGCGACAGGAACTGCGCGACATGTTGAAGGGGCTGAACCTCCCGGGTGTCGAGATAGACATCTAAACCGGAAGCCATCTTCCAATCTTACCCTAGGATTGCGCGAGCGTGATTAACATGTCTCGCAAACGCCGAACATCGGCTTCGCCAAAGTGTCGCGTAAGGGACGCATCATGTTTCGCCGCGACGGATCGCAAATCTTCATACGCTGCGCGTCCCGCCGAAGTTAAAGACAATTTCTCGGACCGTCGGTCGGCATCATCGCGAACCCGCGTGAGAAATCTCCGCTCGGCCAGTTTTTGTACGGCTCGACTGATCTTGGTTTTGTGCATTTTGGCACGATCACCAATCTCCTTCGCCGTCATTTCACCGTAGATGCCTAGGTGAAACAGCACGCGCCACTCGGTGCGCAGCATGCCATAACGGCTTTTATAAACCTGCTGAAAACTCAGTGATGCTTCTTCTGCCGCCTGGTTGAGCAGGTAGGGCAAAAATAATTGCAAATCGAAGTCATCTTTTTCAGACATATCCGGCACCTCCTGCTTGTTAGTTACAAAACCAACTATTACCAACGCAACCAGTTTTGGAGGAATCGCTTATGAATCGCCCCACACACCCACATACGTTCACCCAAGCGGCATCACCGACTGGCACGACCGAAGGCTACATGCCGGGCTTTGGCAATGATTTTGAAACCGAAGCTCTGCCCGGCGCACTGCCCCAGGGCATGAACTCCCCGCAGAAGTGCAACTATGGTCTTTATGGCGAACAACTTAGCGGCACTGCATTCACAGCACCCAGTCATCAGAATGAGCGGACCTGGTGCTATCGGATCCGGCCGTCCGTCAAACACACGCATCGGTTTGAGAAAATTGACCTGCCATATTGGAAGTCCGCGCCACATGTTGATCCGGATGTGATCAGCTTGGGCCAGTACCGCTGGGACCCCGTTCCCCATACCGACGCGCCACTGACGTGGCTCACCGGTATGCGCACCATGACAACCGCGGGCGACGTGAACACGCAAGTCGGCATGGCGAGCCATATCTATCTGGCGACCGCCTCGATGGAGGATGAATACTTCTTTTCTGCCGACAGCGAATTGCTGATCGTGCCGCAAGAAGGGCGCCTGCGTTTCGCGACAGAGCTCGGGATCATTGATCTGGAGCCCAAAGAGATTGCGATTATCCCGCGCGGTCTGGTCTACCGAGTGGAAGTGCTTGAAGGCCCCGCGCGCGGGTTTGTGTGCGAAAACTATGGCCAGAAGTTCGAACTGCCAGGCCGGGGGCCCATCGGCGCCAACTGCATGGCCAATCGCAGGGATTTCAAAACACCGGTCGCCGCGTTCGAAGATCGCGATGCACCCTCGACAGTCGTCGTGAAATGGTGCGGCCAGTTCCATGCAACCAAGATTGGGCATTCACCTTTGGACGTGGTGGCCTGGCACGGCAATTACGCGCCGGTCAAATATGATCTGCGCACCTACTGCCCTGTAGGATCGATCCTGTTTGATCACCCCGATCCATCCATCTTTACAGTGCTAACCGCCCCGTCCGGCGTGCCGGGCAC
>CAYODE010000260.1:0-4688 GCA_964402685.1 uncultured Aestuariivita sp. | reverse complement strand
TTGTGAGATCATCGCCTCGTAATTGTCATAGCACCGCGCCGAATCCGCCTTGAGGATTTCCAGCACCCGCGCGGCCTCTGCCCCTTCCAGTACGCCGCCGCGGCCCTGGTTGTTGACCACTGATTGCGCATTCACATGGTCCGGCGCGGGGATATAGAACTCCCGATCCAGGATCGAATAGCGGGCGGAGTATTCGTTCACATTGGCTGTCCGGTGGCGGATCCACTGCCGCGCCACGAAGACCGGCAGTTTCACATGCAGCTTGATCTCGCACATCTCAAAGGGTGTGGAATGCCAGTGCCGCATCAGGTAACGGATCAGCCCTTCGTCATTCTGCACCGACTTTGTGCCCTTACCATAGCTGACCCGTGCCGCCTGCGTGATCGCTGCGTCGTCCCCCATATAGTCGATCACCCGGATAAAGCCGTGATCCAACACCGGTTTCGCGGTGTAGAGATGCTGTTCCATCCCCGGGGCGACCACGCGCAGCGTGGAGTCCGGGTTGGCGCGCTGTTCCTCGATCTCGGCAAGTTGTTCGGGCGACAGGGGCATGTGCGACTCTCCTTTCGGACGCAGAATCTCTTACGAGCTTTGACTATATCTTGCGGACCGCGCTTCGCAAACCGCAATATGCAGGTTGTTCACCGGATCTGAGTTATCCACAGAATTCGCCCCAAATACCGGGGCACGTGGGGATCCAGTCAAAATTCTAACAGCATCGCTGCTTGGCTCTGGCCCCCGGCGCGCAGAACGCTAGGATCAGCCCCAACACGAACGGAGGATGTTTCATGACAATTCGCTATCTGCACACCATGGTGCGTGTGGCCGATCTCGACAAAACAATCGACTTTTTCAAGCTGTTGGGCCTGGAAGAGACGCGTCGCTATGACAACGAAGGGGGACGGTTCACCCTGGTGTTCATGACCCCTCCGGGACAGGAAGAGTGCCCGGTCGAGCTGACCTATAACTGGGATGGGGATGAAGGCCTGCCGTCGGACAGCCGTCACTTCGGGCATCTGGCCTATCGCGTGAGCAACATTTACGAGACGTGCCAACACCTTATGGACAATGGTGTGACGATCAATCGCCCGCCACGCGATGGCTACATGGCCTTTGTGCGCTCGCCCGACAATATCTCGGTCGAGTTGCTGCAAGAGGGAGACCGGCTGGAACCGCAGGAACCCTGGTCGAGCATGGAAAACACCGGACATTGGTAAGCCTGCGCAGCCTCGTCTGCGCGCTGGCGCTTTTGGCTTCCCCAGCGACAGCCGCAGACTGCCGGCTGGCGTTGGTCTTGGCCATCGACGTCTCCTCTTCCGTGGACGAGGCCGAGGATGTCCTTCAACGTGGCGGTTTGGCCTCTGCCCTGATCGCGCCCGAGGTCGAGGCCGCTGTGTTCGCCGCGCCCCTACCCGTCGCCATTGCCGTTTACGAGTGGAGCGGCCGGTACAATCAGGAAGTTCTGGTGGATTGGACCGTGCTGGACACGCGCGGCGATCTGTTGCGCGTGGCGGAAACCATCGGCCGATCCAAACGCAGCCACAATGAATTTCCGACGGCCTTGGGTTATGCGCTTGGGTACGGGGCGGGCCTTTTCCAACGTGGGCCGGATTGCCATTTCTCGGTTCTGGATATGGCGGGCGATGGGGAGAACAATGAGGGATTCCCGCCAGCGTCGGCCTATGCCGAGTTCCCCTTTGCGGGCGTGACCGTCAACGGGCTTGTCGTCGAAGCCTCTGATTACCAAGCCGAGATCAGTCTGATTGAATATTATCAGAAAAACGTCCTTTTTGGTCCCGGCGCTTTCCTCGAAGTGGCACGCGGATTTGACGATTACGAGCGCGCCATGCGCCGCAAACTCGAACGAGAGCTCACGCCCCGCGCGGTAGGAGAGTTGCGCGGCACGCCAGATGCGGCACCCGGATGATGCACAGAGCGCTATTGGGTTTTGCCTTTGCTCTTGGTCTGGTGTCGTCCTGCGCCGCACAATGCCGCCAAGCCTTGGCTTTGGGCCTCGATATTTCGGGCTCGGTCGATGTCAGCGAATATCGTTTGCAAATGGATGGGCTGGCCGCGGCTTTGCTGAATGACGAGGTCATGGCGTCACTCTTGGCAATGCCGTCTGCGCCAGTCGATATTGCAATCTATGAATGGTCGGGCCCGAGCGATCAGACCCTCTTGATGGGTTGGACAACAATCCGGGCACGCGCCGATGTGGAGGCGATTGCGACGCGCCTTACACAAGCCACTCGCCCAAATGCATCGGTCGGCACCGCGCTTGGTACCGCGATGCGCACAGGGCGCGATCTGCTGTTGCAACGACAAGAGTGCTGGAAATTGACGCTTGATCTTTCTGGTGATGGAAAGCGTAACCTTGGACCGCGCCCGAAAGAAGTGAAACGAGAGTTGGAAGAGGCCTCCATCACTGTGAATGCGCTGGTCATTGGAGCGGATGCACCCCGCTTGGGAGACATCCGCCAAGTCGAAATTGCTGAGCTGTCCAGCTATTTCCGCGCCAATGTGATCGTCGGGCCGGATGCGTTTGTTCAAACCGCATTAGGGTTCGAGGCTTACGAAGAG
Organism: uncultured Aestuariivita sp.; assembly: GCA_964402685.1. Taxonomy (GTDB): domain Bacteria; phylum Pseudomonadota; class Alphaproteobacteria; order Rhodobacterales; family Rhodobacteraceae; genus Aestuariivita. The sequence continues at coordinate 2,108 of CAYODE010000260.1, read as the reverse complement.
GCGATGACCCGAAAGCTCAAACGTGAATTGGAAGGTTTGGTCATCGGCCGTGTGTTCGACACTCGCCCTCCCCGTCAATAACCCAAGATCTCCGCTGACGGCGATCAGCCAACCTGCGCTTAATAGATATACCGGATCTGGTCGGTCCAATACCGTTCAACTCGTTTCAAGGCACCGGTGATCTCTTCGATGCCCATGAGGTCCAGGATACCTTTCTCCTCCAACCCACAGGCATGCTTTGAAAACAGCGCTGAAATGAGGCTGCGAATGCCCCGCCCCTTTTCTGTCAGGCGCACTCGGACTGACCGTCGATCAATCTCGCAGCGCTGGTGGTGCATGTACCCCATTTCCACCAGTTTCTTGAGATTATAACTGACGTTGCTGCCCTGATAGTAGCCGCGGCTTTTCAACTCTCCGGCGGTGACTTCATTGTCCCCGATATTGAACAACAACAATGCCTGCACCGCGTTGATTTCCAACACGCCAACCCGCTCAAACTCATCTTTGATCACATCTAGCAACAGCCGGTGAAGCCGCTCCACCAATGCCAAGGACTCCAAGTAACTCGCCATGAAATCGCGTTGCCTGCCCGCATTGGGCTGCGCATCCATGTTCATTTACGCTCTCCGACTCTTTCTGCTCTGACCAACAAGGTGAGCAAAAAAACCGAAGATAAGGTTAAGAGAGGTTTTCTTTATTTCTGAAAGGTTTGGGAGATGTCGTGAATCAGATCCGCATAGGGTTGCGGCGCGGGCGCCTGTCCTGTCACCCACTGATACAGATCCTGATCATTTTCCTGCAGCAACGCATCATATAATGCCAGGCCTGCATCATCCATATTGTCCAGATTGCGCTCGGCATAAGCCTGTAGGATCAGATCCATTTCCTTGATCCCACGCCGCATCGACCGCATCTTCAGGCGCTTGATCCGCGCCTCGTGGGGCTCGCTCATACGTCTTCATCTCCGGCCATCTGGACCAGCCGGGCCTCCAGGGCACCCGCGCGGGCCTCAACGGCGGCCAGCTCACCTCGAAGGTTGCGCAGCTCAGCCAGAACACCCTTCAATTCCACCATCGCCGTATCGCTCGGTGGCGCAGTCATTCCGTCGCCTTCGCCAGTCAACAACCACATGATCGAGACGTTCAAAACGCCCGCCATGCTGGACAGTTTATTTGCCCGAGGTTCCGACCGATCTTCCTCCCAAGACAGCACCGTGTCCTTGCGCACGCCAAGCGTACGCGCCAACTCCGACTGGCTCAATCCGGCCGCCTCACGCGCACCCGCGACGCGGTCGCCAAAAGTCGCTGTATCAGGGCCATACCAATCTGTCGCTGTATCGGGCATTGGGTTGCCTCCGTGCTTTGGGTGATCGCGCTTGAATGGGTGCGGGCCGCACCCTATGACATGGCATCAGGATACACAAATTGGGTGCACCATGGCCTTTCTTTCTGCGACGCTCGACAGGGTTAAACCGTCACCAACCATCGCCGTGACAAACAAAGCGCGCGAGCTTAAGGCTGCTGGGCGCGACGTCATCGGTCTGGGCGCCGGCGAACCGGATTTTGATACCCCTCAGCATATCAAAGACGCCGCAATCCGCGCCATCGACGCAGGTCACACGAAATACACAGCCGTGGACGGCATTCCGGAGCTGAAAGAAGCGATCTGCGCGAAATTCAAGCGCGACAATGGACTGGATTACACGCCTGCTCAGGTCAGCGTCGGCACCGGCGGCAAGCAAATCCTGTACAACGCGCTCATGGCGACGCTGAACCCAGGCGACGAGGTGGTGATCCCCGCGCCCTACTGGGTCAGCTACCCCGACATGGTCAAACTCGCAGGCGGAGAGCCTGTAATCGCAGCGGCAACGCTCGAAAACGCATTCAAGCTTACACCCGAGCAGCTCGAAGCCGCCATCACACCACGCACGAAGTGGCTGATCTTTAACTCCCCCTCCAACCCCACGGGTGCGGGCTATTCCCGGGAGGAGTTGAAGGAGCTCACTGATGTTCTCATGCGTCACCCGCATGTCTGGGTGATGACCGACGACATGTACGAACACCTGGCCTATGACGGGTTTGAGTTTTGCACACCGGCTGAGGTTGAAC
>CAYODE010000259.1:0-4712 GCA_964402685.1 uncultured Aestuariivita sp. | reverse complement strand
TATGGCTCGTGGTTGATCCACGAAGTTGCTTGCGCCTCAGAGCTCTTGGTCTTCACCGGGTCCGGCTCAATCCGCCGCCCGCCAGAGATGCAGGTCATCATTCCTTATTTGCGTTCCTTGTGTGCATGGAGTTGTTCCGAAGAAGGAACCATACAGCAAAAGGAACAGAGCCGCGCGGGGCGACTCTGAACGGGTGGCTTTTAGGCCGGTTGGACTTTGTGATCAAGGGTTTTTCTTGGCGATGTCCGGAAGTCAGCCCTTGAGTTTGCGCCACAGGTCCGGGCGCCGCGTTTGCGTGATCTGTTCGGATTGTGCGCGCCGCCACTCGGCGATTTTTTCGTGATGACCGGACATCAGGATATCAGGGATGGGGCGGCCCTGCCATTCAGCTGGACGGGTATACTGCGGATGTTCCAAAAGCCCCGAGGAAAAGCTTTCTTCTTGCGCAGATTCGGCGTTGCCAAGAACACCGGGGATCAGCCGGACAGTCGCATCGATGAGGGCCTGTGCCGCAATTTCCCCACCGGTCATCACGAAGTCGCCCAAAGATACCTCTTGGATGCCATACGCGTCGATCACCCGCTCATCCAGTCCTTCAAACCGGCCGCAGATAAGCGTCACGCCGTCCGCCCGCGCAAGGTTTTGCATCATTTTTTGGTCCATTGGACGACCGCGCGGGCTTAGATAGATCAATGGCCTGTTGCCGTGTGCACCTCTGATCGCTTCCTCAATGGCAGGACCGACAACATCGGCACGCAAAACCATGCCTGCTCCGCCACCCGCGGGCGTGTCGTCGACATTGCGGTGTTTTCCAATCCCGTGCTTGCGTAAATCCACGGTATCCAGCTGCCACAACCCTTCTTTGAGAGCCTTTCCGGTCAAGCTTAGTCCCAGCGTTCCGGGAAAAGCTTCGGGAAACAAGGTGATGATTGTGGCTTTCCAGACGCCATGCAAATCCGGAGTGCCCGTCATTAACTCTCGCGGTTGGGCGCTGATCCGAATAGTTTTGCGCCCCTTGGCGCGGTTGGGTGCATCTGTCATCCGGTGACCTCGTATGCTGAGGCAATGATCGCGTTTTTTGCAGCCTTCAGAGCAGTTTTGTCTGCAACGGTGCGGTTTGCTTCAAGCAAGGCTGCCAAGACGTCGGGATCGGGGCGTCGGTTTGCTGGTTCGGGTCTGGTCATTTGATCGCGTATGTCCTGCGGAACGTCACAAATGTCCAGAAGCTTTGCGGCGGGGCCAAACGCGTCATTGGCGGTCTCTTCCAAACGGGACTGAATAACGTCGGCCGAAACGGTAGAAGCGATCCGTTTGACCATATCATCAAGCTCAGCTGCTGACCGATACCGGGCGACGAACTCCTCAAAAGCCATTGTCATTGACGACGATTTGATATGTTCGGCATATGCACTCGCCAACCAGTCATCGGGGTTTCGTGTCGTGTAGAAGAGCACCAGTTCAGCGTCAGGAAACACGGATCTGGCGCCTGCCGCCATATCCTTTGCCAGCTTGATGGCGGCACGATAGGACAAGACCTTTGGCCGACCGGGGAGGTGCCCGGATAGCTCTTCTGCCGAAAGACATAGGACCTGCTCTGGCAAGAGCGGCCGTTCCTTCAGGAAAGCGCGAAAGCGTCTACGGAATTTGGCGCGTGACACTACATCGCCGTAGGTTGAAAAGCCGCGAGCAGCCACGACAACATGCTTCAACCCGGGGCGAAACACGCTGTGTAGCACGGGGCGCAAGACGGGTCTGTTCAGTTTGAGAGTTTCCTGAATCGAAGTCGTGCCAGTCTTGTGGAATCCAGCGTGGATCACCAGGCGGCGCGGCATGATTAAATCAAGCCGTCGGGTGGATCCGCCACGATCCGGCGTGCTTCTAGATCGACGGTTGGCACAATCGCGAGAGTGAACGGCAAAAGAACCGTCGCCGGTAGATTGGGGCCATGCAGTTCCAAAAGGTCGCCTGCGCCGTGGTTTTGAACGGATTTCACATTACCGAGCGGCGCGCCACCGGTATCAACCACTTCAAGACCTATGAGATCCGCGTGGTAGTATTCGTCATCCGGCAATGACGGAAGTTGGTCGCGATGCGCGTACAACTGCAATCCTTTGATTGCGTCGGCTTGTTCTTTGGTGGAGATGCCGCTGAGCCGCCCGGCGAACCCGTTTTTGATAGGGCGCGTCAACGTCAGCGTGAATGTTTGGCTGCCATCTTCGGACGAAAGAGGACTGTAATCTGCGATATCCGACGGGACTGCGCAAAAGCTTTTCAAGCGCACTTCACCGCGAACACCATACGCGCCGCCAATTGCACCGACACAGATAAGTTCAGCTGATGGCATAAATTTCGCCTTGTCCCATCATAACAGCAACTCCGCTGGCTCAGCAGGTATCAATTCTACCGCGCAGGTCAACCTGACCGGCTTCGCGGTTTGATACAAGCAGGCAAGCTTTCAGGCAAAGCGCGCAACAAAAAAAGGACAGCGCGGAGAGCGCTGTCCTTTTGGAAAGCTCTGGGACAAGCTTATTCCGCTGTCTCTTCAGCTGCTGCTTCTTCGGCGGGCGCTTCTTCAACAGCGGCCTCTTCAGCAGGAGCTTCTGCAGCCTCTGCCGCTTTGGCTGCCTTTTCTTCAGCGCGGTCCTTGGCTTTTTGGCCCGGTTCACCCTTTTGCGGGTTATTGCGCTCTTTCTTCTCGATCGTTCCAGCCGCTTCCAGGAAGCGCGAGATGCGGTCTGTAGGCTGCGCACCCTGATCCAGCCAGTATTGAACGCGTTCCATGTTCATTTTCACACGCTCTTCGCTGTCTTTGGGCAGAAGTGGGTTGTAAGTGCCCAGCTTTTCGATGAAGCGGCCATCGCGAGGCATGCGGCTGTCTGCAGCCACGATGCGATAAAAGGGACGTTTCTTCGACCCGCCGCGGGCCAGTCGGATTTTCATAGCCATTGTTTTGTTCTCCTTTGAATGGCGGTTGCGGGAGATCCCGCGAAGTGTTGGAGGCAGAAATACTCCCGCCTATGATTGATGTTTCTCGTGGTGTCGGATCACCTCGTCGATGACGAAGCGAAGGAACTTCTTGGCAAATTCGGGGTCCAGGTCCGCCCGTTTCGCCAGGTCTTCAAGCCGCGCGATCTGGGCCGCTTCGCGGTTGGGATCGGACGGGGGAAGGTCATGCTCGGCTTTCAATTTGCCGACGGACTGGGTGTGTTTGAAACGTTCACCCAGTGTATAGATCAGAATGGCGTCCAGCCGGTCGATGCTGTCGCGGTGTTCGGCCAGTATCTCGGCGGCGCGTGTGGTGGCGTCAGTCAATGGCATAGCCTTTCGGTTTAAAAAGCGGATCGGCGTAGTGCGCGATTTCCATATCGATCCCGTGAGCCAATTGCGTGCCATCCAGCTGTTCCGGAGATGGGTGGCGGTAGACCACGTCATTTCCATCAATGGACGGCGCGTCCTTGTCCTTGGTCGCACCGAGCCGTTCGGCAAGGCGGATGGAGTCCAAATTTTTAGGATCGATATAGCTAACCGCGCTGTCCCAGCCGGATTCATAAAAATAGTTCCGTGCGGCATGGGTCGCTTCCAGCGCATAGCCATGACCTTGCGCGTCAGGCCAGATCACCCAGGCCAATTCCGCCGCAGGCCATTTGGCGGGTTTCCACCCACCAGCCATGCCATAGGTCTCGTCGGTATCCTTGTCGTGGATCATCCACATGCCATAACCGCGGATCGCCCAATGCCCGATTTCTGCGGCATAGAGCATCCAACTTTCATAGGCGTTCAGCGGCCCACCCATAAAGCGTGCGCGATAGCTGGTGAATGTCGCCTTGAAGTCGGGGTAATCTTCTGGCTCAGGCCCGCGCAGGATCAAACGCCGTGTTTCGATGACGGGGATGGTCAGATCGGTCATGCCGCGTCCCCCATCGCCCAGTGCCGCCACACCTGGGTCCCATCAAGATCTTTTTCTGCGAGTGCGTCGCGGGTGGCGTCCAGCTTGCGTGCCACGTTTTGGGACGCGGTGTTCTTGGGGGACACATAGCTGACCAGCGAGGGGAGCCGCAGTGCGTCGCGTGCGAAGTCTCGCGCCGCTCCTGCGGCTTCGGTGGCATAGCCTTTGCCTCTGGCTGGCTCGGTTAGGAGATATCCGAGTTCCGGTTCACGATCGCCGGGTTCAAATCCAATGCCGACGAAACCACACGAGCCGTTCTCGTCGTCCAGGCACCACCATCCGTGACCGCGTAAAACCCATGTTGCCGTCATCTGCATGAAATTGTACCACGCAGTTTCGCGATCATCTGAACGAAGATCTGTATCCGCGAGACTGTCCTCAATCTCCATGAGAACCGCGAAATCTTCGATATGTGGCGCGCGCAGTCGCAAACGCTCTGTCTGCAGGCTCGGGATGGCTGCAGGAAGAGACGGCAGGGCGTGATCCGCCGGAGGACGTTCGTGCCATTGCGTCATGCCAGCTCCTCGGGCGAGGGGTGGCGGTACACATTCATCGGACCAAAGCGTTCATGCGTGAACCGCCCGTCATGTTTTGCACCCATGCGTTTGGCGACGCCCGCAGAAGCATCGTTACCATCGGCAACCAGCGAGATGACTGTGGTCCAGCCCAACGTATCATAGGCATATGCGCGCGCCGCCGAGGCCGCTTCGGTGGCATAGCCTTTGCCGGTCGCATGTTCGGCCAGATCCCAGCCCAACTCGTTTTC
>CAYODE010000258.1:3265-4728 GCA_964402685.1 uncultured Aestuariivita sp. | reverse complement strand
TCTTCGGCCACCTTGTACGTGGTTCCCGGTGTGCAACGGATCTGAACAAAAACACAGGTGCTCATCTCGGCCTCAACTCCTCTTGGTCATCGCAAGCTGACATGGGCGCAGTCGCTACGCAATCCCTGCCGCGCCTTGTGGGACACATTCACAACGCAATCCACCTCAGGGGGCTTCCGCCAACTCAATCAGCACCCTATAAGCGCGCCGAACCGCAAAGGAAGATAGCCATGCGTCAGGCGACCATCACGCGCAAGACCGCCGAGACGGACATCCATGTCACGATCGATCTCGATGGAACCGGCCAATACGACAACCAAACCGGCGTTGGTTTTTTTGACCATATGCTGGATCAGTTGGCGCGCCATTCCCTGATCGACATGACCATCCGCGCAACAGGTGACCTTCATATCGACGACCACCACACTGTTGAGGACACCGGGATCGCTCTGGGTCAGGCCCTGACGGAGGCTTTAGGAGACAAGCGTGGGATCGTGCGGTACGGGTCTTGCCTGTTACCGATGGATGATGCGCTGGTCCGTACTGCACTGGACTTGTCTGGACGGCCATTTCTGGTCTGGAACGTCGATTTGCCAACACACAAGATCGGCACGTTCGATACCGAACTGGTGCGCGAGTTTTTCCAGGCACTTTCTACACACGGCGGGATTACCCTGCATGTAGACGCCCTGCACGGGATCAACAGCCACCATATTGCCGAGGCTGCTTTCAAAGCGGTCGCTCGCGCCTTGCGCGATGCGGTCGAAACCGATCCGCGCAAGGCGGATGCGGTCCCGTCGACAAAGGGTGCGCTCTAAGCCGATGCTGACGGCCATTATCGATTACGAAAGCGGGAACCTGCATTCCGCAGAGAAAGCGTTTCAGCGTATGGCGCGCGAAACGGATGGCGGCACGGTTGTGGTGACATCGGATGCCGATGTCGTGGCCAAAGCAGACCGCATTGTTCTGCCGGGCGATGGGGCCTTCCCCGCCTGCGCAGCCGCGTTGCGCGGGCATGGTGGAGTTTATGACGCCCTGCGTGAAGCGGTCGAAGACAAGGGGCGGCCTTTTCTGGGCATTTGCGTGGGCATGCAGCTGATGGCCAGTTGGGGCCGCGAATACGAAGATACGCCCGGTCTGGACTGGGTGGCGGGCGAGGTCGTCAAGATTGCGCCGTCCGACCCGACCCTAAAGGTGCCGCATATGGGGTGGAATGATCTGGTCATTGATCACCCGCACCCGGTCTTGGAGGGCATTTCAACCGGGGAACACGCCTATTTCGTGCATTCCTTCCACATGCAAGTGACCCAACCCGGCGAGCGGATTGCGCATGTGGCGTATGGCGGCGATGTCACCGCAATCATCGGACGCGGCACAATGATCGGCACGCAGTTTCACCCAGAGAAAAGTCAGGCGACCGGCCTGCGGCTGATCGCCAACTTCCTGAACTGGCGGCCTTAATT
>CAYODE010000258.1:0-3165 GCA_964402685.1 uncultured Aestuariivita sp. | reverse complement strand
GGATCGGCCAAAGCTGGCGCTGCGAGTGCTAGTGACGTCAAAGCGCCCAAAATGATGGTCTTCATTGTCAGTCCTCCCGTTTTGTCGGAACTCTGACGCGAGCCGGGCAATTCTGGCAAGGCTGACTTGGCGTCGCGTTGCATTCCCGCGCCGGGCATGCATAAACCCGCCGAGCGAAGACACGAAAGGCAGGGCGCGATGATCCTTTATCCAGCGATTGACCTCAAAGACGGACAGGCCGTGCGTCTTGTCCGGGGTGAAATGGATCAGGCGACCGTCTTTAACGATGATCCCGCTGCGCAGGCCAAAGCGTTCGTAGCTGCAGGATGTGAATGGCTGCATCTTGTTGACCTCAACGGCGCCTTTGCAGGGGAACCCGTTAACGCCGCACCGGTTGAGGCGATTTTGACAGCGACCCATGTTCCCGCTCAATTGGGGGGTGGCATTCGGGATATGGCCACGATCGAAGGCTGGCTCGACAAGGGGCTTGCCCGCGTGATCCTGGGCACGGTTGCGGTGGAGAACCCTGATCTGGTGCGCGAAGCGGCCCGTGCCTTTCCCGGCCATGTCGCTGTTGGCATCGATGCGCGCGCCGGTCGGGTGGCGACCAAAGGATGGGCCGAGGAGACCGATGTCATGGTCACAGACTTGGCGAAGTCCTTCGAAGATGCGGGCGTCGCGGCGATCATTTACACGGACATCAATCGGGATGGCGCGATGCAAGGCCCCAACATCGACGCGACCGCGGATCTCGCCCGCGCGGTTGAAATTCCGGTGATCGCCTCTGGTGGTGTGTCGTCGCTGGACGATCTGATTGCATTACGGGACACGGGTGTGATTTCAGGCGCCATATCGGGTCGTGCGCTTTATGACGGCGCGATAGATCTGGGCGCGGCTTTGGAAGCCTTAAAGATCTGACCTGATCGCCAATTTGGACACCGCGTCACCCCGCCTCATGGAAACCAAGCTTTGGGATACTTTTCTGTGGTAGGACAACTATCGAAAGGGTGTCGCTATGCCTGCCAACGTCACTACGTGCCCCCTGCCCCCATTCTCCGCTTTGCATGCACGATTTCAGGCGGGTGATTTTCTGGATTGCTATGGTGTGACCTCTGACCTGTCGCCGCGCGCAGCAGCCGAAGTGATCACAGATTTTCCCGGCTGGGCACGGCTTTTGGTGATGCTGCGCAACATCGTGACCGCACCTTTTGGGTTGAGACAGGGTAGCCCGGCGGAGTCGGACCTCGTCGGGATCTTTCCGGTTGAAAGCGAGACGGATCAGGAACTGATTGCCGGTTTCAATGACAAACACCTCGATTTCCGCGTTTCGGTCACATCGAGTGAAGGTCGCGTCACGCTGGCAACTTGGGTGCGTCCCCACAATTTCGGCGGGCGGCTCTACCTGAATACCATCATGCCTTTCCATATCATGATTGCCCGCAATGCCTTGGCCCGCGTTGCAGCGCAACCAATGTCTGGTCAAACCGCGTAAATCGCCTTAGATCGGGCGTCATGCTGAAAACCCGCATCATCCCTTGTCTTGATGTCGCTGATGGCCGCGTGGTCAAAGGCGTGAATTTCGTGGACCTCGTCGATGCGGGCGACCCGGTGGAATCGGCCCGCGCCTATGATGCAGCGGGTGCAGATGAGTTGTGTTTTCTGGACATTCACGCCACGCATGAAAACCGCGGCACGATGTATGACGTCGTCCAGCGCACCGCGGAACAATGCTATATCCCACTGACTGTGGGTGGCGGCGTGCGCACCAAGGAAGATGTCCGGGATCTGCTGCTCGCCGGCGCTGACAAAGTCAGCTTCAACTCGGCTGCTGTTGCCAACCCCGATGTCATTGCCGAGGCCGCAGATCAGTTCGGCAGCCAGTGCATTGTCTGCGCCATAGATGCCAAGACCGTATCCCCCGGCAAATGGGAGATCTTTACCCATGGCGGACGCAAGCCAACCGGCATAGACGCCGTGGAATTTGCAAAAACGGTAACGGCCAAGGGCGCAGGTGAAATCTTGTTGACGTCTATGGATCGGGACGGAACGCGCGCAGGGTTCAACCTGCCGCTCACACGTGCGATTGCCGATGCTGTCGACGTGCCGGTGATTGCGTCGGGGGGCGTCGGCACCTTGGATCATTTGGTTGAAGGCGTGACCAAGGGCGGGGCCAGCGCGGTGCTTGCCGCGTCGATCTTTCACTTTGGCGATTACACCATTCGCGAGGCCAAGGAACACATGATGGCCGCAGGTATTCCGATGAGGTTGGCATGAACACTTTGGAGAGCCTCGCAGCTACGATTGCGGCCCGAAAGTCTGCAGACCCCGACAGCAGCTGGACAGCCAAACTATTGGCCAAGGGCCCGGAGAAATGCGCCGAAAAGTTTGGCGAGGAAGCGGTTGAAGCGATCATTGAAGCCATCAAAGGCGACCGCTCCGCCTTAACGTCGGAAGCGGCAGATGTAATTTATCACCTCCTGGTCATGCTGGCTGCCCGAGATGTATCCCTGGACGATGTTTTGGACGAACTGGCGCGCCGGGAAGGCACGTCTGGCATCGATGAGAAAGCGAGCCGCTAAGGCTTCGTGTGTCACAGCTTGGAGGAAATTACTCCGGTTGCGAACCCGCCCATGCGTAATTCACCAAACAGTCGCTGGTACTCGATCTTAGGGCACCGGTTCTGAATCACGGTCAAACCCGCTGCTTCCACTTTTGCAGCCGCCTCTGCATGTTGAACTCCGATCTGCATCCACACGGTCTTGAGCCCTTTTAGATGTTCCAACGCCTCGTCAACGATGTCAGGCACTGCGTCTGATCGGCGAAAAATGTCCACCATATCGATGGGCCGGTCGATATCGGCCAGCGAGGCCATAATGGTTTTGCCAAAAATCTGCTCACCCGCATGCAGCGGGTTGACTGGCACGATGTCGAACCCTTTCAGGTCAAGATAGCGTGCAACGTAGTAGCTAGGCCGCACCGGGTTCATTGAGACACCGACCATCGCGATGGTCTTTGTTTCTTTCAGCAACCGGCGGAGGAGATCGTCAGAATAGTCCGTCATACTGTGACCCTAGCGTGCTGCTTCAAAAGAAAAAAGCGCTCAAGGAGACCTTGAGCGCATAGTCACGGAACGAGGGACAGTGAAGTGATCGCAGAGGTTCCGGC
>CAYODE010000257.1:0-4795 GCA_964402685.1 uncultured Aestuariivita sp. | reverse complement strand
TGGATTGAAAATCCTCGTGTCGGTGGTTCGATTCCGCCCCCGGGCACCACTTAAAATATTGACTTAAAAAGACAATTTTACTTTGCCGCTATGAGCGGCCGAAGCCTTTTGTTCTTTGGGTAGCATGTGGGTAGCGAACGAGCGAAATCACCATGTTTTGCCCCAGGTCCTCGTGACGCTGCGATCACCTGAGCTTTCAGATGCGTGATGTTGACCCTAGGTCTGCCTGGTGCCGGACAGATATTGCGTGAAGGAAAAAAGCGCCGCAAGATATGGTAGCTGCGTTGACCTTGACGCCGTTCTGAAACATACTCGCGGCAAAAATAGCGGGGCAGGACGTGACCTATCTCCATGCAGAGGCAGTCTCATCAGTAGTAACGGCGGCATTGGACAGATCCACTGTAAGCGGCGCTACACACAAGTTCTATCGGTATCCAGCCAGGTTCTCACCCAAGTTTGCTCGGGCGGTGATCGAAGCGTTTTCAGAGCCTGGAGATATTGTCCTCGATCCGTTCGTTGGTGGAGGAACGACAGCAGTAGAAGCCCTACGCGCAGGTCGTCGTTGTATCGGCACAGACATCAACGAATTGGCTCTGTTTGTATCCAAAGTAAAGACTACAATCCTTTCAGAAGAAGAACTCGACTTCTTGCGCTCTTGGTTCGAGATTTTTGAGCAGCAACTCAAGATTTCCAAGACGAGTGGTGCGCACGAGACTTGGCGCGAGAAAGGCTACTTTCGTCATCTGGAATCACAAGAAACATGGCGCCATCGCAATTTGATCCAAGTGGCACTTGAACAGATTGATCAATTGAAATCTGAAAACCTTTCGGACTTCATGAGATGTGTTGTGCTGCGTTCCATGCAGCTTTCTCTGGATGGTCGCCGAAACGTAATGACTATTGACGAGGTCCGTTCGAAAATCTCGTCTCATTTTCATGAAATGATCTTGGACATGTCGGCGCTTCGCGAGGAGCTTTCTAGTTCGTCTCTGGCTCAGCACCCAAACCTGGCGAAGTGTAATGCAGCCGATTTGCACACCAATTCCGACGTTCTAGGAATGGGAACACCAAGGCTTGTAGTGACATCCCCCCCTTACCCAGGTGTGCACGTGCTGTACCATCGCTGGCAAGTGAGAGGAAGGCGTGAGACCGCAGCGCCTTATTGGATCGCAAACAAACTAGATGGGGATGGCGAGCGCTACTACACGCTCGGCAATCGAAACGAAAAAGAACTCAAGACATACTTTGAGAACTTGAAAGGCGTCTTTTCATCCATTTCAAAAGTAATAGGTCCCGACACCACTGTGGTCCAGATGGTTGCTTTCTCCGAACCGGATTGGCAGCTTCCAAAGTACCTTGAAGTTATGGAAGAATCTGGCCTTAAAGAGATCGTTCCAACTTTCGGTGACGAACAAAGGATTTGGCGCGATGTGCCCAATCGAAAATGGCACGCGGAACGCCAAACCCGACGCGAGGGTTCTCGTGAAGTGGTCTTGTTCCACAGAAAGGGTTAAGCTGCGACCTCGGCGTTCAGTTCGCTGGGGTCCAAGTCGCCCAGGAAGTTAATCATGGGGATCAGCATCATTGACATGGCGCGTGTCGAATAGGCGACTAGTTCCGCGATTTCTTCACCATCTTTATCCTTGCCCGCCTCATGGATAAGAGCAAGACCCACCAAGACTATACCGATTTTGAATTGCTCGCGAAGCAAGTCTTCCGTGCCTTTCGCGCGTTCAAGTTCCTTTTGAAAATATATATTCTCGGCGTTGATGAAGAAGTCGAAAGACCTGTGCTTCTGGTCACTTCCGTCCTCTGCTTGGATGACCTTCAAGGCAGAGAATTTGTCGAAGCCATATGCGTCCCACTCGTCGCGCTCAACCCACTGCACATGAGGAAGTGTTAGACCAGATGGGATGAGGCTGTCGTCGCCGGATTTCTTGGAAGGAGCATCGCGTCGCTTTCCTTGCTTTCCTTCACGATCAACGAATGGGACAACGGTGATCTCTGCAAAGTTTGTGAACGGCTCCAGTCTGCTGTTGTCGGTAACAAGGATCTTGAGGTTGACGACATCTCCGGCCTTTGCATCAGGTAGCTCGAGCTTTAGACTTGCCGTTCCGTTATGCAAGCTCATTGAGTGGTTTGGGATGAGGGTCTCATTGCCATTTTCATCAACCTTCAGAACACCATAACGGCCCTTTTCTTTGGCACGCCCAAAGTAATTGTTCTCGGCATCGGTTTCGAAGGTAAGGCGAACTTCGCGACCCTCCTCACAGTTGCGCTTTTTCACTTCCCCGTAGTTCATTTTCCGAAATCTGAAGTAAGTCGGGAACTCTTCACCTTCAAATTCCGGCTGTGATCCAGAGGGAGCCGTGGCAGTCAGATCAGTAAGTCGGTCACCAGTGAGAAAAAGAGCACTCAGCGTCGGTGACTTCTTCATGACGCTCTTGAGCACGTCCTCAAGAGTCTTGTCATCCTTTACCTTTTCCTTGATCTTTTCCGCACGACGCTGATGATTGAACTCTTTCAACGCCGCGTTTTCGCCAACCTTTTTTTGAAGTGCGCCTTCGACCTTTCGGCAAAACTCGGAGTCAGCCAGCGCCTCCCGTGTATTCATGAAGAGTTCTTCATGAGCCCACTGGTCAATCTTCGAACAATCTACGCGCGCAAGCAGCGAGTCAGAGACATAGCTGAAGTTGATGCCCTTGCGCGTGAAGAAACGTGAATGAAGAACGCCCTGCGTCTGCCCATTCACAACAAACAGGACACCTTCCGATTTGTTGAGATAAGTCTTGGCCTTACCATCTTTGAAGCCGAAATATCGAATGGTGAACTCCTGCCCGTCCACCGTCATGCTTTCGTCATACGGGAACCCATCAGCAAGGTTGCCCGCACGGTTGTCAGACAAGCGGACCGAAAGCCCCGTGCCAGGGTTGGAGAAGCTACCTTCATTGCCGGAGTAGTCTCTGCATTCATGAAACATGATGGGCAAGGCCGGACTCGGGAGGCGCACATCTACCTGGCGAAGGAGGCCATCGCTCATGAGAATATTGGAGGTTCCAGAGAATTTGTATTCGTAGAGCTTGACGAGCGAGCCGAATGTCAGCGGTTTTTCATAAGCTTTGTTGCCGTCTGGCTTCACCTGAAGGGTATCGGCCGCAAATCGAAGAACCCCGCCGCGTCTCTCTGCGTCTGCATTGATGGGGGCAAGGCAGCGGTAGACGCTATTGCGTTCGCCCGTGGTTGGTGTCTCCCGGCGAACCACAGTGAAGCTCCAAAGACCAGCCTCGTTTTCATCTCCCGAGACGATTGCGGGGTTCCTGCGGGTTACGATGAGCTGCATTCGGCGGTCTCCGCAGAACCGCAAAGCACCAGTGCCACCCATGTTGAAGCGCCCCTGGACGAATGGCACCCGTAGCTTGTTTGACTTATTGAGTGACAGGAACGTGTGTGGCACTCGCTCTGGTGTCTGTCCTTCACCTTCATCGACGATGGTAATTGAGGGGCGGCCTTTGAGACCAGTTGCAGCGAGCGTGATCCCCCTGGCCAGGGTAGTTCTTTCTTCCCTGGTCATGTTCTCGATCAGACCATTCGTCTCGTTTTCAGGATGCGCCGACTTCTGGATGAGTTGCGCTACTGCGTAGCGCACCGAGGGTGGGGCGGCGGGGCCCTGCGGATCAATTCCTGCAACCAAACACTCGTTCATGAGTCGAGCATCTGCGGCGTTCACAAGCTTTTCGACCAAAGCGGCCACGGGGTCGGACTGCTGAGCGCCAGCAGTCGAGAAGTTGTTCTCCATGTCGCCCAAGTCGCGCCAACAGTCATGATTGTCCCAGAACCCCGCCTCCTCAAGTAGGGCGACCACTTGCTCTTCCTTGTCGGCGGAAATCAGTTGGAGGCAGAGTTCTTTGGGATCAATCATGTCATCACCACTACAGCTTGAATTTGTTTTCTTTAGCCCCTTTCGGCGCAGCAAATCTGCTCTCCACGTCTGACACCGCGTCCCGAAGCGCCTTTACGATCTTGCGAATTTCGGCGTCGTCCCACTCATAGAGCTGGCGATTGGATAGCTTACCGATGCGGACAATTGCCTCAAGGGCCTTGTTGGTACGCCCCTCGGCAAGCTCCCGAAATTTGTCGTGTTTCTCGGTCATGACAGTGCGCTCCTCAACGTCGCTGATCTGGTAGATACTGTCTCGACCTTCATGGGTCAAGGACTGACGCAGTATTTTACGAATACTGTGATTATGATGCGGTCTCCCCTGTTCGCCCAGAGTATCGATAAGTTGCTGAAAATTTTGCCCTCATGCCAGCAAAGACAGCCTGTTTACCGCCCGCTTTGTCTACTAAAAATGGCTCTCTTGGCCCCATGATGCCTCGGAAAAGAACCTCTGGGTGAGATTTTTTCGGGCGATACTGTTCGGAAGAGTTGCGCAGATTGCGGTGATTCTTTGTGGAGTACGCTTGATGAGGCTAACAAAAACGCGGCATCGATGATGCCGCGCACTCTGCCTTGATCCTGGTCGTCTTCGCTTTTGTGTGCGTCTACGGTTTAGGTTGCAGCGTCCGCCTCGCCTCCTTCTCGGCTGCGGACCCCTTCACCCACTGCCACGGGGTGCGCGGCTTCCTCGCTTTCGCCAGTTCGGGGTTCGCTTTGGCATCGCTGGCCGCTGCGCGCAGGCGTTCGCGGGCCTCGCGCGGGTCAATCTTCAGTTCTTCACAGAGGGTCTTCAGGGTGATGATGTCAGCCATTTTCGATCTCCTAGGGTCAGGACCCATTGATTTCCGTCTGACGGCG
>CAYODE010000256.1:0-4869 GCA_964402685.1 uncultured Aestuariivita sp. | reverse complement strand
GGTTAAGCGCGGGCTTGCCCGTAAACGCTGATATCGCCGCGGCATTAGGGCCGTCCAGAACGAAATCCCGTCCAGGCTGGCCCATCGCTGCCCAGTCGATCAGAGAGTTCGCGGAACCGGCTTTATCCGGGCGTTCTGGCAATTCAGGCGCGACGTCAAACAGCATTTGAGCAGCCTCGTAGCTTTCATCAAGTCCCCTAACGGCTTGGTCAAAAATGCCGTCACGGGTGACAACAAAAAGGACCAGAGCGACTGTCAACAAACCCAGAACGTTGGCTCGACGCGGAGGCATGAAGCGATAGAAGCGGTCCCGGACCCATCGGAACAGAGTTGCCACTGATGCTCCGATCAGAAAGAAGAGCGAAAAGGTACAAACGCTGACGACGAGAATTTGAAACAGGTGCTTTGCGTCAGCGGGCTCCATACCCATCTTCAGGCGAATCTCGTTCTGCCATTCAAGACTGAAAGTCAGCGCCCAGATCGCAAATCCAGCGACAAGCACTGCAAAGGCAAAGTTCGCAACAAACGCAAACCGACCCTGCATGCGCGGCAGATCGGCGGCAAGCCATATCAGATCGACCACTCTGCCCAAAAGGTAACCCAGCGCCACGACGACCCCGCCAAGGACGCCTTGAACAAACGGCTCGCGCGGGATGAGCGAGGGGGTCAACGAGGCGGCGAAGAACGATAGACCCAAAAGGATACAGGGCAGGGACATTCCGGAAATCAATGACTTTATCCACGGCATGCTCGTTCCCCGAACCAAATCAACTGATTTAGCTTAGTAAACGGCAACTTGATGGGCCATGATTATTGCGCGCGTTCTAAGGGATTGCAGGGCTGGCGTTCCGGCAATACCGCTTTTGCTGGCCCAAGGTGCTAGCTAGGGTCGCAGTACCCACGTATTCGGTCCGGACGGCGTTAGGTTCGGGCGTTCGTGTGCGCGCAGTTTTTTGTTGAGCAGGAGATCAAGGTCCTGTCCGACCGCTGCGCTGTGGATGTGGTAGAGATGGCCGCTTGGCGTTTCGCTGGGTAATACGCGCAGATCAATCACTTCCACACCGGACAACCTCGCGAAATCGTTGTTTGATTGCCCAAGGCGTGCATACCCGTGAAGTTGCGCCGACAGCGCCAACGGACGATCGTCGTCTGACACATAAATCGTGATGTTTTCGACGACTTGCGAAATCAGCGGCAGGGTTTTGGCGAAAATCCCAAAATCCATATCGGCGGCAAGCAGAACTACCTCATCGAGACGTATGTCCGGTTTCCGATAGGCCACCTCCCGTAAAGCCAGCACGACACCTCGTGCGCCGAGGCTGTGGCCAATGACAGCTATCCCCTCACCGGATGCGGAACGTCGGTCCAGTTCAATGATGGCATCCGCCAGGTCGGGAATGCTCCAGTAAAGATCGGACTCGTCGACTGTATAACTGGCAACATCCCCGTCAGACGGCCATGTGAACCACAGTAGACCATCATCCAGTCCTGCGTTTTGTTTAAACAGCCCCGCGCGCCGACAGCCTTTTTCGAAACCAATCAGATAGCCGTGTACGTATAGTGACGATAGGCTGGCATCGGCCCCTCCCTGCAGATCGTCCAGCAAGTTTCCTGGGTCCATAACTCGGACCCGATCCACCCGCAAAAGCTGTTCGCGCATGGCGCGCGGAATTGCATCGGCAAGTGGTGCCAGCCCACCTAACTCTACGTTCCCGACCTCACACCAGCCTGCGCGTAAATTGCTTCGCTGATCTCCGAAAAAGGCGGTTGGACCATCCCCATCTGCAAGGTTGCGCACGGTCAGAAAGGGCACTTCAAACGCGAGGTCATCCGCATGTAGAGGCTCAAATGACAAAATCAGGGCAACGATCAATCCTGTAAACGGGGCACGCGGCAGTCCAAGCAAATCAAATCTCATCGTTTTTTGCGGTTCTCCCGCTTGGCTCAAAGTGCTGCCTTGAGATGTCGCGATCTGCAAGCAGCGGGATCTCAAAAAACCTTCGAAGAAAGTCAGGTTCCATGCAAGAGTTGGTTTTTGTCTGCGGCGTGCGAGATTGAGCGGTCACCGTTTTCGACTTTGCAGCGCACGCCTGAACGACGGGTTGAGGCTCCAGCGTTTTGAAGTCGGGTCAAAAGCTGGCTTGGGCGCGCTTATTTTGGTGATCTGGCGTTGGACATGTTTGCCGATGCCATTTTTCAGGTTCATGCATCGAAGCTTCCGGAGACACATGGCAGAACAAGAAAACACTTCATCGAAAACACAAAGCAAACGCGAGTTTCGGTTCTTCCAAACATCTAGTCTTTTATACGAGGGAACCTCAGGAGCGGGTGTTTCCCAGAACTGACATTTTGACTGGGACAAGCCGCTCTTTGACTGGGTTTTGCGCACTTAGGCAGCCGGGACCCTTTCGTTTGTGGAAGACGCGTTTCAAAAGGGGTGTGCCATGCAAAACCATTTGAACACACAGCCTGTACGATACTTGACACAAATAATGAACTGGTGGGGAATAAGGCTGACATCATTGTGGAGAGCGGACTTGAAACGAGGACGTACAGGCATCCGTTGCCGCTTGATTGCTGCCATCGCCTCTATTTGTACCATCTCCCCGGTCCACGCGAGCGACACGATCGAAGAGATCGGCGACGTCCTTCAGTATGCAATTCCAATTTTCGGGTTTGGAGCCACATACCTGAACGATGATAGGCAAGGGCGGCGGCAGCTGTTGAGATCAGCTCTTACAACAGGCTTAACTGTTCATGGGTTGAAGTTCTCGGTGGATAAGTGGCGTCCGAATTTTTCCAATGCTCAGTCTTTCCCTTCAGGTCACACGGCATCGGCTTTTGTCGGCGCGTCTTTCTTGCAAACGCGCTATGGTGCGCGTTTTGGCATTCCGGCATACGCGGCCGCAGCTTATGTCGGCTATTCGAGAATTCGGGCTCAAAAGCACTATGCTGACGACGTACTAGCCGGCGCAAGCATCGCAATGTTGAGCAATTGGTTATACACAGAGCCCTTGCCTGAGGGGGTCACACTCACTCCGATGATGAACGGGGATGGCTTCGCGATGCAGTTGGGGTTCACCTTGGGCCAACCGCATTCTGCGGTGGCGCCCGTTGCGCCGTTCAAACCAAAGTCGCGTTTTGCGGTGTCCTTTGGGGCGTTAAATGTCGACGGCAATGATGTTCGTGCTCCATCGAGTGGAAGCGCGATTGACCTCAAAAACTTTGGCCAGTCCGCTTCGCAAATACCCAGTGCAAGGTTGGATGTTGAGTATTTTTTTCAAGACCGCCACGAACTTGTGCTGGAAATTGATCCGCTTGAAGTCAGGGACCAAACAATCTTTGCTACTCCGGTGTCGTTTGACTCAGTTGTGTATCCAAGCGGCGTGAATACGCAAATGGAGTTCGTGTTCAGCGAAATTCGCGGCGTGTATCGCTACACATTGGTTGATGAAGACCGGTTCAACCTGAAAGTCGGCGGCGGGCTTGCCTTGCAATACTCCTCAGTACGGCTCATCTCTGGCGCGTTGGATAACGACGTCGAAGATGCAAGACTCCTGCCGTATCTTAGCTCCCAGGTGAATTTCCAGGTTTCTCCCAGTATTTCGATCCAACTACAGCTCGAGGGCACAGAACTCAGCGCGGCTTCGATGTTTAACGCTCAAGCCTCACTGCGGTATCAGCTTTCTCCGTATTGGGATGTGGGGTTCGGTGTTCGCAGATATGATCGCGAACTAAAGACCTCGCAGCTGTTTAATGACTTCAGAGAAACCACCTATTTTGTTTCTGTCGGTCGGTCCTTTTGATCCCTCTTGGAGCCGTCGTTTTATTCCGACATTCGCCTAGTGGTGTGGTCTCTGTCCTCATAGCAGACGAATTCGCCAAACCTTGTCTTGCGCATGAGTACACGGAAAACTTGGCATGCTGCTTGACCGGCTTGGTGACGCACCACTGCGGCGCAGTCAGACACGATGAATGACCGCTAAGGGCCGTCTGCGAAGGTTCTGCACGCTGGGCAATTGCCGATGCTTCGTCTTCACGAATGGCAGAAGCGCGCCCAAAGCAGTCTCTCACCTTGTTTCCTGCCAACAGGATAACGTTCATCGGTTTTAGGAGCGGTAACGCTGTATTTGAGTGAAACTGCAAATCGTCATTTGGAACTGCCGGTTTTGCGTCGGTGTTATGAACAACCGCGAGCACCGTTTGACGGCAACGCGTGTGTTTTTACCAATCATCTCAAGCAGCCGTGGCTTCACAAAGCGTGAATGTCTATTGGGTGAGAGAACCCTTTGAGCTCGGTTGCAGCAAATTCTTCCTGCACGCTTGGTGCATCCAGCAGATCAAGGGTTGCCTGATCAACGAGGATGCGACTGCCAGTGGATTTTGTTTTTGCCTCCAGCCGTGCGGCAAGGTTTACCGTGGAGCCTATGCAAGTATAGGTCGCACGGGTGTCGGTTCCGGCGTAGCCTGCGACGACTTCGCCGGTGGCAATCCCAACGCCGATTTTGAAACCACCCAACCCGTCAGCCTGGCGTTCTTCGTTCAGCATGTCGATCATGCTGTGCATCTCGCGCCCCGCGGCGACGGCATTTTGTGCTGTGTTCTCCAGTGTCTGTGGTACGCCGAACAGCGCCATGAGGCCGTCGCCCAGCATCAGGCTGACAATACCGCCATTGCTCGTTACAGCTTCAAACATAAGGGTATAGAACGTGTTCAACAGCTCAATCGTGGCCTCAGGGGCTAGATTTTCCGACAGGGTGGTAAAACCGCGGATATCGCAAAACAAAACGGTTGCGGATGTGCGTTTGCCACCGATGGCAAAGCCGGATTCTTGCAGATCTTGCGCTACTTCGGATGTCGCGAACCGCT
>CAYODE010000255.1:0-4869 GCA_964402685.1 uncultured Aestuariivita sp. | reverse complement strand
TTTTCCACTTTTTGCTTCCTAGTTCTTTGAAAACTTACATGGCTTCTGCGATGTACGAGAACAATAGACATGAAGAAGTTAAGGTTTTGCAAACTGAGGTTAAGAATTTACCACAACATGCCTACACAACGTTCAACGCCTGCAAGAACAGCCGCTTTTCCACAGATCTGACAGTTAGTGAAGATGTTCAAGACTTGCACGAAAGCCGGTTTCGTGAAACGTTTAGGTTGTGATGGTGCCGAGAAGAGCAACCACCAAAGGATAGCTATGCAACAAAGCGACGGCTTCTGACAATAATGCGACATACTTGGGAAGTGCGAGAAAAGGAATGGGGGACGGAGGCCCGGGTCAGGGCAACGTAGTCGTTCTGTACGACGACGACAGTTCAAAACTATATTTGCACTATTTCTTTCACTTGGTGTTCGGCTATCGGACCAGGTTCGTTGAGTGCGCTCTGCAGTCCTCTGAAATCGGCACGAACAAAACGCCGCCAGACCTCGTTGTCGTGAACCCCGGCAAGTTTGACGCGGAAACACTCTCTACGGTCAAACGACTCGCTGTTTGGGACAATGGGCCGTTTGTTCTGTGCATGAAGTCCGAAGGTGACGAAACGCCCAACGAGATCCTATTTGAAGCGGGCGCACAGGAAGTTCTTACGCTCCCCCTGTCGTTGAAGGAGCTTGCGTACAGGTTAAGGACAAGAGCGAACCAAATTGGTTTGTCTTTCGAATTTGAACCTGAACAAGCCCGTACGATGGATATTGCTGCGGACATTATTCGCAGGGCGGAACTCACCGACATCGAAGCTCAGGTCATTCTCGTCCTGATGGAACAAGGCGGGCAGATCGTAACTCGCGATACCCTCAGCTTGGCGATCGACAACAAGCCCTGGAATTATGGCAACAGAAAATTCGACGTTCATGTCGCCAGAATTCGTAAAAAACTGGATAGCGCTTACGGGGGTGATCTGACACTCAGGACCGTCCGATCGGCCGGGTATCAACTGACTGTCAGCCAAGAACAATAGATCTGTTCGGCGCACCTAAGTCGCTTGTACACTAATTCCGCTTGAGCAAGCCAAGTCGTCAAGCAAAGCAGGTCGTCTTTCAACAAATGCTATCTTTGAAGGGCAGGCTTGGAAGGGCAGGCTTGCAAGCCAAACCTTTCGGTTCTCTGAACACACGTTTGGGACGATCCGTATCGCTCAGTTTGAAAGCACGCCAAGCCGGCAAAAAGTCCGCTCCAAACCACTCGAACATCGGTTCGGCGAAAACTCGGTCAAGTGCCGAAATGTAAAATCTCTGACATCAACACCCCGTTCACTGGATTTCGGAGACCACACTAAATCTAGGCGGTACGCGAACGCCTCGAACAATATGTCGCTGGGTACTTTTGAAAATTCAATCACTTATCGGTTTGCGATACGCCGTTGCGATATAGTGCAGTACAACCTGAAGTAACAAAAGTTGCACTGCACATGTCCCAAAAACCGATTCGAAATTTACAATGTTCCTATTCAACCTCGGCGTGAAATCGCCTATTCTGGCGTGGCAAGGAAACTTGTCATTGGGGGATGCAGAATATGGTTCGGAACGAACTTTTGACGCGTATTTGGTCTGGCGACGTCGACGTACGCAGCGGCGCAAACAGATCACCTCTCGCGATACTTTTGGACGGTATTTTAACGGTACCGACAGTGTCTTTGGTGGTCTCTTCAGGCATGGACCGCCCAACGGCATTTGCGGATAGTGTGGAGTTGTTGCCAGGCTTACAACTCGGCGATGTATTGGCAGAAGAATTGGGGTTCGACATCCCGATAAACAGCGTCATTTTGCTGGAACCAGAGCAGGTAACACAGGCCGATACGTTTTCTGCGACCGATTTGGGTCGTGATCTTGGCCGCGTGCTCACATCCGTTGCCAGTGGCAGCTTGACACTCAAAGGTCAGGACATGCCGGTCATGTTCGATGAACGGCCTGATGCAATGGCAGCAGTACATACAGTCAATCCTTAAATCGATCCAGAATACTTCAGTTTAATCTTGCTTTAAGCAAATAGTTCTTTCGAAACGGCGTGTTTGATGTTCTTCTAGAAGAGGAACAAATGAAGCTGAGTAAAAAATTCAGCACTTTGTCTTATTGGGCAGGCGGAACATCTGAATGATCCTGACTTTGGTTGATACGATGGCGAATTCGCGGGCCGCTGCGTCGTCCTTGGGCACAGCTGTGCCAAGTCAGTCACCAGATGGCAAACCAAGCGCTTCGTTCAAAAATGCAGTGAACACACTGATCGGCCAGGTCGGTGGCGAAGCGGCTCAGGGTCAGACAACACCTATCGACAAACTCGTCGCGCGGCTGTCGAAAATTCTTCAAACACTTGAAAACATCGACTTGGACAACAACCCGGCTCTCCAAATCGAGACAGCGGTCGAACAGATTTCCTCGGCTCTGGTCGACTTTGCTGCAGCGACCGGCATCGACTTGGTCAGTAAACTCAGCCCAGCCTACGCTAGCCCGGCGGATACAGTAGCCGGCGAAATCATCTTACAAGCGGTGGGAGAAAGCCCGGCCTCTGACATTTCGGGCCTCATCACATTCGTTGACCTAGTCACCCAACTGAGCACCCTCATCGAAGGCGCCTCCGAGATCCCAAGTGGTCTTAAGCAACAATTCAACTTGGGCGCCGCGTTAGCCGGCCAGAACGGTCTAAGCCCTAATGCTGTTCAATCCGCTTTGGATCAAGCTCCACTGGACCAGGTCCCAGCGAACCTAAAAGCCATCCAACTGAATCTGGACGAAGGCACGTTAGAGCAACCCCGGCTCACTCAACAGATCGCGCAAATAACGCAGCCTCGCGACGAAGTCGTTGAAATTGCCAGAGTCGCAGCTCAACCAGCAGCATCAACGCTGCCGGGGTTGGCCATTCAAGCTGAAGGCGCAGTGAATTCTGTACAAGCCGGCGCTCAGGTAAGATCGACTGTCAAGACCTCCGCAATTGGCGATAGCCAATCATCAAGCCCAACAAATCCCATCGATTTGCAGGTCGCCATGGCGTTTGCTCAGAAAGGTTCTGAAAAGGGCTGGTCGGCTGCCGAACTGTTCAAATCGACATTTGAGTTTGTTTCGAACGTTTCCAACGGCCAGCTGACTCTGCAGAACCCCGGAGTGGGTCTGCTCTCTGTCGTAGAACCAAGATTTGCAGATCTGCTGCCGTTTGATCGACCCTTTTGGACAAGCGGCACTTCAATAGACATGACGACCCCGGCACAGAGTGGCGATGCGTCCACACCCAAATCTTCACGATTTGCTGCCGCGATCGTTGATCAAATTCGCACAGCGAACGTTGCTGACGGACAAACTCGCATCGAACTCAGCCCACGCGGTCTGGGTAACATCGAAATTGAGGTGACGACCGACGGTGATGGTGCAACCAACGTCGTTATCCGTGCTGACAATAGTGTTGTTCTGAACGCGCTCAGAGAAATGCGGGATCCTTGGGTTCAGATCACGGGGATGGAAAATAACGCCACCTTCAGCTTTGAAGATATGTCCAGCCAACAGGACAATTCTGGCGGGGACAACGCGGGCAACACCGCAGATGATGGCAGCGCAAGTATCTTTGAAACAGGTCAATCAATCGAAAGCGCCGCCACCGCAATCATCGAAGGCGATCAGCTTGATCTGATTACATAATAGGGACGAACCACGATGGATATCCCAGGCGTTACGCAAACCACGACCACCGCACAGTCGAGTGGGAACCAGGCTCTTAGCCAGCTCAGCGAGGATTACACCACCTTTCTCGAATTGCTGACGGCGCAGATCAGTAACCAGGATCCGTTGGAGCCCATGGATAGCACCACATTTGTCACGCAGTTGGCGCAGCTATCCCAAGTGGAACAAGCCGCACAGACGAACGTCCTTTTGGAGAACTTGGGCGCGCAGTTGGACTCTATATCCTTGACGGCGAGTGCAACTTTGGTCGGCCAAGACGCAAGCTTTGCTACCAATACACTGGTTCTCGGTGAAAATGGCGCTGAAGGTAGCTACAAACTCGGCCGGTCGGCCGACGACGTTTCGGTAGAGATATTTGGCCCCACGGGCCAGCTAGTTCGCACCTTAAGTGGCTTACCGGGGGCTGCGGATGAAGAACAATCGTTCACGTGGGACGGGCGAACGGAAACTGGGCAAAACGCCCTGCAGGGCAATTACCAGATCCGCATCCGCGCATTTGACGAACAAGGCGATCAGATTGACGCCGTGGCCTATCGGGATGCTGAAATCCAAGAGGTGACACTTTCCTCTGGCCAGATCTTCTATCGTGTTGAAGGTGATGAACTCATAACCGCAGAAAGCGTGCGCGCTGTCAGATAGAAATTTATCTATCGACGCGCGATGTAAAAAACTCGCTTATCCGTGCCGAGCGGACCATTGGATACTCCTGATATAGCTTCCGCGCGACGGCCATCGCCAACTCGTCCTGATCAATTTCAACCTGATCGGTTTCTTCAACCCACAGAGTTGTCTCTACCATCGTCGCCAGATGCCCGATAACGTCTTCACGCATTCTGTTGCGGCTGAGCCCGCCATTCATGTTTTCGAAGTTCGAGGCTCCGGCAATAAAGACATCCAGCTTGAATGCGATGTTAAAAAAGCGGGTGGGTTTTACGACCTGTGTCGTGAACTTGCCCAAAGGAAGTTTGTACAGCGTTTCCTTCTGGGTGGCATAGGCCGGAACGGGCTCAGGCTCGGGCGCAAAATACATACCGGCGGCATAACCTGCTCCTGCCATGACGACCGCTAGGACGCCTAAAATGATAAGCTGCTTCATGATGCAGCCCCCCGCCTAGTAGGGCAAAATGACCTCGAG
>CAYODE010000254.1:0-4872 GCA_964402685.1 uncultured Aestuariivita sp. | reverse complement strand
CCAAGGTGAGCGCGAGATGGCCGCGGACAACAAGATCCTGGGCCAATTCAACTTGGAAAACATCCCGCCTGCACCACGTGGCATGCCCCAGATCGAGGTGACGTTCGATATCGATGCAAATGGCATCGTATCTGTGTCAGCCAAGGATAAGGGTACCGGCAAGGAACAGAAGATCACCATCCAAGCTTCGGGTGGCCTCAGCGATGAGGACATCGAACAAATGGTCAAGGACGCCGAAGAGAACGCGGAAGCCGACAAGGAACGCCGCGAGCTGATCGAGGCGAAGAACCAAGCTGAATCTCTGATCCACTCGACCGAAAAGTCGATGGAAGAGCACGGCGACAAGGTCGACCCAACAACCATTGAAGCGATCGAGTTGGCGATTTCGGCCTTGAAAGACGATCTGGAAAAAGAAGACACCGGCGCTGAAAAGATCCGCTCCGGCATCCAGAACGTGACCGAGGCTGCGATGAAGCTGGGCGAAGCGATCTATAAGGCCAGCCAGGAAGATGGCGATGACGAACCGCCTGCTGCGGATGAAGCGCATGACGACGATATCGTCGACGCCGAATTCGAAGATCTGGATGACAACAAACGTGCGTAAGGCGTAAAGCCGGGACACATTTGGGGCCGGTCCGGTATCCGGGCCGGCCCGACTTGTTCCGGTGAAAGGGGCAATACGATGTCAAAACGCGATTACTACGACGTTTTAGGGGTGTCGAAAGGCGCGTCCGGTGACGAGATCAAGAAAGCCTATCGCAAAAAGGCAAAAGAATTACACCCGGACCGCAATGCCGACAATCCCAATGCCGAAGCCCAGTTCAAAGAAGCGAACGAGGCTTATGAAATTCTAAAAGACGACGAAAAGAAAGCGGCGTACGATCGTTTTGGTCATGCTGCTTTCGAAGGCGGTGGAGGACGGCCGGGCGGCGGTTTCGGTGGTGGCCAGGGCGATTTCACCAGCGCGTTTTCGGATGTATTCGACGACCTGTTTGGTGATTTTATGGGCGGCCGCGGTGGTGGCGGACGGCAACGCGCGACCCGTGGATCCGACTTACGCTATAATCTGAGGGTCACGCTCGAAGAAGCCTATTCAGGCCTTCAAAAAACGATCAAAGTTCCGACGCTCTCGACCTGTACAGCCTGCTCAGGGTCCGGGTCCGAAGGTGCGGAAGAACCCGTGACGTGCCCAACATGTTCCGGAATGGGAAAGGTGCGCGCACAACAGGGTTTCTTCACAGTTGAGCGCACATGTCCCACCTGCAACGGGTTGGGACAGATCATTAAGAACCCCTGCAAGGTCTGCGGTGGCTCTGGACGGGTTGAAAAAGAGCGGGCACTCAACGTCAATATTCCGGCAGGAGTGGAAACAGGCACGCGCATCCGTCTCGCCGGCGAAGGCGAAGCGGGCATGCGCGGCGGACCTCCCGGCGATCTTTATATTTTTGTCGAGGTTTCACAGCACGAACTCTTCGAACGCGATGGATCAAGTCTGTTCTGCCGCGTCCCGGTCAGCATGTCCAAAGCGGCTCTGGGCGGGTCAATAGAAGTGCCGACGATTGACGGCGGTCGCGCACGCGTACAGATCCCGTCCGGCAGTCAATCAGGCCGCCAGATGCGCCTGCGTTCAAAGGGCATGCCGGCTCTCCGCGGTGGGGCTCAAGGTGACATGTTCATTGAGTTGGCCGTAGAAACGCCCGTGAATCTGACCACCCGGCAGAAAGAGCTTTTGAAAGAGTTCGACGAGCTAAGCGAAGACAACAACCCGGAATCCAACAGCTTCTTTTCCAGCGTCAAATCCTTTTGGGATGGGATGAAAGGCTAAAGCGCTAATGCCCCGGCGCAGTTCGGGGCATGTTACGCGCTGGACCTGCCGGGGCGCATGACGCACGGTATGTGAGATGACCGTTCTTGCACGAAACTCACGCGTATCACTCCGTCGATTGCGACGAGGTGACCTTGATGCGTTCATGTCTTATCGATCGGATAGCGAGGTCGCGCGTTATCAATCCTGGGAGCAAATGACACCAGACACAGCGTTGCACTTTCTGACAGCGGCAGAGACGCAGCCACTCTTTGCGCCCGCCGAATGGTGCCAGATCGGGATTGTGAATGCACAAGACGATGTGATGGGAGACATGGGCGTATTCCTGTCCGAAGACGCGGCACATGTCGAATTGGGCATCACGCTCGCTCGCGCGTATTGGGGGCAAGGGTTTGCCAGTGACGCAATCAAACTCGCGTTTGGTCTTGTTTGGAAGCAGACAGACGTTCGGGCCATCCGGTGTTGGAGTGATCAACGAAATACTCGGTCCATCACGCTGATGCGACGTGTTGGCATGACCCATCTGGGCACTGAAAAAAACGATATAGTGGAAGAAGCATTTATCCTTAACCGGCCTGCCGTCCATTAACACATTCTTCACGCTCCGCACCCAATCTGACCCCTATGAGCCAGTCCGCTGCTTTCCGCGAGGGTCCAACCCTGTTTGATCTGGATGAGGCCGAGCCGAAACCCATCACAAAAGGGGCGCGCTTACCCTCCTATATTTCTGACCACCGCAAGAGATTGCGAGCACGGTTTTTAGAAGGCGGCGGACAAGCTTTACCCGATTACGAAATGCTTGAACTGATCCTGTTCCGCGCGATTCCACGCCAAGATGTGAAACCCTTGGCGCGTACATTGATCGACAGGTTCGGCGACTTTAACCGGGTCATCACGGCGAATCATCAACAACTAAAAGCGATCAAGGGCGTGGGGGACGCGGTTGTGACTGAATTCAAAATCGTTGAAGCCGCTGCACAACGGTTGGCTCGTGCGCGAGCCATGCAACAGCACGTGATCTCGAGTTGGGATGCAGTTTTGGACTACTGTCATACGACAATGGCACATCGGGATACGGAACAATTCCGAGTTTTGTTTCTGGACAAAAAGAACATGCTGATTGCGGACGAGGAACAAGCGAAGGGAACGGTGGACCATGTGCCCGTTTATCCACGTGAAATCGTCAAACGTGCGCTTGAGATCAATGCATCCGCGTTGATTCTGGTGCACAATCACCCATCCGGGGATCCCACACCCAGTAAGTCGGATTTTGATATGACCGCCCAAGTGCACGCTGCGTGCGATGCGTTGGGTTTAAACCTGCATGATCATTTGATTATCGGAAAAGAGACCGAAATGAGCTTTCGGGCGCAAGGCTACCTTTAGATCGATCACCTCAGCCAAACTTCGACGCGACGATTGACCTGGCGACCCCATGCACTGTCGTCGCAAGCCATCGGCATCGCTTCGCCATAGGCTTCGACATTCATCGTAACCCGTTCGGGACTGACAGTTTCGGCTGCCGCGATCACCGCGTCTCTTACCGCAGTCGCACGGCGTCGGGCAATTTCCAGGTTGGCTGGTGCAGGGCCATCACCATCAGAAAACCCTACGAAACTGAGCACGCGTGCGTCGTACAAACCGGCTTCTATTGACCGTGCCAATTGTTCGACATTGGATCGCGATTGCGCGTCCAAACGGGTCGAACCGGCCTCGAAACGGAAGGACGTCGTCAGGCGGACCATCGGACGGAGTGTGGACACCATGCGCTGGATCTCATCCAACGTAACTTCGGGCCCGGCCGCAGCAATAGCGTTCGCGAACCTGTCGCCTTGCCGATTGATGGAAATCTCTTCCGGGGCCTGGTCAACAAAACCAACTCGCCTGATCACAATCTGCGCCGACGGCCCACGCAAATAGGCCAGAAAATCCCGGGCCACTTTCGGAAGTCGTCTGGCGGGCATGTACAAAAACATCGGTGACGTGAGAGGATAATCTTCCGTTTTGATCGTTCGCCGTGTTGCTTCCAAGGTAAACGCACATGGCCCGGTCAACGTCAGCATCCGCGCATTTCCAACTTCTGCGTAGCTGACAAGCCCCAAGGCGAAAGGATCGGTAGTCACCGCGCGGGAAAGTGCGCTAGTAACGCGGTGGCGTTTGACGCCTTCGGGCAGTTCCAGATCGACCGGGCGCAACAAGCGATCTTCGGCCGCTTGGGATAAGCCTGACCCCGCGTCTGGCAAATGTAAGACAATCGGTGCGTCCGGCCCTCCAAGTTCCGACCAATTGATAATCTCGCCAGAAAACGCTGCTGCCAGATCCGGCATCGAAATCGCCTTAACCGGATTTCCAGGTGCCACGATGGGAACCATGGCGTCCAAGGCTAAAACCCGGCTGCGATTGCGATCCGTCATGTCGCCCATTCCAGCCTCTCGCGCCCGGGCGCGTTCATCTGGACGGATCTCACGCAAGGCCAAAACAACATCCGCCTCATTGGCAAGCAGATCCGCGAACCCCTCATCGGTTGTCGTGATGCGAAATCCAAATCGCGCCAAAGTCTTTTGGGATTGGCGATCGCTCAGGACGTAATCAACGAGGGTGTCACTCACGTTGATGCGCTGCACACCAAAACCATTGCGCAACGCAAACCCTTCCAGCAAGGCCGGCATCAACACTTCAGCGATGGTTGAAGATCCTGAAAAGTCGACTTCGGCAACAAAATCCAACAGGTTAGGACATCCCGGTCCTTCGCAGGTCACGCCAGACCCATCAACGGTCAGTTCGCCATAAATCGTTTCGACGCGGTAAAATTCACCGTCAAACCCCAGAAGAGTGCCGCTGATCTCGACGCCGCCATCCCGCGACGTCAGCGTTACGTCCTGAGCGGCGGCTGCCAATGGCATTAGAAAAAAGAATAGTGCGGCGAAAATCGCCGCACCTTTGGTATCCAGCATGATGCCTCGGATGTTGCGCGGATCAGTTGACCGCGATTTTCAGGTCATCCACCAGATTATTCAACACCAGAAAGTCACCGACCGACGAACAAT
>CAYODE010000253.1:0-4899 GCA_964402685.1 uncultured Aestuariivita sp. | reverse complement strand
CTTTACGCATGGTCGAGGCGTTTTCGATCTCTAGCTCCTCAGCCATCGCGAGGAGATCTTTTGGACTTTTCGCCTTGAGATCGGACAGATTCAATTTGTCAGTCATGTTTTGGATACCCGAATGCACCCGCATGTGAGCAGCGGAGTGACATATGTGTCATTTGGAAAAACACTTAACCCGGACGGGTCAGTTGAACGTTAGATACGCGCGGGGGGCTGTGGAGTCAAATCCGTCAGAATTTAAAAATGACAGAGAACACAATAACGATCATCAAAACAGTCGGCACTTCATTCATCATGCGATACTGCCGGCTCGTAACCGTGTTCTGACCGGACATGAAGTCTTTCCTCCTCAGGCCCAGCCAGTGATGAAACCAAGTCATTCCAAGAACCGAAACTGCTTTTGTCCAAGGCCAGATAAAACTCCAATCAACGATCCCTGGAGTGAATACCAGAGCGAGACCAAATATCCAGGTACCAATCATCGCAGGATTCATGATCGCTCGCAGGAGACGACGTTCCATTACCTCGAAGAGTGGAGGCAATCCTTCAATCTCATCTCCTTTTTCAACGTGATAGACAAACAGTCGGGGGAGATAAAACAATCCGGCCATCCAGGCCATCACGGAAATAATATGGAGTGACTTGGTCCAAGGATATGCGTTGATTAAAAAATCGGTCATCTGGGTCTCATCAGTCTGAGCCCCTCTTTAATAATATATAAAGATATAAAGAAAGGATGATGATTTTGTTGGGGGCAGGAGAGCTTGGGGATTTCGTGGTTATCGGTGCGTTTTCCACGATGTAGAAAACAGAGACGCTATTGAGCGATTCCTCTGGGGAGAAGAGAAGTAGTCTTTATATTGCAATACTTTAAGCGTAAGATGGCATTTCTGTGACGGTGGATAAGTCTGGGATAGAAGAGAATAATGTGACTTGTCCACGACGACCGATTTATCCAATCCATAGGGGGAAAAATTGGTGTAACTGACGGAACAGTCCCCGCGTCCACCGTGACTTGCATCTTGAACGCATTTTCCGGCAAACCGTACCCATATCATTCGCACTGAGTCCCACACGGTTTTCCACATGAATACCCCCATAACTTTGGCATCCGGGTCTGAAATTCGCGCGCAGATGTTACGCAACGCGGGAGTGCACTTCGAAACCCAAATCGCTCGCGTCGATGAGGATATGATCAAAGCTTCCCTTTTGGCCGAAGATGCGGGCCCGAGGGAGATCGCAGATGCATTGGCGGAGGCAAAAGCCCGCAAGGTCAGCAGCAAAGTCCCTGGGCTAGTCATCGGATGCGATCAGGTTTTAGACTTCCAAGGCGATCTGTTGTCGAAACCGAAGAGCGAGGAAGACGCGCTTCGTCAACTACAGGCGATGCGAGGCGAACGGCATATGCTTTTGTCGGCCGCCGTCATCTATGAAGACGGAAAGCCGGTTTGGCGGCATGTCGGACAGGTTCGTTTGCTCATGCGAGACGCGTCAGATGAATATCTGGCGGACTACATCGCACGGAACTGGAACAGTATTCGCCACTCAGTTGGGGCGTATAAGCTGGAAGAAGAAGGCGTACGGCTCTTTACGCGGATTGACGGCGACTACTTTAACGTTTTGGGTATGCCCCTGTTAGATCTGTTGGCGTATCTGACACTACGGGGGGTGTTGCAAAGATGACCGATGAGAGAATTCCGCTTGCCGCGGTCATTGGATCCCCGATTGCGCATTCGCGATCACCTAAGCTGCACAACTATTGGCTAAGCAGCTATGGATTGCGCGGTCACTATGTGCCCATGGATGTTGCTCCTGACAATCTGGAGCGCGTTATTCGCACAATGCCTTCAATGGGTTTCGTTGGGTGCAACGTTACGATCCCATACAAAGAGATGGTGATGTCGTATGCCGATCAGATTACAGACCGTGCGACATTGATCGGGGCGGCGAACACCCTGATTTTCCGGCGCGACGGACGGATTATGGCAGATAACACAGATGGATACGGGTTCATCGAAAACCTGCGTCAGGGCGCACCAACCTGGAAGGCAAGCGATGGTAAAGCCGTTCTGTTGGGAGCTGGGGGCGCGGCAAGGGCAGTTGTCGCTGCCTTAGCTGATGCAGGCGTGTCCGAAATCATGATCACCAATCGTACAAGAGTCCGGGCGGAAAAGCTCAAAGACGATTTTGGGAAGCGTGTGACCGTTGTGGATTGGGTTCAAGCGGGCAACATTTTGGAAGAAGCAGCTTTGGTTGTGAACACCACGTCACTTGGAATGAAGGGCAAACCAGAAATGCGGGTACCTTTGGACGGGCTGCAAAAGGGAACGGTCGTGACTGATCTTGTCTATGAACCGCTCCAAACCCGGCTGATGCGCGAAGCCGAAGATGCTGGTTGTATCACTGTTGATGGGTTGGGAATGCTCTTGCATCAAGCGGTTCCCTGTTTTGAACGATGGTTTGGAACGCGTCCGGAAGTCGATGCCGGAACACGGGCAGCAGCACTGCGATGACTGTTAAGCTTGGTCTGACCGGTTCAATCGGGATGGGCAAAAGCACGACGGCGGCGATGTTCGTCGAAGAAGGGTGCGAGTTGTGGGACGCGGATGCAGCCGTTCATCGTCTTTATGCAAAAGGTGGCTCGGCAGTTGAGCCCATGCGTGCTGTTTTTCCTGGCGCAGTCATCAACGACGCGGTGTCTCGCGACGCATTGAAAGCCATTATTTCCCAAGATACTGGAGCTCTACAGCAGATTGAACAGATCGTGCATCCCCTAGTCGCACAAGATCGATCAACATTTATCGCCTCTGCAACTGCCGATATTCTGGTATTCGACATACCCCTGTTGTTTGAAACAGGCGGCAACGCCGCAATGGATGTCACGGTCGTTGTATCTGCGCCATCCGAAGTCCAAAAAGCGCGTGTTTTAGAACGTGGGACGATGAGCGAAGCACAATTCGAACAAATCCGAGCGAAACAAATGCCCGATGACGAAAAAAGGCGGCGGGCGGATCACGTGATCATAACTGATACTATTGAACACGCAAAAGCACAGGTGCAGTCTATCGTCAAACAGATCCGAGGGCAGGCAGATGCGTGAAATCGTCTTAGATACAGAAACGACTGGCTTTGATCCTGAATCCGGGGATCGGATCGTCGAGATTGGGGCCGTCGAGCTTCACAATCACGTGGCGACCGGGCGCACATATCACCAGTATATCAATCCCGAGCGCGCCATGCCGCAAGAGGCGTTTGAGGTGCACGGGCTAGGAGATGACTTTCTGCGAGACAAGCCAAAGTTTGCCGAGATCGGGCAAGCGTTTTTGGATTTTGTTGGGGACGCCAAGCTGATTATTCACAACGCAGCCTTCGACATGAAATTTCTGAATGCCGAACTGGGATGGATGGGTTTGCCGCTGCTGCCGTTCGATCAAGCCATCGATACCTTGCTGATCGCACGCAAGAGGTTCCCCGGATCACCTGCATCTTTGGACGCGCTCTGCCGTCGATTTGCGATCGACAATTCGGCGCGAACGTTACACGGCGCATTGCTGGACAGCGAGATTCTGGCTGAGGTTTATCTCGAGTTGATCGGAGGCCGGCAGCCAGATTTTGGGCTTGCAACGTCGGTTCAAGCTACAACATCCGGAGGGCAGGATGAATGGCGCCCTCGTGCGCGGCAAACTGCGCTTCCACCCCGAATTACAGATGAAGAAGACGCGGCGCACAAAGCATTTGTCGAAAAACTGGGCGACGGTGCCTTGTGGTCGCGCGCGGGATAACCCGCGCGCTACATGCTCAGGCGTCAGCTGTTCCGGCCGCGTTCCCGTTTTGGGAGGCCTGTTGCGCGGCTTGTTGGCGCGCCAGTTCGTTGCGGTAAATCGACACGAAGTCGATGTTTTCCAAGTTCAATGCAGGATAGCCGCCGTCGCGGGTGACATCACTGACAATGCGACGCAAGAATGGGAAAAGCATTCGCGGGCATTCGATCAGAAGGAATGGATGCATCTGCGCGTCTGGAACGCCTTCAATGTGGAAGATACCGGCATATTCCAACTCCAGTAGAAACAGCGGCTCACCGCCTGCTTTTGCCTTTGAATCTACTTTCAGCTTAATTGTGACATCGTATTGGTGTTCCACCGACCGCTTTTTTGCGTCGAGGTTCACCTGAACGCTCACGTCGGGCTGAACCTCTCCCGAGATGCCTTTTTGCGCCATGATGTTTTCAAATGAAAGATCGCGGACGAACTGGCCGAGGACCTTCATTTGAGGTTGCGCTTGTTGTTGTTGAGGCGCCGCAGCTGCTTCGTCTTTGTCCGTCATCGGGATCTCCTTGAAAACCGGGTTGGCGGTCCTGTACCAGCTTGAAGCGCAGGCCTCAATCCTTGCCGATATTCCCTTGACTCCAACCCGAAGGTCCCGCCTTGGGGTCACGCGGTTTCACCTCTTCGAATTCACCATCGATAATGTCATCACGCGCGGCTCTTGGGTTCGGTCCTGGGCCCATTTCAAAGTGCTGGACGTTAACCCGTGCTCGCACATATCTGTATACGGCCATCCGGACGGGCGGCGTCAGGAGCAAAAATCCGACCGCGTCGGTGAAAAAGCCTGGCGTCAGCAACAATGCGCCGGCGATCAGGATCATGGCGCCATGCGCAAGCGGTTCTGACGGATCCTTAAGTTCTGAAAAGGAATTGCGGAGTTGCCCCATAGCCATAAGCCCTTGAGTCCGCACCAACCATGTCCCCAAAACAGCCGTCAGGATCACAATCGCGAGGGTGGGCCACAGACCGATCGCACCGCCAATTTGAATAAACAAAGCGATTTCAATGAGTGGAACCAGCAGAAAGGCCAGAAAAAGATACATTAAGCCACAGACTCCTTTGGGGTCGAGCG
>CAYODE010000252.1:0-4904 GCA_964402685.1 uncultured Aestuariivita sp. | reverse complement strand
CCATGATCATCATGGTGGCGTGGCCTTGGCTCCAACATTCGCCAACATTGGGGCAACCCGCTTCCTCGCACACAGTGACCAGCTTGTTTTCCCGCATGATCTTATGTGTGTCAGCGTATCCTTTCCCCCCGGGCGCCTTGACCCGAATCCAATCGGGTTTTTTGGGCTGCGGGTTGTCAGGACGCCGGGCCTTTTCAGGGTGGCGCTGTTCAGGGATTTTCAGATCGCGCACGGGACCACCTCGATTTTGGTCAGATTTGCTGTCCAATAACATAAGCTGCCCAAAGGTCAAAGCGACGCGACGCATGGCCGCTATGCAGACCGCGCTAATAACCCGCTTGCTGCCCCAACAGCGTTCCTTCTATCCGATCATCTGCGCGTCCTCACTGAGCGTAGCGTAGTGACGTTTCAAGCGTTGCAAAGCGATGCGAAGCACGATTTTTCCAGACCGGGCTGACCAGCCCAGCCGTTTCTCCGCAGTCTCCAACCCCTCAAGATAACAACAACACCGGAGCGCGACATCGCTGAGACCTGGACCCAGATCTTGGAGCGCTAGCAGCACCCGATCTTGCGCAGCGCTCTGACCTATCTGCGGGATGCCGTCATTTCCGATCGTCCGGACACCCCCCGTCAACAACCGATCCCAGTTTTGTCCAGCGGCCGATCCGACTTGCGCCAATTCAAAGTCTTCGCGCAAACGCTCTCCTGCAGAAACAAGGGTTTCGTCCAGAAACGGCCGTCCGTTCCGATCTTTTCTTCGCGCTAGGGCGCTCAAAGGACTTTCCGGAATGCCGTAGCGCGGTTTGCGTGCCTCTTTCGGATTTGCAGGGACACCGTCCTCGGACGGCCAGGACAACGCCTCGACCATCGCGGCGCGATTTCTTTCTTCGTTAGCGATCATTTTGTTCAATGCGCAACGACCAGCTTGGGTGATCGTATAGCGCGAAATCCGTCCATTTACCTGACAACTGATCCACTCATTCAGCGCCATCGCTTGTGCCACGGCGCGGTCCACCACCGCCGTTCGGGCGCTTGTTCCTTCTGGCCCATCCCGCACGACAACCGCTTTGTCCATATCAGCAGCAAGCGCCAAAACCGCTCCGTTCTCGCAAAGACGGCGCAAGATTCGCGGCGCTTCGCGGGCCAATTCGGCATCACTGGGAACCTCACCAGCTTCGAGTGCGGATGAAACTGTTTGAATTGACATTTCAGATGACCTCCTGAAGGCCACCGGCGCCATCGATGGACGGCAAACCGGGGCATTGACAACAAGTCGGCCCAAAGACTTCAGCACCTCGTCAATCAGAGGATCGTCGCGTCTTGTTTCCACACGCCTTATTTGGCGGAGGATGGTGGAAGGATGACAGTCTTGATCCCGTGCAAGTCCGCGAATGGTTTTCCCGGCTTCGATATGTTCCAGGTATCGCGCGGATTGATCTGACACCCAGGCTGGCAACCGGGCGGTGGCTTCCGTTCTCAACATTCGTTCCTCACATCGCGGTCCCTTGAACGGAACTCTCCCACAAACTCTACCCATGGTTGCAACCATGGCCAGAGGGTAAAATGAGCCGATCTGCACAGCATTGTTTCTAAATGGTAAACAGATGTGAAGGGGGCGAACGGTGGCTGACGCGATTCCGCAACACCCGCTTAAGTTGTGAGATGTTTAACCTTCGATCAAAGAACACTCAAAGAGGTACATCAACATGCAAGATGTTCTGACTATGATGGACGGCTTGACGCGCCCCAAACTGTTAATCCGCGCCGCGCGCCTTGGGGCCGAGAATTACTACCGTGAAACGCATCTGCCACGTGTGCTTGGATATGGACAGGTACCGCGGTCTGGCGACGCACTTTTAAGGTTGATTCAGCAGGAGGCGGACCTCAACCGCCTGCGAAAGACCCAAGACACCGCATATTCTCTGCCCGCTCATCTGGATCTATTGATCGCGATGGTTGGAGAAGCACGCATTCTGCGCGGTAGTCAGATCAGTCGTGACAACGAGTGCGCTGGTGCGCGTCAGTCGCCTACATGAATGCGTCCGGCATCGACTCTTTCTTGCGTGCGATGTAATCTTTGAGCGCCTCGTCTGTGGCCGGATCCAGCGCAGGTTTTTGATAATCGCCCAAAAGCTTTTCGACCCGTTGAGCGGCCAACGCCTGCGTGTCGCGCGCACCTTCCTCTTCCCATGTCTCGAACGGTTTGTAGTCCAGCAGATCGGACTTCCAGAACGCGGACTTGAAATTGGCCTGCGTGTGCGCGCATCCAAGGTAGTGGCCGCCCGGACCAACCTCGGCAATGGCGTCCATGGCCTGCGCATTCTCATCGACCTCGACGCCCCGCGCCAGATGATGCAACGTACCCAGCTGATCGGCATCCATCACGAACTTTTCAAACGAGGACACAAGACCGCCTTCCAACCAACCGCAGGCATGCAGCATGAAGTTCACACCGGACAAAAGCCCCATGTTCAGGCTGTTGGCCGTCTCGTACGCCGCTTGCGCGTCAGGAAGTTTGGATCCCGTGAACGATCCCGCCGACCGGAAAGGCAGGCCAAGCCGCCGCGCCAATTGCCCAGCGCCATAGGTGATATGGCTAGCCTCCGGCGTCCCAAAGGTCGGCGCCCCGGAGTTCATATCGATCGAGGTGACGAACGCCCCCATGATCACTGGCGCGCCTGGACGGACGAGCTGAGAATATGCGATCCCCGCCAGTACCTCGGCCAAAACCTGGGTCAGCGTTCCGGCGACCGATACAGGTGCCATGGCCCCGCCCACGATGAACGGTGAGACGATGCAAGCCTGGTTGTTTTTGGCATAGACTTCCAAGGCGCCCATCATCACGTCATCAAACGTCATTGGTGAGTTGATGTTGATCAGCGAGGTCATCACCGTGTTCTGCTGAACAAAGTCTTTACCGAACAGAATCTCACACATGTCCACGCTGTCTTGTGCGCGCACAGGTTCCGTCACCGAACCCATGAATGGTTTGTCCGACAGCGACATATGGGCATAAAGCATGTCTAGGTGCCGCTTATTGACCGGCACGTCCGTCGGTTCACACACGGTTCCGCCGGAATGGTGGAGCCATTTCGACATGTAGCCCAACTTCACGAACTTTTCGAAATCCGCCATGGTCGCGTACCGGCGTCCGCCTGACGCGTCGCGCACAAAGGGTGGTCCATAAACCGGCGCCAGCACCAGGTTCTTCCCACCGACTTCGACACTGCGCGCGGGGTTGCGGGCGTGTTGTGTATAAGAGGATGGTGCAGTCGAGCACAGCTTCCGTGCCAGCCCGCGCGGAATACGGACACGCTCTCCATCAATATCGGCACCGGCCTCACGCCACCGGTCCAGCGCGGCCGGGTTGGCGACGAAGTTCACCCCAATTTCTTCCAAAACAGTCTCGGCATTGGTTTCGATGATTTCCAACGCCTCTTCCGTCAGCACCTCGAAATTCGGGATGTTGCGCTCGATATACTTGGCCGTCTCGAAATGGACGGCCGTACGTTCAGCGCGACGCGCTGCACCCCCGCCCCCTCGGGCTCTGCGACGTGTTGGTGCTTCGGCCATATCCTCATGCTCCTCAATTCAAGACGAGTCGTGTTGCGCTGAGATAGCGCGAGTGGCCAGGCATTCGGTCGCAAATTGCGCCCCTTGGGAGAAAAAAGCGACAAGAGCGAGTATTGTCAGCCGTTTCTCAGGCGCCAGCCGCTTTGCTTGGGCAGGAATGCTTCGACCGCCGCAGATGCAATCACGATGACGCCACCGGTTTCCGGGTTTTCAACGTTCAACCCGCCTTGGACAGCCCGTACCTCTGCGCTTCCACGCGGCAAGGCTTTTTTCAGCGCATCGCAGTCCACCGCCTCGGCCGCTTGGACACCAACGGTGACTTGCACACGCATCTCATCGTGCGACAGGCCAATGGCTTCAAAGATGGGCAGGCTGGAATGCCGAATGGCATCCTCAATCGCGCGGGCAGCCGCCTTTGTGTAGTCCTGCCCGTACATGTCATTTCCCATGCCCATTTCGATAATCATGCGCTGCTCAGTCATCGGCCCGCTCCATGTCAAAGCTGACCGACAAAGCAACTGTGGCCATGACTGTTGGATTTCCCTCACCTTCAGGGCGCGGAATGTCGAGACCACCTTCAACCACGCAAATCTGGGGCGCGCCGTACGGAAACTCGGCTGCCACCCTTGAGACATCCACTTCGCTCGGCTGCTGCACACCAACGTCGACGCGGATTTGCATCGCGTCTTTTGGAAAGCCAAACAGCTCTGCCACATTGATAGAGTTATGCCAGAGCGCATCGCGTACAGCACGGCAGGCGGCTTCGGTATAGTCGCCCCGGCGCAGCGACGTGCCCTGGCCAAATTCGGTAAGAAGTCTGGTCATCGAAACCTCCTTAATCTTGGCGTTTCCCTAACAAGACCGGTCTTTGAGCACCAGACCAAGCCTGGGCGCCTTCTGCATGACCAAGGAGGTAAGTGGAACACTTCCGCAGACTGGCTCTTGCGCTGCGCCCCGCCTGCGCCTAGTCAGACGCCATGACCCACACCCATGACCGTCTTCTGATTATCGACTTTGGCAGCCAGGTCACGCAGCTTATTGCGCGGCGCCTGCGCGAGCTGAATGTGTATTGCGAAATCCACCCCTACCAAAATGTGACCGACGCCTTTCTGGCAGACTTCGCGCCCAAGGCCATCATCTTTTCGGGCGGCCCTGACAGCGTCACACGCGAGGGATCTCCACGACCGCCCGCCAGCGCGTACACGTTGGGCGTTCCGGTTCTGGGGATCTGCTACGGTCAACAGGTCATGATGCAAGATCTGGGCGGTCAGGTCGAAGGCGGCAAGATCTCGGGCGGCGGCGGCACCGCCGAATTCGGCCGCGCGTTTGTA
>CAYODE010000251.1:0-4936 GCA_964402685.1 uncultured Aestuariivita sp. | reverse complement strand
CTTGCCAAATCCGGCAAGGAAGCCAAGCGTTTGATCGCTGAAAACGGCGCGCGACTGGACGATGCACCGCTTACCGACGCCGGGCTGATGCTGGATGCCGGTGCTTTGTCGAGCCCGGTGAAACTGAGCGCCGGCAAAAAGCGTCACGCGCTCGTGCAATTGGCCGGCTGACGCTGCGCGCCAGAAGGTGACACAGAAAATCCAGACGGTCATCTGGACAGATGGCTTGTTGGTCAGTTATTGAACAAGTGTTCATATCTTGGGAGGGAGCCTCATGGAACTGAATACGACCGCGGCGCTGATCACCGGCGCCGCCTCCGGCCTTGGGGAGGCCACCGCCAGACACTTCGCATCCAAAGGCGCTCAGGTCACCCTGCTGGATCGGGATGCTGTACGCGGTGCGCAGGTCGCAGCCGAGATCGGCGGATACTTCGCCGAGACCGATGTGACAGATGAGGCATCGGTGCAGGCCGCTGTTGCACTGGGCGTCGCGAAAATGGGCAAGATCACCTGCGCAGTCAATTGTGCTGGCATCGGCACAGCAGAGAAAACAACACACAAAGAAGGTGCTCACAGCCTCGCCCACTATCAACGCATTATCGACATTAACCTGGTCGGCAGCTTCAACGTTGCCCGTCTTGCCGCCTTGGAGATTGCCAAGAACGATCCAGAAGCGGATGGCGCCCGGGGCGTGATCATTAACACCGCATCCATCGCCGCGTTTGATGGTCAAAAGGGCCAGGTCGGCTATGCCTCTTCAAAGGGCGGCATCGTGGGAATGACGTTGCCGATGGCCCGCGATCTGGCACGGGATGGCATTCGGGTGATGACCATTGCTCCGGGCATCTTCATGACGCCCATGCTGGCTGGCTTGCCGGAGGAGGTGCAAAAGCAGTTGGCCGCTGATGTTCCGAACCCGCCCAGACTCGGAAATCCGAACGAATATGCCCGTCTGGCGGGGTTTATTGTGGAAATGGGATATCTAAATGGCGAGGTTATTCGCATCGATGGCGCATTGCGCATGCGGTAACGATGTAGCGGCAGGCTTAGTGCTCTAAGCCTCCGCCTTCTCTGCGAGAAGTAGCCATTCCTCTTCGGACGCGGCGAGTTTTTCTTGTCTTTGAACAAGTGCTTCCGTGGCTTTCTTGAACTTAATTGGTTCTCGCGAAAACAACTCCGCATCGGTCAGTAGTTCTTCAAGCTTGCCAATTTCCGCTTCAAGCCGTTCGATTTCCGCAGGAAGCGCGTCTAACCGATGTTTTTCGGTAAAACTCAAACCGGTTTTTCGCTGCGATTTGGGTTTTTCGGCCTTTGCCTTTGCAGGCTTCTCTCTCTCAGCCTGCGCTGCGATCTCGCCGCGCTGTGCCTGGTAATCCGACCACCCACCAGCGTAAATCA
Organism: uncultured Aestuariivita sp.; assembly: GCA_964402685.1. Lineage (GTDB taxonomy): Bacteria > Pseudomonadota > Alphaproteobacteria > Rhodobacterales > Rhodobacteraceae > Aestuariivita. The sequence goes on along the minus strand of CAYODE010000251.1, from coordinate 3,538 downwards.
CTGCACGACCATCCCCTTCCATAGCGATCGTGGTTGCGGCAACCCTGTCCAGGAAATCACGATCGTGGCTAACCAACAGAACCGTACCGTCGTAATCGCTCAGTAACTCCTGCAACAGATCCAGCGTTTCAACATCCAGATCGTTTGTTGGTTCGTCCAATACCAACAGGTTTGATGGCTTGGCCATCAAGCGGGCCAGCAAGAGGCGTGCCTTTTCTCCGCCTGACAACGACCGGACCGGCGCGCGCGCCTGCGCATCGTCGAAAAGGAACTCTTTGAGATAGCCAACCACATGTTTGGGCTGACCGCGCACCATAACCTGGTCCGCTTTGCCTGACACACGCATTTCGGGATCGCCGGTCAGGTTCTCCCAAAGGCTTTGATCCGGGTCCAGTTGCGCCCGCGCCTGATCGAAAACCGCCAGCTCTACACCGGTGCCCAGCTTGACCTGTCCGGAATCGGGCGACTCTTGCCCAAGCAGCAGTTTGAGCACAGTGGTCTTACCGATGCCGTTCGGGCCAACAAAGGCCACTCGATCCCCCCGCATCACGGTAAGTGAAAATGGCTTCAGGATGATCTTTTCACCGTAAGCCTTTGATATCTCTTCTGCTTGGATGACTTTTCGACCAGACTTGGGGCCCGCCTCCAAGGCCATAGCAGCGGCTCCTTGCCGTTTGATTTGTGCAGCACGCTCAGCGCGCAGACCTTGCAAGGCGCGCACGCGGCCCTGGTTTCGCTTGCGGCGCGCGCTGATGCCTTCCACAGCCCAACGGGCCTCTGCCTTGATCTTGCGGTTCAATTTATGGCGTTGAAGGTCCTCTTCCTCCCAAACCTTGTCACGCCATGTCTCAAAATCGGCAAATCCCTTGTCTTGGCGTCGTACCATACCACGATCAATCCAAAGCGTGGCACGTGTGAGTGCGCGGAGAAAGGCCCGGTCATGGCTGATCAGAACAAAGCCCGCGCGGGTGTTGCGCAACTCGTCCTCAAGCCAGGCAATCGCCTCGATATCAAGGTGGTTGGTCGGCTCGTCCAAAAGCATCAAATCTGGCGCTCGTGCCATCAAGCCTGCCAACGCTGCACGGCGACGCTCCCCGCCGCTGGCAGTCTCGACCGGACGCGCAGGATCAAACTTTAACCCTTCTCCGGCTCGCTCGACTTTATAAAGTTCCCCCGGTTCCAGCCCATGGGCGGCAAAATCGCCCAAGGTTGCAAAGCCGGCCATATCAGGATCTTGCTCCATATATCCGACGGATTGCCCCGGCGGCACGATAATCTGGCCGCGATCCGGCTCCGCGAGCCCGGCCATAACTTTCATCAAGGTCGATTTGCCCGACCCGTTCCGCCCGACTAGGGCCACACGGTCACCGGGCTGCACAACGGCGTCGAGCCCGTCGAAGACTGGATTTCCACCAAAGGTCAGGGCGATATCATTGAGTTGCAGCAGAGGAACGCGGGCCATACCCGCCAGCTATCTCCGCTCTTGAGCGAGGTCAAGAAAACGGCGACCGCGGCGGTCAGAAACCCACATCCTACCCTGCAACGGCACGCAACAGTCGTTTGCGCGCATCGGGAATTGCACCGATCTCGACACCCGTGAAAACATGCAGCGTGTTCATCTGCCGATCAACAACCGCATGATCGCTGACCCACCCGCCCATCATCAAGTACGTCTTCAGCAATGGCGGCATGCCGGACATGGCTTTCTTCGCATCCGGTTTGCGTCGCAACCGCGCGGCATATCGAAATACATCCGGCGCTTTGACGCGCGGAAGCCAGCGCTTTGGAGCCAGGTGGCGCGCCTTGAGCATGGCAAACGCATCCAGGTAATCAGCCGTTTCGGTTCCTGCAAAGGAGGAGCATCCAAAAAGCATCTCGACCTGATGTTCATCGACGAAGGACGTCATAATCCCCCAGGCAATCCGCAGGATGTCTGGATCCTGATAGTCGGGATCAATGCAAAACCGGCCCAACTCCACCATACGGTCAGGAAAACTCTGAAGCGGCTGCAGATCATAAAACTGCGCCGAATAGCTGCGTGAGAGTTCACTTCCTCCCTCCAACATGAGCATGCGAAAACAGCACACAACCTTTTCCGTCAGACAGTCTTCAACAAGGACATGGACACAGGCGCAGTCAAAATCATCTCTGTCAGGTTTGCTCGTGTGAAAGGCTCGGGTACGGAGTTCCAGAACCGACGCAAGATCTGCCGATGTCTCGACCAAGCGCGCGCGATACTTTCCGCGGTTCAGAGGTAGCATGCCGAAAACCTTAACCGACTGGACAAACCTGCCATAACATAGGCTTAGCAGACCTGTCATGACAGCCCTATGACGACCGGGGTCGGACTATTCGATAAACTGGCCGGGATCGAAGTTGCCGATGTTACCCAGCAACTGACGCAGAAGGCCTTGATTGCGGATCGAGGTTTCCGTCACACGTCGCGTCAGGCGGATCGGTTTGCCGTCCTCCAACTCGAAGCGCTCGATATTCTCTACTACGCCGTTGGATGAAAAGCTGATGGCCACCAATTGCCGCTCTACAACCTTGGGCTCACGAATACCCTGATGCCGTACGCGGGATCGTACATAGTAGTATCCGCTGTTACTCAGAAGGCCACTTGAAGAGGGTGTACCAACAGTTTCGGCAACGGTGTCCCGAGTATCGACGCCAACCACCACATCAGCAAGGTCCGCCTCACTAGGCACATAGCCATGGTTTCGATAGATCGTTGAACAGGCAGACAACGCGGCAACAACGACTAGCACCAGACCAATTTTGGTCATGCGTCGCAACTGCGGTGCCGTAGTTCCCATGTCTCGCCTCTTGCTTCGCTGTGTGTTGGCTCTTATCCGATTACAGAAGGAACGCTGTGTGTTCAAGAAACGAAAGTAGCTATTCATGTCGACGACTGATCAATCCGAAACCGTTTACCGGGTTGCCGACCTCCCTCAAACCCGCGCGACACAGTTCAGCGTGACCCCCTCGGCGGAACACCTGAAGGACATCGCATCGCAGTTAGAATTGAACGGATTGCGGAAATTGCGCTTTGAAGGAGAGCTTGTCGCGCAAGGCAAGACCGATTGGCGATTGACTGCCACATTAGGCGCAACGGTTGTACAGCCCTGTGTTGTGACACTGGAACCGGTGACCACGCGGATTGATGAACCTGTTACGCGGCTATACGTGGCCAATTTCGATGAACCCGACGGAACCGAGATTGAAATGCCCGAGGATGACAGTATTGAGCCGCTCCCAGAGAAGATTGATCTGATGACGGTTTTGATCGAGGCTCTTGCACTGAATATCCCGGCCTACCCACGCACCGCAGGGGCAAATCCGCAAACCACGGTCTTTACCGAACCCGGCAAAGAGCCACTAAAAGACGAAGACTTGAAGCCCTTTGCAGGCCTTGCAGCCTTGCGTGACAAGTTAACGGACAAAGGCGAATAACGCTTTCACTCGGGCTCTATCAAAGGTTCAAAAAAACCGGTTGCGGAACGAAAAAAACTGCGTATTTTCGCGCCTTCACCGGATT
>CAYODE010000250.1:0-4973 GCA_964402685.1 uncultured Aestuariivita sp. | reverse complement strand
GCCGTTTCAGACCCGGTGCATGCTCTTCCAACAGAACGCGCACCTCGTTCGAAAAGACATCTGCGGCGACATCAACTTTGTCACCCCTATCAAAGTAAAAGAGATCCGCGCCTGATCTCTGCTCTCGCACCAGCGGGTTGAATTTAGAAAGGAAGGGCGAGTTCTTGTAATCCCAGATGACCATATACCCATCAGCACAGAGCAGCACAGCGCGGAAAGGGTTGTGCGTGTTCCAAAGCTGCATGTTGGTGCTGTCGGTGGCATAGCGGATGTTGAGCGGATCAAACATCAGCAAACCAGCATATCCGCGATCAACAACGTGCTGCGTCAAACGGGTCCAGCGGTATTTCCGCATGGCCGCCAGATCAGGCAGCTGCAGCCCTGCCTCAGCCCATTCCTGAAACGCCAAGCGGGTTGGGCCTATTTCGATGCGATCCCCGTCGTTCGGAGTGCCATCCCCAAGAACGGCGCCTTGTGATGGATCGATTTTGCGGGTGTCACGATAATGCGTGTTCATCGAAAAGCTCCTGTCTTGGTGAAAACGTTACCGAAGCGGTTTCCGGGCAAACCGTAGAAAAACGACCATTCCACGGGTCGCATTTTGACTGGATACCAATCTTTTCGCGCAAAATTTCTCAGTGAATTCCACGTCCCGGCTCTGGAATTGGAGCATCATTTAAGTCGCCGGCTTGGAACCACCAGCTTGATCCGCCATACACTCTAAAGTGATAGCAAGGACGGCGGGCACCCATGCACGATAACCATTTATCAACGGAACATGAGCACGCGCGGATTTTCCAAATGGAAGTCCCGTTCGATGTCACAACACGCCCGCTACCAGGCATACGGCCAGCGCAGGCCGATGAGTGGCTCATGGTCGACGACGCGTTTGGTCAGCAAATGGCGTACCGAACTGAGTTAATCCAAAAACGGCGTGACACTGTTCACGCGATGACAGATAGCGCGCGCCAGGCGGCGGCAGAATTGCTGGGTCTGGCAATCAAAATCTTCGAGCAAAACCCCGATCGTGGATATCGTGTAAGCGGTGACTTGGTGACCCGGCCTGATGAAGAAACCGTCCGCATCGACAATGATGATCCGTTAGGCACCCTAGGCCAATCGGTGCAGGAAGACCTGTGCATCTTGGAAAAACAAGGGGATGAGCACGTTCTGACCGGTGCGGTCCTTTGCTTTCCCGCCAGTTGGAGCTTGGCCGAGAAATTCCAGCGACCCCTAACGCGTATCCATGATCCGGTGCCCGATTACGACGAGCAAATCGCGCGGCGGGTCCAACGCTTGTTTGATGGCGTTCAGGTGGGCCGCCCGCTTTGGCGATTTAACAAGCTGTGGTATCTGCACCCTGATCTTCACCAGCCCAGGTCCCGAATAGGCAACCCCCGAGAGAAGCCCGGCAAAGGCGGGCCCAGTTACTTCCGAAGTGAAAAACAGGTCATCTTTAGATTGCCAAAGACCGAAGCCGTTGTGTTTTCAATCCACACTTTTGTTCTGCCTGAAGGCGTCTCACCGCCCGGTGCCTAGCGCATCTACCCGTCGATGTCTTTTGCCATGATCGCAATGGCTTTTTGGTAAACGCTGGCGGCATTCCACTCTTTGATCACAGCGAAATTGCGCTCCCCCACCTGATAGCCCTGGCCGGGCTTCCAACCCTTTTGCCTCAGGAAGTTGGCAGTGGAGGCAAGAGCATCTGATTGGTCATAGAAGTCCACGCGGCCGTCGCGGTTGGCATCCACACCATAGGTCAACGCGTTTCCAGGCAGAAATTGCGTGTGCCCCAACTCCCCGTGTTTTGCCCCCCGCGTGTCGCCGGTAATGGTTCCTTGATCCACAAGTCTAAGTGCGCCGATCGCATGAGGCCTGAAAAACGCGGACCGCCGGCAATCATAGGTCAACGTCACAATTGCCGAGACCACAGGGCTATCCCCCATAAATCCGCCAAAAGCCGTTTCCATCCCGTGGATGGCGATGATGACACCTGCTGGGACGCCATAAATCCGTTCCAGTGCCTCATAGAATTGGGGATTGCGAGCTTTACGTTTCTTACCCTGGGCGACGATTGTCGCTGAACCCCGGAGTTTCATGAACTCGTCTAGACCCAGACGAAAAGACTTTTGATTGCGATCCGCCGCGATGGTCCGCGTTGCATATTGCGCCTGCGCCAAGGCCTCTAGGCCGCGTTTTTTGACACCCTGCTTGCGCGCATAGGCCGTGAATTCTGATTTCCATGCCTCGAACCCCGCGCCGGTGTTTCCACATGTCAAAGCGGACGCCGTCCCGGCTGATAAGCCAAGCGTTGCGACAATTCCCAAGGCCAAGAGGCGCATACCGAAACCCCACTTTCAAGACGTCACGACCAGCAACAGCATCGCGCGCAAGCATTTTCAGATCAATGGGTTTTGCCCGAGTGGTTTTCTTCGTTCAACAATGCCTGCAAGCCTGCCCGGTAATCGGGATAGATCAGCTTCACACCAAGCTCATCCTTGATCCGGTCATTCCGCACGCGTTTGCTTTCCGCGTAGAAACTACGTGCCATCGGCGTCATATCAGCTGTTTCGAAATCAAGTGCGGGCGGTACGGGCAGCCCCAATAACTCGGCGGCGTATGCGATCACGTCCTGTGGCGGAGCCGGATCGTCGTCGCACAGATTGTATGCCGCGCCCGGATTTGGGTGATCAATCGAGGCATGAAGCGTCTGCGCGATGTCCTCCACATGAATGCGGCTGAACACTTGACCGTCTTTGATGATCCGGCGCGCCGTTCCGTTCCGCACTTTGGAAAACGGGCCCCTGCCAGGGCCATAGATCCCTGCCAGCCTGAAGATGTGCAGTGGTAAATCATCGATAGCACGCCAGGCTTGTTCCGCGTCCTTGCGCCATTCTCCTCGCCGCGTGGACGGTGTGAGGGGTGTCGTTTCGTCCACCCATCCGCCGCCGTGGTCTCCATAAACCCCGGTTGTTGAGAGGTAGCCGACCCAGTCAAATCGATCAGCAGAGGCTGCAATCTCCTCCGTAAGATCTCGCAGGACTGGATCGCCATCCTCGGTTGGGCCGACGGATGTCAACACATGGCTGACGTTGGACAGAATCGGGGCGACATCCTCCGTGGGAAAAACGATCGGAATAATCCCGTCATCGCGCAGTTTCTCCGCCTTCTCAGCGGACCGCGTAGTCCCGTAAATCGTCCAGCCCAAAGGCAGCAAACGCCGCGCAAGAGCCTGAGCAGAATATCCATGTCCAAAGGAAAGCAGTGACTTAGCCATACCTTTAGATGCGTCGGCCCGGCATCAAACGCAAGTGTTACAAAAAACGATTGATTTCGGTTTTTTCGTAACATATATTTTGCCCACTGGTTTGGAGGAGACAGCCGAATGTACAGCCAAGGTCTGATCGGGGCGGACGGAAGCACAGACGAAACGCCAGAGTTTCTCGCAGCCTTCCAAAAGCGCATCGATGCTGAAGAAAAGATCGAGCCGAATGATGCGATGCCCACAGGGTATCGTCGGACTTTGGTTCGGCAAATCGGTCAGCATGCGCATTCGGAAATCGTCGGCATGCTCCCCGAAGGCAACTGGATCACTCGCGCACCGTCGCTACGGCGCAAAGCGGCGCTGTTGGCCAAGGTTCAGGATGAAGGTGGACATGGTCTGTATCTGTATGCAGCCGCGGAAACCTTGGGCGTGTCGCGCGAGGAGATGACAGAAGAGCTGTTGGACGGCCGCGCGAAGTATTCCTCCATCTTCAATTACCCTACACTGAGCTGGGCCGATATCGGCACAATTGGCTGGCTGGTGGATGGCGCCGCGATCATGAACCAGATCCCACTCTGCCGTTGTTCCTTCGGTCCATATGCCCGGGCCATGATCCGCGTTTGCAAAGAGGAATCATTTCACCAACGCCAGGGCTATGAGATCGTGATGACGCTTGCCCAAGGCACGCCTGAGCAGCACGAGATGGCGCAGGACAGCCTGAACCGCTGGTGGTGGCCATCGTTGATGATGTTCGGCCCGCATGACGGCGACTCGGTCCATGGCGACCAGTCAATGGCGTGGAAGATCAAACGGTTCTCGAATGATGAACTGAGACAAAAATTCATAGACGCCACAGTCCCGCAGGCTGAATATCTTGGCCTCACGATCCCGGACCCTGATCTGAAATGGAATGAGGAAAAGGGCGGGTATGATCACGGGCCCATCGACTGGGATGAGTTTTGGCGCGTTGTCAAAGGTCACGGCCCGATGGCTAAGGATCGCGTCAAAGCGCGCAAGAAAGCCTGGGACGACGGGGCTTGGGTGCGCGAGGCGGCACTGGCCCATGCGGAAAAACGCAAGGCGCGCAAATTAGCTGCAGAGTAAGAGTAAACGTTTCGGATAGGAGCGAGGGGCCAGCCCCCCGCGCGCCCCGGAGTATTTGGAAACCCAAAGAAGAGGAGAGGGTCTCATGACTGGCGAGGTACCCCTTTGGGAAGTGTTCATTCGACCACGCAATGGCTTGAGCCATAAACATGTCGGCTCGATCCACGCCGCAGACGAAGTGATGGCTCTGCAAGCGGCGCGCGATGTCTATACCCGTCGCGGTGAGGGCAACTCGATCTGGGTGGTTCCGTCAGCGGCGATCACAGCCAGCGACCCGGACCAATCTGGTGAGAACTTTGAGCCGACCGGGGACAAAATCTATCGCCACCCGACGTTCTACGACATTCCAGACGAAGTGGGGCATATGTGATGGCTCTTTTCGACGCCGTTCTGGAATTGGCTGATGACCATCTGGTCTTGGGCCACCGCCTCAGCGAATGGTGCGGTCACGCCCCGATGCTGGAAGAGGATCTTGCCCTACCCAATATGGCGCTGGATTTGATTGGGACGGCACGTACGCTGTATGACTACGCCGCCCAACTTGAGGGCAGCGGTCGGTCCGAGGACGATATGGCCTACCTGCGTGGCGAGCGGGACTATCGTA
>CAYODE010000249.1:0-5071 GCA_964402685.1 uncultured Aestuariivita sp. | reverse complement strand
CCGCCGCCAATCACAAGGTAGTCGACCTTTTCGACAAGGTTCGACAAGAGGTCGAGTTTGGTTGAGACCTTCGCACCGCCGACGATGGCGATTAGCGGACGTTCTGGATTGCCCAGAGCGGCCTCGAGCGCCACAAGCTCCGCCTGCATCAAGCGGCCCGCGCAGGAGGGCAGGAGATGGGCAACCCCAGTAGTCGAGGCATGCGCGCGATGCGCACAGGAGAACGCATCGTTACAATAGACATCCGCCAGATCCGCGAATTCCTGTGCCAGATCAGAGTCGTTCTTTTCTTCGCCGGGATAAAACCGGGTGTTTTCCAAAAGCAGAACCGAGCCATCGGCAAACGTATCTGCGGCAGCTTTGGCGGCGGGTCCGCGACAGTCAGCTGCAAAGACGACCGGCACGCCAAAAGCGGCTTCGAGGGCTGGTACCAATCTGCGCAATGACATGTCGGGCACATGTTGACCCTTGGGGCGGCCAAAATGCGACAGGAGGATGGGCTTGCCGCCAACATTCAGGATGTCTTGAATCGTAGGCACAAGGCGTTGAATGCGGGTGTCGTCGGTTATCGTGTCGCCATCCACCGGGACGTTCAAATCAACGCGCACCAGAACGCGTTTACCGGCAAGGTCCATTTGATCCAGCGTATTCCAACTCATCGCGTCTTCCCCCGGTTCTGACCCATTTTTCTGGTGCCTCCTGTCCAATGAATCGTGCGCGGCGTCAATGCATAGCTTGGCAATTGCGACATTGGGTTTTACCTATCACCCCAACAAACTCAAAAGGAGAGCCAGATGGCCGAGATTAAAGATCCCGAAAACACGATTTTGATGGAACTCAAGGGCGGCACAGTCGTGATTGAGCTTTTGCCTGACATCGCGCCTCAGCATAGCGCGCGGATGAAAGAACTGGCGCGCTCTGGTCAATACGACAACGTTGCGTTCCATCGCGTGATTGACGGGTTCATGGCACAAACGGGTGACGTCAAGAATGGCAATATGGAAGCTGGTTTCAACCTGCGCATGGCGGGTACCGGTGGTTCCGACCTGCCAGATCTGCCTGCTGAGTTTTCCGGCATCCCGCATGATCGCGGCACGTTGGGCGCGGCGCGTTCGGCTAATCCCGACAGCGCGAATTCGCAGTTCTTTATCAACTTTTCAGACAACCATTTCCTGAACCGGCAATACACCGTTTATGGACGCGTGATCGAAGGGATGGAGCACGTGGACGCCATCGTGCGCGGTGAGCCGCCTGCGGATCCGGATCGTATGGTTAGCGTCAAGGTGGCCGCCGATGCGTAAGCTGGCAGCCATTCTGGCACTTGCCGCAGGTCCTGTGGCCGCGTCTGGCATCGAGATTACTGTGGAAGGCGCGCATACATCGGGTGTCATTACGGTTGATCTGCTGGAAGATGTCGCACCTAACCATGTCGAGCGGATTACCACGCTGGCGTCCCAAGGGTTCTACGACAATGTTTATTTCCATCGGGTTATCGACGGTTTTATGGCGCAGACGGGGGACGGGGAATTCGGCAAGGTCGAGGCAGAGCGACTTGCACGCGCGGGCACTGGCGGGTCCGACTTGCCGAACCTTGAACAGGAATTTTCAGACGTTCCTTTTGATCGCGGCATCGTGGGTATGGCCCGCAGCCAAAGCCCGGATAGTGCCAACAGCCAATTCTTCATCATGTTTGGCGAGGGGTACTTCCTGAACAATCAGTACACGGTGGTTGGCCGGGTCACCGACGGGCTTGATGTCTTGGACAACATCAAGCGCGGCGACAGCAGCACGCGGCAGATCACGGGTGAGCCCGATGTCATGACAAAGGTCACAGTCATCGACTAAAGCTCTGGCAATATCCGCAGGGCCGAATAACGGGGCGCGCAGCACAGCTGGGCGCTCTTTTTTTTAGTCGAAATGGACTGCACGCGATGTCACAACCCCGTTGGGTGGGGTTCTCGGAGTGACGTGATTGGGCCATCCTCTTGCCCATCAATCCGGGAGGGAGTGATGCGAGCGTTTGGCGCGTGGATCTGGGCAGCGACTCTTTGCGTGTGGGGCCTGATGGCGCAGGCGAGCCCCGAGATCTGGCAATACCAATGGCCCAACACAGATTTTGAAACCACGTCCTTGGAGAGCTGGCGGGAGATCCAATCCGGTGGTCCCGGACGCGATGGCATTCCAGCGTTGGACGCCCCTCAGTTCATCCGCGCGAACCAAGCCGTCATCGCAGCGCGCGAGCCGGTTGTCACGGTTGAGATCATCGGGTCAGAGCCGCGTGCCTATCCCATTCGCTACCTGATGTGGCATGAGATCGTGAATGACACGGTCGGAAATGTGCCCATCGCTGTCACGTTTTGCCCCTTGTGCAATTCCTTCATCACCTTCGACCGCCGCACCGAGAATGGCAATCTGTCTTTTGGCGTTTCTGGTTTGCTGCGCAACTCGGACATGGTCATGTATGACCGAGAGACCGAGAGTTGGTGGCAACAGGCAACCGGCGAAGGGATTGTTGGCGAATTGACGGGCGCTGAATTGAACGTGTTGCCCACATGGATGGAAAGCTGGGCGGAATTTACCGCTCGCAATCCCAATGGCCTTGTGATGGCAGAGCCCGCGCATCGGCGTGCTTACGGGCGCAATCCCTACGAGGGCTATGACAGATCCAGACGGCCGTTTCTGTATTCTGGTGATCCCCCGCCTCACGGCATACCGGCGCTTATGCGCGTGGTCCGCGTCGGTGAGCGCGCTTGGCCGCTGTCGCGTTTGTCAGAGCAGGGAGAGGTGAAAGAGGCGGGCGTGACAATCTCATGGACTGCGGGCCAGGCGTCCGCATTGGATCACGCTGTGATCGACAAGGGCCGCGATGTGGGTACAATCCGCGTGCGCGATGCGGCAGGGCGTGACGTAGCACATGACGTGATGTTCGCCTTTGCCTTTGACGCGTTCTGGCCGGATGGCACATGGATGTTGGGGAACTAACCCCGTTTAGGTTCGACCAATAGGGCCAGGGCGGCGCTGAGACCGCAGAGAGCGGCGGCAACCCAGACCAGCGCAACGAAGGCAGATGTGGTTGCATCTGCGTGCATCATTGTATCGGAGGCGACACCGAACGCGGCTTCTCCGCCTGCGCTTAGATAGGATTGTGCCGCCAAACCGCCAACTGCTGCCACCCAGATTAAACCCGCCAGGCGCGTCACCGCGTTGTTCACACCGGAGGCAATACCAGCCCGGTTTTTTTCAACAGCTGCCATCACGGCCGTCGAAAACGGGGCCACGACCATCGCCATGCCAAGCCCAACAATACACATTGCAGGAAGAATGCCGGTTAAGAACTCTTGGCCAGGTGCGACAAGCGCCATGACACCATAGCCAAGAGCCACAATAAGGGAGCCAAGGGCCAGAAGCGGGCGCGGTCCCACCTTATCGGCTAATGCGCCCGTACGCGCCGACAGCACGGCAATGAAGATCGTCAAAGGGGCGAAGGCTGCTGCGGCGACAATTTCACTGATGCCCCAACCTGCAATCAGCGTCATAGGCAGAAAGAAAAGCACAATGTTCAGCGCACCATAGAGTGTGAAACACATCAGGTTCACCACCCAAAAGTTTCGCACTGCAAACAAATCCAGAGGCATCATCGGGTATGATATCCGCGCCTCGACAATCACAAATGCGATCATGAACGCGGTACCAGCTGCAATCCAAAGCGCGATCTGTCCGTCCGCTCCGTGTTGCAGGGATGTGAGCCCCCAAGCCAGAGCCAAGAGAGCTGCGACAATCAAAAGGGCGCCCGCATAATCGATTGGTGTTTCAGGTTGCGCTGGGTCTGCATTGACCCGTGTGAGCAGCAGATACAGCGCCAGACCGCCCAAGGGCAGGTTTACCGCAAATATCCAGCGCCACATATCGGGCCCGCCGATGCTGAGCGCGAGTCCTCCGATGATCGGGCCAAGCGCCGTGGTGAGGGCCGATGCCGCAGCCCAAATGCCAATCGCACGCCCGCGCTCCTCTTCCGGGTAGGCCCGCGCGATGATTGCCATCGACCCCGGAACCATGATTGCCGCTCCGATCCCTTGAATTGCACGCATGATGATCAGAAAAGTCGCATTTGGTGCGATCGCGCAGAGAAGGGAGGCCACGACGAACGCGGCGATACCCAGGCTGAACACACGTGCCAGTCCAAACCTGTCTCCGGCCGCACCTCCAACAAGGATCAGGGCAGAGAGTGTGAGCATATAGGCGTTGTGAACCCACTGTGCTTGGGCCAGCGTGGCGCCGAGCGTCTCGCGAATGGCAGGCATGGCGATGGCGACGACGGTCCCGTCAATGAACCCCAACGCAGACGCGAGGATCGCGGCGACCAAGACGTATTTTCGAGCTTGCGGTGCACAGAACCCCGAAAAAGAAACGGGCGTCGCAGCACCCAGCTCCGACGCCCGCTTTTGACTCATGCGCGTCTGCTTACGAAGCCGTGTTTTTGCTCTTGGCCGCGGCCGGATTCGCCGTTTCCGGCTTGCTCCCGCGGCCCGGATTTAAAGGGTCATCTTGCCGTTGCACGGACCCCTCAAAATGTGCGCCGGATTCGATCGCGATTGTTTTATGGATGATGTCGCCTTCGACCCGTGCGGTCGATGTCAGGCGAACTTTCAAGCCGCGTACGCGACCGACGATCCGACCGTTGATCACAACGTCGTCTGCTGTCACTTCGCCTTTGATCGTTGCGCTTTCTCCGATGGTGAGAAGGTGGGCGCGGATATCGCCTTCGACGGTGCCTTCCACTTGGATATCACCGGACGTTTTCATGTTGCCGGTAATGTGCAGGTCCGACGACAACGTAGATGCCGGAGGTTTTGCCTTTGGCGTGGCCGGTTTGGACTCAGCCGATGCCGGCGGAGCAGAGGGCGTCGGTGTCGGGGCCGGCGCGCTGGCCGTATCCGTCGACTTCGACCCGGGTTCGTTGATTTTGCTTTTAGAAAACATCTCTTGCAGCCTTGATGTAGATCATAGGGTTGACGGGTTTGCCGCCCACACGCACTTCGTAGTGGAGATGGGTGCCGGTCGAACGGCCGGT
>CAYODE010000248.1:0-5078 GCA_964402685.1 uncultured Aestuariivita sp. | reverse complement strand
CATTATGCGGGACCTGAAACTGGCGCAGGGGCGGCACGACGCTTTGATCTTATCTGTGGAACAAGCCGTAACAGAGGATAGACGCCACGCTTTGGTCGAGCGGGAGTCCCGTCTTCTAGAAGCAAGTATGCGTGTCCGGCGCTGGGAAAAGTGAGACCTACCTTATCAGACGTCTTGCCGGGCCAGACTCATGATCAGGACACCTTGCACGTCTAACCCAATTTCCTCTCGCGCGGCCGAAAGGAGGGAAGATCGGAGCAGGTCCAGGTTTCTCAGCGATGTGAAGTCGCCGCTGAACCCGCCGATATTTGCGTGGCGAAACAGCGTGGTCAGGAAAACATCCCGCAATTTGGCCTCCCGGGTATAAATCACGTCGGCCGTTTCTTCGCTCACTTCAAGACCTAGCGAGAGAATGACCATGGAGGTCACGGCATTCCCTTCCACAATCGGCACTACGAACTGACTGTCCAGGCTCACCAAGGCGATTGGTGCTGCAGTTTCGTCCGGGTTTGACTCCACTGCATCGGTGGCAACCTCGTCCTCGGGTGCAGCAAACAACAAACCAGCCCCGACGCCGGCCCCGATGCCAAGTAATAGCCCAAAAATCGGAATAAGCAGCTTCATTCCTTACCCCTCAAAACGGAAGGACCATGTCCAGGATCTGCTGCCCATAGCGCGGTTGTTGCACATCCGAGATATGACCCCGACCGCCGTAAGAAATGCGTGCAGACGCGATCTTGTCATAGGTCACTTCGTTCTGGCGCGAGACATCCTCTGGCCGGACATACCCTGACACTAGCAGTTCGCGCATTTCAAAGTTCACGCGGACCTCTTGCGATCCGACGATAGAAAGAACGCCATTTGGAAGCACGTCGACAATGGTCGCGGCGATGCGCAACGTCAGCTCTTCGTTCCGCCGAACGCTACCCTGCCCGCCGCTTTCGCTCGAACTATCGATCGAGACCGCATCCGCCAAGGACGCCCCTTCGGGTAAGTCAGGGTCTACCCGCTGCGGGATGCCAAACAGTTGAGAGATGCCTAGGTTTTCGGATCCGTTTCGTTCCCGTGACGTGCGGTTCGATATTTCAGCTTCGTCGTCAATCTCGACCACCACCGTCATGATATCCCCGCGTTGCATCGCGCGTCTGTCACCCAAAAGGGATTTGCGGTTCCCGCTCCACAACGATGACACATCAGTGGCATTTCCGCGTTCCAGTCTTACCGGAAAGCCCGGGGACAGCATGGCAGCTTTCTCAGGACTCTCTGCTTGAGGAGTAAAGTCCGGCGCTTTGCCCAAGTGCTTTGACCGGGCACAACCGGTGAGCAACACGAGGGAAACACACAGAAAAAGGGCGGAAAAAGCGCGCATAAGAAACCTCAATTCATCTCGATTGTGCCGTTGGCGGCCACGCGGCCAGTGACGGTGCTGCGGGAGGCCAGATTCATGACCCGGATAAAGTCGCCCCGCGCGCCGCGTCCCAATGCCCGTCCTTCGGCAATGATGCGAAGTCCGTCAGATCGATAGACCAACATGACAAGTTGATTGCGATCGACGATCGCAGGCGGCCCGACATGTGAGAGAGGAACGGGCCTGCCAGGGTAAAGGGCCACGCGCGCCTCCAATCCAGCCAGATCCCGAACAGAGATTGCTGCACCGGGGACATCGCCCTCCTTCTCGATCAGATCGTGTGAGGAGATGATCTCGCCCGGGCGAATTGTACGATTGGGGACAATGATCTCAGCGGTTGCCGGTGCAGCGCAGAAAAACAGAAGGCACAACAAAACCCGCATCACCGCACCTGGGTAGTCGCGCTCATCATCTGGTCGGCGGCCGTGATGACTTTGGCGTTCATTTCATACCCACGCTGCGCTTCGATCAGTTCTGTGACTTCGCGTACCGCATCGACGGAACTGTCTTCCAGGTAGCCTTGGCGCAGCGTTCCCATCCCGTCCTCCCCCGGATCCGCGATAAGAGGCGGGCCGGATGCTTCGGTTTCCAGGAAGAGGTTGCCGCCCAGCGCTTCGAGACCCTTGGCGTTGGTAAAGCCGGTGAGAGTGAACTGACCCAACAGCTGCGCCTCGACAGCATCGCGGAAATAGGCATACACCTCACCTTCGGCGTTGATTGATAGGCTGCGCGCATCTGCTGGGATCACAATCTCCGGGGCAACAGCATAGCCATCAGAGGTGACGATCAGACCATCGGCGGACCGCTTGAGGCTGCCATCGCGAGTATACGCCTGTTCACCCGATGGCAGCGTCACCTCAAGATAGCCGTTCCCTTCAATCGCAAGGTCCAGCTCGTTACCCGTTTCTGAGAGCGATCCTTGGGTCAGGTGAACGCTTACGGCCGAAGGGCGCACACCCATTCCCAACTGGACACCCGTTGGAAGGACCGTTCCGTCAGAGCTGTTGACCGTCCCCGCGCGGGCAATTTGTTGGTAATGCAGATCCGCGAACTCAGCGCGCCGCGCGTTGTAACCCGTCGTCGACATATTCGCGAGGTTGTTCGAGATCGTATCGACCCGCATCTGTTGCGCGGTCATACCCGTCGCAGCAATTTGAAGTGCTTTCATTTCGTCATCCTTCTGGGATTATCGCGTTAGGGATCGCACCGCTTCGCGAATGCGTTCGTTTTCTGCGTCGAGGAAACTCTGGCCCATTTCGTATGCGCGCTGGACCTCGATCATCCGGGCCAGTTGAGAGACTGCGTTCACGTTTGAGGCTTCGACAAAACCTTGAAGCACACGCGGTTCAAGAACGGCTTCTACGCCAGCGATTGACTGAAACAATGCCCCCGCGTCTTGGCGCATGTTTGCGGGGTCCGTCGGTGCAAAGAGGCCGATCTGACCAATCGGTCGACCGTCGACGGACAAAGTGCCATCTTGGGCGATGCTGATGTCCTGTGCGTCCGGTGGGACAAACACGGGCGCACCTCCTGCATCCAGCACGAGGTGACCGTTTGGCGTAACCAATTCTCCGACCGAATTGGGCGAAAAATGCCCGGCACGCGTTAGCCGGTCACCGGACTCGGTTTCGACCATGAAATACCCGGGCCCTTCGATCGCCAAATCAAACATGCCACCGGTTTGCTTTAGCGCGCCTTGGACGTTTGAAATGCCGCTCAGGTTTGCATGTGCCATGGAAACTGAGGCTGTATCACCTGCGTTATGTATGTATTCGGAAAACGCTACCCCCTGCTGGCGGAACCCGGTGGTCGCTGCGTTGGCGATGTTGTTGGCAACGACCTGCATCTCTCGCAACAGACCGGATTGGCGGTTTAGCGCGACATATCCTGCGTAATCCATCATACACCTCGCGCGATCAGCGGAACGATATGGTCTTGGAAAAACGACACGAGACTTTGCGTCATGAACCCCATCGATATCCAGTAGACCACGACAATCGCGCCTAGTTTTGGGACGAATGTCAGTGTCAGTTCCTGAATAGAGGTCAGCGCCTGGAAGAGGCCCACGATCAAGCCGGCCACCAGGGCGACGCTCAAAATGGGCAAGGACAGCACCACAGACACCCAAAGCCCTTGCCGGAGCGTGTCAAAGAACACAGCCTGTTCCATTGCGTCAGACCGGCATCCTGAGAATTTCCTGATAGGCTTCGACGACCCGGTTGCGCACGGTCACTGCCGTTTCAACCGCAAGTTCGGTCTGTGCCAACGCTTGAACCAAAGCATGAGGATCCGCATCCCCGGTCATCGCCGATTTTGCCAGAGCTTCGCTGGTCTTCAAAGTTTCAGCAAAACTGCCAGCGACGTTGGCAAATGCATCTGTTGGGGAAATCGCCTGTGCTTGCGTCGCTGTACGCGCCGCAACGTATTTTCCTGCGGCGGAAACGGAGTGAATATCCATTCTGGAGGTCCTTTCGGTCGTTATCGTCTGAGAAGGTCCATCAGGTTCGACGACATTTGCCGCGCCTGCTCGAAAAGTTTCAGATTGGCCTCGTAGCTGCGCTGCGCTTCGCGTGCGTCCGCCAGTTCGATGATCAAATTGACGTTTGATCCGTCATATCGGCCCGTCTCGTCAGCCAAGGGATGGCTGGGATCAAACACTGATTCCAAGTCACCAGGATCCAACCGGACATTGCCCAGTCGGACCGTCGACGCCTCCCCGAGGCTGGCCAATTCCGTTTCAAAGGAGATCGTTTTGCGCCTGTATCCCGGGGTATCTGCGTTCGAGATGTTTTCGGCCAAAAGCCGCAGCCGTTGCGACTGCGCCTGCAATCCGGATGTGGTGACGTCTAAAGACTTTGCAAACTCACTCATGCGATGCTCCGATCACTGGCGGCCAAGACTGCCGCGCAAGACGGTCAAGGCGGACGTGTAGATTGCGAGGGCACGATCATGCTGGCGTTTCACATCAACCGCCTGAAGCATCTGGTCTTCGATCGTGACCGTGTTCCCGTTCAACGTTTCCGCTGCTTCCAACGTGTTGGGACGGGGTGCCAGACCGGTGCCCGCGCCAAAGAGGTGACTATCGCGTGTCGCCCGTGCCCCGTGCGTTGAGTTATAGCTTTGTGAAAAAGCGGGCAAATCAAGGGCCCTGTAACCCGGCGTATCCGCTTGGGCTACATTCTGGGCCACAAGCGCTTGGCGTTGTCCTGCATGTACGGCCATTGCATGTGCCGTTTTAAAGACGTCCAAAGATGTGAACATCGGGGCTTCTCCCTCGATCCGTGTACATCAAGGCTTAACCCCGATTCCTTTAGAAACGGTTTTCAGAAACAGCTTTGCGCAGGTGATTATGCAGACGCGACTGGAAGACCTGACAGAACAGATCAAAGAGCGCCCAAGCTGGCGGTGGGTTGGGTCGGTCCACCACATCGCTGGGGGCCTTATCTATGTGGATGGGATCAGCGATCATGCTCGCATTGGTGATCAAGCGATCATGTTTCGCACTGATGGACGGCCAGTCCATGGTGAAATCATAGAAATTCGGCCGAACATCTCGGTGGTTATGCCGTACGTTTCGGTCGAGGAAATCACTCTGGGTTCCCGGGTGTAAGTGGAGGCCGCTGCCAATTCGCTCCGTCCGTCGGACGGATGGATTGGCCGCATTATAGAT
>CAYODE010000247.1:0-5101 GCA_964402685.1 uncultured Aestuariivita sp. | reverse complement strand
CGGTCCGCGCCATACGCGTGATCAGGGAACCAACCGGCCGGATTCGTCACATGAAACGCTATTCTGTTTTTGCTGTCGCTCGCGAGGCTTTGCGCTACCACGCAGGGTGGGAGCGCGCCTGGGCCTCGCCCGAGCCGAAAAAGAAATACGATGTGATCATCATCGGTGCGGGCGGTCATGGTCTGGCGACTGCGTTTTATCTGGGCAAGCGGTTCGGCATCACAAATGTGGCGATCCTGGAAAAGGGTTGGCTCGGTGGCGGCAATACCGGCCGTAACACGACGATCATCCGATCGAACTATCTTCAGGACCCCTCCGCTGCGATCTACGAAAAGTCCCGCTCGCTTTACGAAACAATGAGCCAGGACTTGAACTACAACGTGATGTTCTCGCCACGTGGCGTGATCATGTTGGCGCAGACCCAACACGAAATCCGCGGTTATCAACGCACCGCGCACGCGAATGCGCTGCAAGGGGTCAAGACTGAATACATCGGTCCCGAGCGGGTAAAAGAGCTGGTGCCGATCATCAATATCAACGGGCCACGCTATCCCGTGCTGGGCGGCCTCTGGCAAGATCGCGGCGGCACCGCCCGGCACGACGCCGTGGCCTGGGGCTATGCCCGCGCGTGCTCTGATATGGGCATGGATGTAATCCAGAAATGTGAGGTAACCGCGGTACGCCGCGAGGCCGGGCGTGTCGTAGGTGTTTCGACCAACAAGGGCGAAATTGATTGCGACAAGCTGGGCATCGTTGTGGCCGGTCATTCTGGCGTTCTGGCAGATATGGCAGGCTTCCGGCTTCCAATTGAGTCCGTGGCGCTTCAGGCGCTTGTCTCAGAGCCAATCAAACCTTGCATGGATGTGGTTGTGATGGCCAATACGGTGCATGGCTATATGAGCCAGTCCGACAAGGGCGAAATGGTCATCGGCGGCGGCGCGGATGGCTACAACAACTACACCCAGCGCGGCAGTTTCCATCACATCGAAGAAACCGTGCGCGCGTTGATCGAGACGTTTCCGATGGTCTCACGCCTGAAGATGCTCCGCCAATGGGGCGGTATCGTGGACATGACGGGAGACCGATCGCCCATCCTGTCGAAAACACCCGTTGACGGTGTGTTCATCAACTGCGGATGGGGAACTGGCGGGTTCAAAGCGATCCCTGGGTCGGGCTTTGGCATGGCTGAGCTTATTGCCAAAGGGTCGTCACCTCTGACGGACGCATTCTCGCTCGACCGGTTCAAAGAGGGCCGGTTTATCGACGAAAGTGTTGCTGCCGGGGTGGCGCACTGATCATGCAGTCAGTCGTGCCTCACCATTACACCGCGTTGACCGGCTTCGTTGATGGCTTGAGCTGCGCGTTCAGCTTCGCGGTCCGCCTCGGTGGACGGGCCGCGAAGGTTAAGGTTGTGTTTCAGGAAGGTCGTCTTTTTGCGGTGTTCCAGCACAGCAACGATGACGCCAATGATTGCGAACAAACCAATCAGTACCAGAACGATTTCCATCGCGAACTCCTTCGCAATTCCGGCAAGCAAGTTCGCCGCAATCGGCTTTTAGCGACGGCGTTGCGGTCGCTCGGGCGGACGTTCTTGCGGGCAGGTCGGGCGTATCGTGTAGGCGAGCCCGTTCAGCGCAAGAAAACCTCCGATTGTGAGTATCAGGTATATCTGTTCCATAGGGTAGAGGTGGGTATTGGTTCCCCTTGCGTCAAGATGGTGGCGATTTAATCCATGCGCCACTTCTCGCTCATAGCATTTGCTACGGCAGTCTCCCGCTACTGCAACGTCCCTTTTCCGGCCAGCCTTGGCCGATTAATTACGCGGTTTTCGCGGCCCGTTGACCCATGCGCAGAGCTTGGCACGCTGTCCTCCTCACTGATGGAGGAGATCTCATGGACGAATTCTCAACAGCACGCCCGCAGCACCTGCGGAACGAAGGCGGCGGTGGTTGGACCATCGCGGCCGTTCTTGTCGTATTGCTGCTCATCGTGGCTATTATCGGATTGGGCAGCACCGGTGGCACACCGCCACCCGATGCAACATCATCCGCAACGGGTGAGGCTGCATCGCAGCCTGCACCGGTGGCAACCGAGTAAAAAATCCCATCCCGGTGGGCGCTTGCAGGCGCCCGCTGGGTCACACCTTTTCAGTGGCGGCCTTGTGCTTGGCAACTGCCTCGCTGCCAAAAAACATGATGTCGGACACATCCACGTAGGTGCCGTCAGCCTTACGTTTGGCCACAGCGCGCCGTTCCAACATGAACATGACCAAAGCGCCCAGACACAGGGCGCCAAAGACCAAAAACGCCATCGCAGTTTGCGTCATAGTGTCAACCTTTCTTGTCAGTGTGTGTCATCTTTAATTGACACATTAGCGCGTTTGTTCACTGAACGCCACGATTCCCTGCACATCCCCGATCAAGGAGCACGCGTCTGATGTTGTTGCTGACTTGCCCCTATTGCGGAGCGACCGCTGATGAAACGGAACTCACCCCGGGAGGAGAGGCGCACCTGACGCGCTTTGGCCCCGGATCCTCCGATGATGAGTTCCACGACTACCTTTTTGAACGGGAGAATCCCAAGGGCGTGCATTTCGAACGCTGGCGGCATTCGTACGGATGTGGGAAATGGTTCCATGTTGCGCGCGCGACCGACACATTGGAAGTGTTCGGCACATACTCTGCGCAGACCACTGAACCACCCAAAGAAATCCTCGACAAGATTTCGGAGAAACGACCCGGTTGGTCGTGGAGGTCGTTGAAATAATGTCGTTTTATTCCTTTTCAAACATGTGTTTCAACTGCGTTTGCCAATGGAAGGGGGGGCGGTCATGAGCACGCGTTTGTCTTCGCAAGGCCGGCTCATTGATCGGTCGCAATCCATCAAATTCACGTTCAATGGCAAGTGGATGCGTGGCTATCCCGGCGATACTCTGGCTTCGGCACTTCTGGCCAACGACCAGATGCTCGTGGGCCGTTCGTTCAAGTACCACCGTCCGCGTGGCATCGTTGCCAGCGGTGCGGAAGAGCCAAACGCGTTGGTGAATATGGGCAAAGGCAAAAGCTTTGAGCCCAACCAGCGTGCTACGACGACCGAACTTTTTGATGGGCTGATCGCCACGTCGCAAAACCACTGGCCAAGCCTTGAATTCGACGTGGGCGAGATCAACGTCGCGCTCGCCCGGTTTTTGCCGGCGGGTTTTTATTACAAGATGTTCATGTATCCCCAGTCATTCTGGAAACATGTGTACGAACCCTTCATTCGTCAATCGGCTGGACTGGGCCAGGCGCCCAAGGATCGCGATGGCGACACCTATGAGCATTTTTACGCATTCACAGATGTTTTGGTGATCGGCGGTGGCGTCGCGGGTTTGCAAGCGGCGAAAACAGCGGCACAGAGCGGGGCCAAGGTGCTGCTTGTCGAGCAATCCCCGGCATGGGGAGGCCGTGCGGTGGTCGACCAAGTTGACACTGAAAGTGTCAACGGCGGCCCTGTGGACAAGTTCGTGGACGAATTGACCGCCGAACTTGCATCAATGCCCAACGTTACAATGCGTCTGCGGACGATGGGGGCTGGGGTATACGACCATGGATATGTCCTGGCCTACGAACGGCTGAGCGACCATGCGCCGGATCAGGATGGTCCGCGTCACCGGCTTTGGCGCATCAGGGCCAAGCAAACCATCACGGCTACTGGGGCAATAGAGCGGCCTTTGTCCTTTGCGGGCAACGATTTGCCAGGGGTTATGCTGGCCTCTGCCGTAAGGGATTATGTTGTGAATTACGGGGTGGCGGCCGGGGATCGCACTGTCATCGCAACCAATAATGATGATGCGTATTTAACGGCCATTGCCCTTAAAAACGCAGGGTTGGACGTGCCGCGGATCATCGATGCGCGTCCAGAAGGCGGCGGCGCTTTGATGGAACAGGCCAAGGCCCTGGGTATTCGCGTAGATGTGGGCAAGGCCATCGCCAAGGTCAAAGGTCTACGCCGTGTCAGCAAGGTCCAGATCTGCAATCAAGCAGGCGAAGGTGGTGTCTTGGACGAGGTCGCGTGCGACGCTGTTGCGATGTCGGGTGGCTGGTCACCTGTGGTGCATCTCTGGTCCCATTGTGGGGGCAAGCTCATCTGGGATGAGGCGCACGCCATGTTCCGGCCGGATGGGGATAAGCCACCACTCGGTGCTGCGGGCGAAGGGTTTGTGCGCTGCGCCGGTGTCGCCAATGGCGAGATGGACTTGGCCTCGGTCATTGCGGACGCGGATGCAGCAGGCAAGGCTGCAGCCAAGGAAGCGGGTTTTGCACCGAAACGGACCAAAGCGCCCAACGCAACATCGCGTGCGGACGCACCTTTGGCCCCGGTCTGGCTGATGCCGCAGGGCGCGAAAACAGAACTCCGTGCGAAATCCTGGTTGGACTTCCAAAACGATGTGAAGGTCACGGATGTCCAACTTGCCGCACAAGAGGGGTTTGAAAGCGTCGAACACACAAAACGCTACACCACTCTGGGGATGGCAACCGATCAGGGTAAACTGAGTAATATCAATGGTCTGGCGATCCTTTCTGATGCGTTAGGTCAACCTATTCCGGCGACTGGAACAACCACTTTCCGACCGCCTTACACACCGATCTCTATGGGGGCGATCGCTGGTGAGGCGCGTGGCGACGTGTTCCAACCGATCCGCCGCACCCCAATGCATGATTGGCACGACGTCAACGGGGCGGATTGGGAACCGGTTGGCCATTGGCGGCGACCCTACGCTTTCGTTCAAAAAGGCGAGAGCGTACATGACGCCGTGATGCGCGAAGTCACAAATACCCGTGAAAACGTCGGGCTTTTGGATGCTTCAACACTGGGCAAGCTGATCGTGAAAGGTCCTGACGCGGGCAAGTTCCTCGACATGCTCTACACCAATATGATGAGCACGCTGAAACCGGGTCGCTGCCGCTATGGGCTGATGTGCACCGAAAACGGCTTCCTGACCGATGACGGCGTGGTTGCACGCATCGATGAGGACACCTGGCTCTGCCATACCACCACCGGTGGGGCGGATCGCATCCATGCCCATATGGAAGAGTGGCTGCAAACCGAATGGTGGGAC
>CAYODE010000246.1:0-5106 GCA_964402685.1 uncultured Aestuariivita sp. | reverse complement strand
GACGCGGCTCTCGCCCGCCGGTTCCAGCCGGTGATGATCACCGAACCGACCGTAGAGGATACAGTATCCATCCTCCGTGGTATTAAAGAAAAGTACGAGTTGCACCACGGGGTCCGTATCTCGGACAGCGCACTCGTTTCGGCCGCGACCCTGTCGCATCGCTATATCACGGACAGGTTCCTGCCTGACAAAGCTATCGACCTGGTGGATGAAGCTGCGTCTCGCTTGCGCATGGAAGTGGATTCCAAGCCCGAGGAACTGGATCAGTTGGATCGGCAGATCTTGCAGATGCAGATCGAGGTGGAAGCTTTGAAGCTGGAAGACGACGAAGCGTCGAAATCCCGCCTAGAGAAACTCGAAAAGGAGCTGGGTGACCTGCAAGAACGGTCGGCTGAGATGACAGCCCAGTGGCAGGCAGAGAGAGACAAACTCGCCTCAGCCCGCGATATCAAAGAGCAATTGGAGCGCGCACGTGCCGAATTGGACATCGCGAAACGCGAAGGCAACCTCGCCAAGGCGGGGGAACTGTCCTATGGCGTCATTCCTCAGCTGGAAAAACAACTGAGCGAAGCCGAGGCGCAGGAAGAGAAAGGCATGATGGTCGAAGAGGCCGTTCGCCCCGAACAGATTGCGGCCGTCGTGGAGCGCTGGACCGGAATTCCAACGTCGAAAATGTTGGAAGGTGAGCGTGAAAAGCTTCTTCGCATGGAGGAGGAGTTGCACAAGCGGGTCATAGGTCAAAACACCGCCGTAAAGGCTGTAGCCAACTCTGTTCGGCGCGCGCGCGCAGGCTTGAATGACGAAAATCGCCCACTTGGTTCCTTCCTCTTTTTGGGTCCTACCGGTGTGGGGAAAACCGAACTGACCAAGGCGGTCGCTGATTTCTTATTTGATGATGACAGCGCGATGGTTCGCATCGATATGTCTGAGTTTATGGAAAAGCACTCTGTTGCGCGTTTGATCGGGGCGCCTCCCGGCTATGTGGGTTACGACGAAGGCGGTGTTCTGACCGAAGCGGTGCGGCGTCGCCCTTACCAAGTGGTGCTCTTCGATGAGGTCGAAAAGGCGCACCCGGACGTGTTCAACGTGCTGCTGCAGGTGCTGGATGATGGTGTGCTGACCGATGGTCAGGGTCGGACGGTAGACTTTAAGCAGACGCTTATTGTGTTGACGTCAAACCTGGGTGCGCAGGCGTTAAGCCAGCTGCCCGATGGCGCCGATGCATCTGATGCACGTCGCGACGTGATGGACGCCGTGCGTGCGCATTTCCGGCCTGAATTCCTAAACCGCTTGGATGAAACTATTATCTTTGATCGGTTGGGACGCGGAGATATGGACGGCATCGTCGATATCCAGTTGGCACGTCTACACAAACGGTTGGCAGGACGTGGCATCGCGCTGGAGTTGGATAGTGGTGCCAAGACTTGGCTGGCCGACGAAGGCTACGACCCAGTCTTTGGCGCGCGCCCACTCAAGCGGGTCATCCAACGCGCCTTGCAGGATCCCTTGGCTGAGATGCTGCTGGCTGGAGACATCGCCGATGGCGACGCCATTCAGGTGAGTGCTGGAAGCGAGGGTTTGATCATCGGTGATCGGGTCGCAAGTTCGAACCGAACACGGCCGGATGACGCCGTAGTACACTAATAAAAAAAGCCCCGCGAGCTGCCTCGCGGGGCTTTTCTTTACGCCGCCATGATTATGGCAAAAGAACCTTATCGATGACGTGGATGACACCGTTCGATGCAATAATGTCGGCCTGTGTTACGTTTGCGTCGTTCACGCGAACCCCAGCGTTCAGTTTGCTTTGGACGCCGTTCACATCGACTGTGCCGCCTTGAACGGTGGCCACGCTTTGACGCGTGCCGATCAGCTGATCGGAAGTGATCGCACCGGGCACAACATGGTAAGTCAGGATGCTGACCAATGTGTCCTTGTTTTCTGGCAGCAGCAGGTTTTCAACTGTACCGGCTGGCAATGCGTCGAATGCCGCGTTGGTCGGGGCAAAGACCGTAAACGGACCCGGGCCGCTCAGCGTGTCGACAAGACCAGCGGCAGAGACTGCGGCGACGAGCGTCGAGAAATTCGGATCGCCTGATGCGATTTCGACGATATTGGGTGTTGTGTTTGCTGGCGAGCAGGCAGCGATTGTGCCCAACGCGCCGACGGCGGCAAGTGATTTCAGTACGAAGCGGCGGTCCATGTTGAATTCCTTTTTTGTTGCATCGATGGCAGGGCACATACGCGCCATGCGGGTAAGACTGGCTCAAATAATCGTTTAGGCAAATCCAAAGATGATTTTAGCACAAAACCGGCGATTTTCCACGAATCCCTTGAAACAGAATGAAAAAGGCCCGCCTGATATCAGACGGGCCAACGGTTGTTCGACTGGTCGGCTTAGCCTTCCGGCAGAATAACTTTGTCGATCACGTGGATGACACCGTTGTCTGCAACAACGTCTGCTGCAACGACGTTTGCGTCGTTGATCATCACGCCATTATCCAGATCAATGGTGATTTCGCCACCTTGTACGGTCGCAGCCGTCATGTCGTCGCTCAGATCCGTCGACATCACTTTGCCAGGTACGACGTGGTACGTCAGGATAGCAACCAGTTGATCCTTGTTTTCCGGCTTCAGCAGCGTCTCAACAGTGCCTTCAGGAAGCGCTGCGAACGCTTCGTCGGTGGGTGCGAAGACCGTGAAGGGGCCGTCACCTTTCAGAGTGTCCACCAGATCGGCAGCTGTTACAGCGGCGACCAGTGTGTTGAACGTGCCAGCGTTGACTGCGGTGTCAACGATGTCTTTGGAGTTGCTGCCAGCAATCGCTGGTACTGCAAGTGCCAGTGCGGCGGTGGCCGCCAGAAGTTTAGTGCGAAGCATTGTATGTGTTCCCTAGATTAAATTGGTTGAATGTCAGCAATGACATCGCTTCCGGTACGCCGTTTGATCGTGACCAGATCACCGGGGATTTCCGCTTGTGGTTGTTGACGGAAACCGCAAGCGCGCTAAGCCCGCTCTGCCACGCGTTTCCACTGACAAAATCGTTATCATGCAGTGATGTTTCACATTGTTTCAGGGTCTTTCCGGGAACGTGACCACTGCTGGCTTGCGCGACGCAGGTGAATGCGATCACTCTTTCCTTATTGCAGCGGATGAAATGGGAGAGTGGTATGAGTTTCGCACTGAATGTGATCGAAGGCATGACAATCGTTTTTGTTCTGCTGCTTGGTTTGCTTGCCTTGCTGCTGGTTTGCTTCTTCGTCGCGGATCGTTTGCAAACCCATGACGCGATCCGACGAAACTACCCGGTGATTGGTCGGTTCCGTCATCTGTTTACCGAGCTTGGAGAGTTCTTTCGCCAATACTTCTTTGCGATGGATCGGGAAGAGCTGCCGTTTAACCGGGCGCAAAGGTCTTGGGTCGATCGTGCATCAGAAGGTCAAAGCAACACGCTGGCCTTCGGCTCAACACGCAACTTGAATGTTGTGGGCACCCCCATCTTTGTGAATGCCGCGTTCCCGCCGCTGGACGATCAATTCGCCAAGACCGAACCAATGGTTATCGGAACTGGCGCGCGTATCCCGTTTACGGCCAAATCGTTCTTTAACATCTCTGGTATGAGTTATGGCGCGATTTCTAAACCCGCCGTGCAAGCGCTTAGCCGCGGCGCTAAGGAGGCGGGTATTTGGTTGAATACGGGCGAGGGAGCGCTGAGCCCTTTTCATCTCGAGGGCGGCTGTGACCTCGTCTTTCAAATCGGCACTGCCAAATTCGGTGTGCGCGACGAGGACGGAAACCTAAGTGACGATAAACTACGCGACGCGGCGGCTCATGAAGCGGTCCGCATGTTCGAGGTAAAGCTCGCGCAAGGTGCCAAGCCCGGAAAAGGAGGCATTCTGCCAGGGGATAAGGTGACACCGGAAATCGCAAAGATCCGAGGGTTGCGCGTTGGTCAAGATGGCATCTCCCCAAACCGGCATAGGGAAGTCGACGACTTTGGCGACCTGTTGGATCTGATCGGGCATATCCGAGAGGTAACGGGTAAGCCGGTCGGCATCAAAACGGTCTTTGGTTCCGCAGAGCCATTCCGAGAGCTATTTGCCTTGATAAATGAGAGAGGGGCCGACAGCGCGCTCGACTTCATTACCATAGACGGTGGAGAAGGGGGGACAGGTGCCGCCCCAATGCCGTTGATTGATCTTGTCGGTGTCTCCATTCGCGAAGGATTGCCGATCGTTGCCAATTTGCGCGATGAGGCGGGGTTGAAGGAGCGCATTCGCCTGATTGCAAGTGGGAAACTGATCAATCCGGGCGATGTCGCATGGGCGTTGGCGGCAGGTGCGGATTTTGTGACATCGGCCCGCGGCTTCATGTTTAGCCTGGGCTGCATTCAGGCGCTGAAGTGCAATAAGAACACGTGCCCGACCGGCATCACCACACATGATCCCCGCTTTCAAAAAGGGTTGGTAGTCGAAGACAAATATAAGCGTGTCGAGCGCTATGCGACTGGCATGATCAAAGAGGTCGAAACAATTGCTCATTCTGTTGGGGTGGCTGAACCCCGACTGATGCGCAGGCGCCATGTCCGGATCATGCAGGACACCGGTATGAGTGTGCCGATGAACGAGATCATCCCAAGCTATGCGCCGCCCAGCTGAACGACGTGATTTTTTGAAGCATTTGGCACAGAGATGTGAGTCATGGTCATTTGGACTTAGCGCTTCACTCGCTTAGATAGCCGTGGAAGCGCACGGAGGATATAGATGGCATACCGCTGGAAGAACAACCTAACCCAAGACGACGTCACACCGGAAGCCGTTTGGCTGAACCGTAGACAGTTGCTCGCCAGTTCAGCAGCGGGCTTGGGTTTGGGCCTTGCAGGTACTGCGGCCGCGGCCAGCGATCTTGAGCCCAATTCGTTTGAGGATATCACCAGCTATAACAACTTCTATGAGTTCGGCACGGATAAAGGCGATCCAAAGCGCTACGCCGGTGATATGACGACGGAACCGTGGGCGATTGAAATCGATGGATTGGTAGATCGGCCCGGGACCTATGATGTGAAAGACATCATGTCAGAGATGACAATCGAAGAGCGTATCTATCGGT
>CAYODE010000245.1:3235-5115 GCA_964402685.1 uncultured Aestuariivita sp. | reverse complement strand
CAGGGTATGGCGACGGATCAGGGCAAAAACTCCAACGTTGCGGCGCTTGCCATTTTGGCCGATGCGACGGGTCGCGGCATTCCGGAAACGGGGACAACCACCTTCAGGCCACCCTATGCACCGGTTGCCATCGCTGCGATGGGATCGGGCGCATCCGGGAAAGGGTTCGCGCCAGAACGCAAAACCACGTCACACCAAGCCACACTGGAACGCAAGGCTCCGATGATCGAAGCGGGGCTTTGGTACAGGCCGAGCTACTTCCCACAGGCGGGGGAGACAAACTGGCGTCAAAGCTGTGACCGCGAGGTGGGGTATGTGCGCGATGCCGTCGGCGTCTGCGACGTCTCGACCCTCGGCAAGGTTGATATCCAAGGTCCCGACGCGTTCAAGCTACTGGATTTTGTCTACACCAACATGTTTTCGACGTTGAAGGTTGGGCGTGTCCGGTATGGTCTGATGCTGCGCGAAGATGGTCACGTGATGGACGACGGCACGACGGCCCGGTTGGGCGAAACGCACTACGTCATGACAACCACGACAGCCGCCGCAGGTCAGGTGATGAAACACCTGGAATTCGTGCATCAGGCTTTGCATCCTGAATGGGATCTCTCCCTTATTTCCGTGACGGAGCAGTGGGCGCAATTCGCCGTCGCGGGTCCGAAATCGCGGGAGCTTTTGAATGGGTTGCTCGACGCGCCTTTGACCGATGACGACTGGCCTTTTATGGCCTGTGGGGAGATCTCGGTTGCCGGTTTTGGGGGGCGGCTGTTCCTAATCTCGTTCTCGGGCTTGCACGCCTATGAGATTGAAGTGCCTGCGCGATATGGCGACAGTCTGTTCCGCCTCCTGACATCGCGGGCCGAGGCGATGGGCGGCGGCGCCTATGGGATGGAGGCGTTAAACGTCCTGCGGATTGAAAAGGGCTTTATCACGCACTCTGAAATCCACGGTCGCGTGACCGCCTTTGACATTGGGATGGAGCGGATGATTTCGGCCAAGAAGGATTGCATTGGCAAAACCATGGCAGCCCGACCGGGTCTTGTAGATCCGCAGAGAGAGCGTCTGGTCGGATTGAAACCAGCCGGTGCCTCCAAACAGATCACAGCAGGGGCGCATCTGTTCAACCCCGATGATGAGGCAGTGCGCATCAATGATCAGGGTTATGTCACATCCGTTGCGTTCTCTCCGACGCTTGGTACCAATTTGGCGTTGGCTTTTCTGAAGAACGGGCCGGAACGGTATGGTGAGACAGTGAAAATCGTGGATCACGCACGCGAGGTCGAGACGTTGTGTGAGGTGGTCAATCCTGTCTTCTTTGATCCGGAAGGAGGGCGCGTCCGTGGTTGATTTGATTGCCAAGACCCCTTGCGACGGGCTTCTCCCGAAAGAGATCGGCACCGTCACCTTGTCCGAGAGCGTGTTTGAAGCCATCACCTCCGTCGCCCCGTTTGGTGGTCAGGATAAGGCTGTGTCAGAGGCATTGAAGGCGCAGATCGGCGCCGCGCTGCCGGGACCCAACAGGACAACCGGCAAAGCGAAATCCCGCGCGGTCTGGAGCGGGCGAGGTCAAGCCCTCGTCCTCGGACCATCACTAGAGCCAATACCGGGTGCGGCCATGACCGATCAGACCGATGCGTGGGCCTGCGTCGAGTTGGAAGGCGCGGCAGCACGCGATGTCCTGGCGCGATTGGTACCCATTGATCTGCGCGATAGCATTTTCAAGAGGGGACACGCTGCGCGGACCCAATTGATGCACATGAACATAGTTCTTATGCGTGTCGGGGCAGATCGCTATGGGATCATGGCTTTCCGCTCTATGGCCGGGACGCTTGTTCACGATCTCGAAAGTGCCATGGAAGCCGTCGCGGCACGAGGGTAAG
>CAYODE010000245.1:0-3135 GCA_964402685.1 uncultured Aestuariivita sp. | reverse complement strand
TGTCATCGGTTTTGGGCACCAACTAAAGATGCTACACCTGCAGGCATGAGCCTGCCTCCGGGATTCTTGGATGAACTTCGCAACCGCACCAGCCTGACACAGGTGGTGGGTCGCAAGGTCATGTGGGATGCGCGCAAGTCCAATCAGGGCAAAGGTGACATGTGGGCACCTTGCCCTTTCCATCAGGAAAAAACCGCGTCTTTTCACGTGGATGACCGCAAAGGTTATTATTATTGCTTTGGGTGCCACGCCAAGGGTGACGCCATCGGTTTTGTCAAGGAAACCGAAAATGTCGGTTTCATGGAGGCGGTTGAGATCCTGGCGCGGGAAGCGGGCATGACCATGCCTGAACGCGATCCGAAAGCACAAGAAAAGGCCGACCGCAGGACCCAACTGGCTGAAGTGATGGAGCAGGCGGTCCAGTTCTTCCGTCTGCAGTTGCGTACCGGTATGGCCAGCGAGGCACGTGACTATCTGGCGGGCCGTGGTTTGTCTGAGGCAGCTCTGGAGCGGTGGGAAATAGGGTTTGCCCCTGACGCGTGGCAGGCCTTATGGGACCATTTGCGTGGCAAAGGGGTGGAAGAGGATTTGATCCTGGGCGCTGGGCTGGCGAAGCCGTCGAACACCGGGAAGAAGCCTTATGACACCTTCCGCAACCGGATCATGTTCCCGATCCGCGATGCTCGCGGACGGACCATCGCGTTTGGCGGCCGGGCCATGGACCCTACAGACAACGCGAAGTATCTGAATTCGCCCGAGACAGAGCTCTTTGACAAGGGGCGGAGTCTGTATAACCACGGGCCAGCCCGCACGGCTGCAGGCAAAGGTCATCCGCTGATTGTTGCGGAAGGATACATGGACGTCATCGCGCTGAGCGAAGCAGGCTTTGGCGCGTCTGTTGCACCATTGGGTACCGCAGTTACGGAAAACCAGTTGCAGCTCTTGTGGCGTATTGCACCGGAACCCATCATAGCGCTCGATGGTGACACCGCCGGTTTGCGCGCGGCGATGCGGTTGATTGATCTTGCTTTACCGCTCCTGGAAGCGGGGCAGTCCCTGCGTTTTGCGATTATGCCAGAAGGCCAGGACCCCGATGACTTGTTGCGTGCCAAGGGACCCCAAGCTGTTCAAGCTGTGCTCGACGAGGCAATTCCAATGGTGCGGTTGCTTTGGCAGCGCGAAACCGAGGGTAAAAGCTTTGACAGCCCAGAGCGCAAAGCCGCGCTCGACAAGGCATTGCGAGAGAAGATCAAGCTGATCAAAGATCCCTCAATCCGCCAACACTACGGGCAAGAAATCAAGGACCTTCGTTGGCAGCTGTTCCGTCCACAAAGGTCCGGCGACGCACGCAAGCCGTGGACACGGGGCAAGCCAGCACAAGTCGCGCCGATGCCGGGGACAAAATCCTCGCTTTTGGTTGCTGCGGGTGAGGGCGCGCAGGACCAGATGCGGGAGGCTGTTATTCTTGCCGCCGTGATCGCTCATCCGACGATCGCAATAGAGTTTGAGGCGGGCGTAGAAGGTCTGGCATGCATAGATCCTGACCATCGAAGCCTGCGCGATATCATATTGCGTGTCGGTATAGACACACCTGAGAGCTTGCAGGCAGAGATTGAGGCCCAATTGGGTTCTGCCCCCCTTGAAAAGCTGCATAGTCTTCGCCATGTCGCCATCACGCCCTGCATTCGCAATCCCGGCAACGTTGAACTCGCACAGATGACTGTCGCCGAGGAACTTGCAAAACTCGACGCGTATCGCGGGCTGACGGCCGAAGTGGCCGAAGCCGCCGAAGATCTCAGCGGTGAAGCAGATGAAGCGGTGACTTGGCGCTTGAGCCAAGCTGCCGAAGCCCGAAATCGCGCCATGCGGAGCCAGCAAGAGGACACTGCCGAATATGACCTTGGTGACAATGGCGCGCGAATCAACCGCGATGAGCGCAACGCGCTTGATGACCTTTTGGGCAAAATAAAGTTTTCAAAACCACACAGATGATGCGTTTTGGTAGAGGATTGCTAAGGAAAAAAGGGTAAACGGGGTGACGAATCACTTTTGAGCGCTAATGATTCGTTAATAGCCGAATCACCCCAGACCCCTCGGGAGCATTTTATGGCAGCCAAAGATACGAACGAAGATCGCAAGCCGGAAGATCAAGACGCGGAAATGGGCTTTGACATGAGCCAGGCCGCCGTCAAAAAGATGATCGGCGAGGCGCGCGAAAAAGGGTACATCACTTACGACCAGCTCAATCAGGTGCTGCCTCCCGATCAGGTCAGCTCTGAGCAGATCGAGGATGTGATGTCGATGCTCTCGGAAATGGGCATCAACATTATCGAGGATGAAGAGGCCGAAGAGGAAGAGCAGAAGGGCTCGACCGAAGTTGCGACGACCGAAGGACCGCGCGACCTGACGCTCGGGGCCACCGGGCAAGAGAAACTGGACCGTACCGACGATCCGGTCCGTATGTATCTGCGTGAAATGGGGTCGGTTGAGCTTCTGAGCCGTGAGGGCGAGATCGCCATCGCCAAACGGATCGAGGCCGGACGCAACACGATGATCGCCGGGCTGTGTGAAAGTCCGCTCACCTTTCAGGCCATCACCATCTGGCGCGAAGAACTTCTGAGCGATGACATTCTGCTGCGCGATGTGATCGACCTTGAGACAACATTCTCTGGCCAAATGGGCGAGGATGGTGAGGTTGAAGAACCCATCGTCGACACCAGCCAAGTCGCTGCTCAGAAAGAGAGTGTCGACACTGGCCCGGAATTGGACGCAGATGGCAATCCGATCGCTAAGGACGACGACGAGGATGACGACGAGCAGGCCAACATGTCGCTCGCCGCGATGGAAGCCGCGCTCAAGGACCAGGTCCTGAACACGCTGGAACGCATCGCGAATGATTATGCCCAACTCAGTGAAATGCAAGACAGCCGGATTTCCGCCACGCTGAACGAAGACGGCAGCTTTTCCGATCAGGAAGAAGCCACCTATCAGTCGTTGCGTTCCGAAATTGTCGAGTTGGTCAATGGGTTGCACCTGCATAACAACCGGATCGAGGCGCTGATCGACCAGCTCTACGGCATCAACCGCCGTGTGATGTCCATCGACAGTTCGATGGTCAAACTGGCAGACCAAGCC
>CAYODE010000244.1:0-5127 GCA_964402685.1 uncultured Aestuariivita sp. | reverse complement strand
CCGCGGCTGCGGGATGTTCCACACCTTTGAACCGGGCACAGCCGAAATCAAACGGGTTTTTGTTCGCGAAACGGCACGCGGCACGGGCCTGGGACGTGCCATCACCCAAGCGCTGATCGATTGGTGCCGCGACATGGGATTTTCAAGAATTTTCATGGATACCAGTCGTCAGCAGATCGCCGCACACAGACTTTACTTGAGCATGGGGTTTGTCGAACGTTTGCCGTATCATCAGGTACCCGAAGACATGGTAAATCGTCTGTATTTTTATGAAATGACGCTTTAGCCCGCAAATCGCGTCGGTCGATACGGCGCAAGGAGTTCCGCAGACCCACCGTTGGTCAACTCCTGCGCGACGAGCTCACCTATGATGGCCGCCAAGGTAACACCGCTATGCATTGTCGCGATATAGAGGCCGTCAGGACCCGCAGGACCAACCACAGGCAAGCCATCCTGTGGAACCGGGCGAAATGCCAAAGAGGTGCTTTCGATGGATGCCGGATGCCTTGGTATCAACTGCGATAGGCGTTCAAGCGCTGCATCCGCTAAGGATTGAGCCGAGCCTGCCAGATCTTTCGCCTCATCGGCTTGATGATTGGGTGAAGTCGGCGCAAGAAAACGTCCGTCTGGCAATTGACGTAACTCCTGTCCCGGTGCGACCAGGATATGGGACAAAACAGGCGGCACGGGTCGAGTCGTGACCAGAAGGCCAGGTCGTCGCAGCATCGGCAGGGCGACGCCGTGCGGCTCCACCAACGCTGGGGAGCCAGTTCCAGCGGCCACGACGAGGCAATCAGCGGGCAACATCCCGGCAGAGGTCTCGATAGAGTTGACCACACCATTGCGCGTGTCGATCGCAAGAACATCAACGCCGAAAAGTGCTGTCGCGCCATGTGCCTGCGCGCGCGCCAATAGGCTTTGGGTGACGAGACCAGTATCCGCGGCAGCTTCGGACGGCAGGCGCAACGCGCGTTTGGGTGGCGTTTCCACGTGGGGCTCTAATGACTTAAAGTGTTCTGTATCAACAAGCTCAACCGGATAATTAAAGCGTTTAAGCTGAGCATGCATCGCCTCTAAACCGTCGCCATCTTCTTCGTACCAAAGGCTGCCTGACCACGTAAGCCCGCGAACATCTGTGCGACGCCAGGCCTCGATCCCCGCAGAGCGCAGACGAAAATGCGCGTCATCCGCAAAGAAACTGGCGTTTATCCAACCGAAAGACCGTCCCGATGCGTCACCAGCAGGGCCAACCCTGTCCACCACTGTGACCTGATGCCCGGCCTGGGCCAATTGGTTCGCAATGGCGGCACCGATGACGCCCGCACCGACGACGACGATTCGCTGAGACACTTGAGGCCTCCTTTCTCCGATTACCCTAGACCGGCTGATCGCACTCACAAGCCCTTGCGTGACCGCGCAAAGCCTTTCACTCTGACGCTATGACCGCAGACGAAATCATTAACCATCTCAACCTGGCTCCGCATCCCGAGGGTGGGCATTATCGCCAGACCTGGATTGCCGAGAATACAGGCCGTCCAACCGGCACATGCATCTATTTTTTGTTGAAGGAGGGGGAAGCCAGCCATTGGCACAAAGTCGATGCCACGGAAATCTGGCTTTATCACGCGGGTGACCCCCTGATCCTGTCAATCAGCGCCACCGACAATGGCCCAGCGACAGATCACCTCCTGACACCAGACCTGACCCGCGGGGACCCGCAAGTGATCGTGCCAGAAGGACATTGGCAGGCGGCGCGCAGCACAGGCGCGTTCACGCTTGTCAGTTGCACAGTCTCCCCGGGGTTTCAGTTCGATGGTTTCACACTTGCCGATCCCGGTTTTGACATTCCCAGGCAGGCGGGATGATGGATCACAAAACCCTTTTGCAATCACTGGATGCCGAGGAAAAACAGCGCCTTACCGAACGATCTGATGCAGCCGGCCTGCAACATCTGGCCTGGCATTTGGGAGCAATCGTCATTTGCACCGTCGGGATTGTGTGGGCCCTTCCGGGTTGGCCGCTTCTGATCTTTGTCCAAGGCATCCTGCTGTGTTTCCTCTTCACACTGGCGCATGAATGCACCCATCAGACACCCTTCCGCACCGCATGGATCAATGAAACAGCGGGGACGATCAGCAGCGGTTTGATCGGCATGTCCTTCACGTGGTTTCGTTATTTCCATCTGGCGCATCACAAATTCACCAACGACCCGGAACGCGACCCGGAATTGGCCGGCGGCCCGCGCCCAAACGATTGGCGCAGCTTGGTGATCTATCTCTCAGGCTGGGGATATTGGTCAGGCAGTCTGAAACAGCTTTTGGTCCTAGGCTTCGGAAGCCCCAAAGAAGACTACCTGCCTGCCCGGCAGATCCCCCGCATGCGACTGGAAGCACGGATTTTGTTAACTCTCTTCACTCTGGGCATGCTCAGCCTTCTGGTCTCTTCTGTGGTGTTCTGGATCTGGATATTGCCATTAGCTGTCGGGCAGCCCGTCCTCCGGCTGTATTTGCTGGCCGAACATGGGCGGTGCCCGCCAGTTGCGGATATGCTTGAAAACTCGCGCACGACCTTCACCAATCGATTTGTGCGGGCCTTGGCGTGGAACATGCCCTATCACGCCGAACATCACGCCTATCCCAATGTACCGTTTCACAAGTTACCCGCTTTGCACCAGCAGACACGCGCACATTTGAAATCCACCTCAAACGGATATTCGGAATTCGCGCAGGACTATGTGCGAGACTTTTAAGGCAACGCGATAACTCTGTGGATTAAGGCCGGCTCAATGTCCCACCGGCCACCAATGCCCGGACGCCTGTTGTTGATGGCCCCGACGTGGGCAGCCCGCGCTTCACCCGTGCCGCGAGATAGGCAAAGGCCTGTGCTTCGAGCATATCGCCGTCAAGACCGACCTCTTCCACGGGCACAACATCGCTTCCAGTCGAGACGCGCAGCATTTCCATCAACACCGGGTTCTTCCGTCCGCCACCTGTGACCAACATGCGCGTCGGCGTGGAAGGCATATGGTCCATAGCCTGTGCGACAGCTGCGGCAGACATCGCCGTCAACGTGGCGACCGCATCGGTTTCTGATAGCTCAGACACCAAGCCAATCATTTCAGGAAAATCGTTCCTATCCAATGACTTCGGTGGCATACGTGAGAAATAGGGTTCCGCCAGGAAGAGCTCAAGTGCTCCAGTTTCAACTGTCCCTTCCAACGCGAGCGCACCATCCCGATCCATCGTGCGCCCCATGCGGGCTTGAACGAAATCATTGATCGGTGCGTTGGCGGGTCCGGTGTCAAACGCTAGCACCGCGCCATCGTCTTCTACGTTGTCACATGTCGGATTAACGTAGGTGATGTTGCCCACACCACCCAAGTTCAGAAAACACACGGGCTCCTTCGCGCTGATCCATTTTGCACAGGCAAAGTGAAAGAACGGCGCAAGCGGAGCGCCCTCGCCCCCTAATCGCACATCGTCTGACCGGAAATCCCACACGACCGGGCAGTTCAGCGCCTCGGCTAAGGCCACGCCGTTGCCCACCTGAAGGGTGCCATGCCCACGTGGATCATGCGCCAAGGTTTGCCCGTGAAACCCGATCAAGTCAGGTGGTTCAAACTGCGCCAATAGCTCAATATGAGCGGCGTCCACCACCTCACCCGCGCGATTGACCTCTGGACCGATCCATTTCCCGAGACCGGCCCGCAGGATGGCGCGTTCATCGTCAGAATAGGGGCGATAATCGGACGGGCCAAAGTCAAAGATCCGCTCTCCATCCGTCTTCAATATTGCTGCATCGACCCCGTCCAGAGACGTCCCGCTCATCGCGCCCAACACGCGCATTACATCCCCTGCCCCTTTGGCCCTATTCATGGCCTTTTCCTTTGCGGTTTGCCCGCCTATAGATTGCCCCGCAAATCAAACCCGAGGCAAGACATGACCTACCATCCCAAATCGGACTTCATGGGCGTGATGATGGAGCGCGGCTTTCTGGCCGATTGCACCGATTATCAGGCTTTTGACGAAGCGCTGAGCAAAGATGTCGTGCCCGGCTATATCGGCTTTGATGCGACGGCCAAGTCGCTCCATGTCGGGTCCCTGATTCAGATCATGACGTTGCGCTGGTTGCAAAAGACCGGGCACAAGCCGATTACCCTGATGGGCGGCGGCACGACCAAGGTTGGTGATCCGTCCTTTCGCGCAGACGAACGTCCCTTGCTGGACGCCGCAGCGATTGACGACAACATCGCCGGGATTAAGAAAGTCTTTGCCAAGTACTTGGACTATGACGAGAGCGCGACCGGCGCATTGATGCTGAACAATGCGGAATGGCTGGACGATCTGAACTATCTCGACTTTCTACGCGACATCGGGCGTCATTTCTCGGTCAATCGGATGCTGAGTTTCGAAAGCGTGAAATCGCGCCTGGATCGGGAGCAATCGCTGAGCTTTCTCGAGTTCAACTACATGATCCTTCAGGCCTATGATTTTCTGGAGCTCAACCGGCGCTACGGCTGCCTGGTTCAGTTCGGCGGATCGGATCAGTGGGGCAATATCGTCAACGGGATTGACCTGACTCGTCGCGTGTTGGATCACGAAATCTATGGCATGACGACGCCTTTGCTGACCACGTCGGATGGCAAGAAGATGGGTAAATCGGCCGATGGCGCGGTCTGGCTGAATGCAGAGATGCGGTCGGTTTTTGATTTCTGGCAGTTCTGGCGCAATACCACAGACGCAGATGTGGGCAGATTCCTGAAGCTCTACACTGAGATACCCATAGACGAGTGTGAACGTATGGGTGCGTTGAAAGGCTCTGAGGTGAACGCAGCCAAGATCACCCTCGCAAATGAGGTCACAACACTGTGTCACGGGGCCGAGGCCGCTGCGGCTGCAGCAAATGCGGCTGGTGCTATTTTCACTTACAAGCTCGAAGCCGAAGACTTGGAAGCTGCTAGCGAAGTGAGCAATCCCTCGCTTTCGGTTTCAAACGTGCTACCGACTGTAACTGTTTCGCAAGAAGAGGCGGAAGCAGGAATTTCGATCGTTCAGTTGTTTGTTCGCTCGGGACTTGCCAAATCCGGCAAGGAAGCCAAGCGTTTGATCGCTGAAAACGGCGCGCGAC
>CAYODE010000243.1:0-5144 GCA_964402685.1 uncultured Aestuariivita sp. | reverse complement strand
CAATAAAATGGGGCGCGGAAATCCGCGCCGGTAGCGGGGTCTATAAAAGGAGTCGGAACCCGGATCAAGGGGTTTTGGAGAAAGCAATTTCCGCGCTATGTATGGTTGCAAAGGAGCCGGAATGTCCAACATCGCCTACGCCTTGCATGAGCCGGAACAACGCCGGTCCTGCGTTGTGTTCGCCTCGCCGCATAGCGGGCGGCGATATCTCCCTGGTTTTCTTGAGCGGTCGGTTCTGGACACCTTGACCTTAAGGTCGTCCGAAGATGCCTTTGTGGATCAACTATTTGCGCCCGTGCCTGAGTTTGGTGCGCCTCTTCTGACAGCGGTAATGCCTCGGGCGTATGTCGATCTCAATCGCAGTCCGGACGAGCTGGATCCGGCGCTTATTCAAGGCGTCCGTCGCAGCGGACACAACCCACGCATCGCATCGGGTTTGGGTGTGATTCCCCGGGTTGTCTCGAATGGGCGCGCAATCTATTCCGGTAAGCTGTCGCGCGTCGAGGCGGACGCGCGAATTTCGCGATACTGGCACCCGTATCATGGCGCGTTGCAAACCTTGTTGAACGATGCCCATCGCACCTTTGGTCAAGCGGTACTGATAGACTGTCATTCGATGCCGCATGAGGCGGTCGATGGTGTTGCGCGCACATCTGTCAAACGGCCCGACATTGTACTGGGGGATCGGTTTGGCGCCGCGGCAAGCGGCGAAATCGTGGATCAAGTTGAGGCGGCCTTTGCTTCGGCGGGTCTGACTGTGACGCGAAATGCCCCTTTTGCTGGAGCATACATTACGCAGGCATATGGGCGGCCATCGCGGGGCCAGCATGCCATCCAGATTGAAATTGACCGCGCACTTTACATGGATGAGCAGCGTGTTGAGCCAAATGCGAACTTCAATGCCTTTTGTGATGTTCTACGTGGCGTGATTGCCGAGATTGCAGGCCTTCAGTCGTCTGAAATGCCGTTGGCAGCAGAATAATCTAGCGCAACGCCCGCCCTTTCACGATTGCGTCCTTGCCAAACCGTGCCCGGATCTTGTCCGTGGCCTTTTCGGCACTAGCGCGCCGCACGGCGCCCGGGTCCAACAAATCACCAGACAAGTCAGCTTCGCCCTCAGGGCACAGATGCGATAAGCCACATCCCAAAAGCCGGTACGGTCCCTCGTCCCCCAATTGATCAAAGAGCGCACGCGCCTGGCGATAGATCGCATCCGCCATTTGCGTTGCGTCACGCAGTGCGACTTGGCGGGTGAGTGAGCTGTGATTTGCACGTTTGAGTTTTAGTGTAACCACACGCCCAGCGATTCCCTTTGCCTTGGCTCGGTCCGCGACCTTTTCCGCCATGCGCCACAAATGGCCGTCGAGAAGATCTGGGTCGTTCGTGTCCGCACCGAAAGTCGTTTCGTTTGAAATTGACTTGATGGGATCATGCGCTGACACGGCTCGATGATCTTCGCCCCGCGCCAGATGCCATAGCCTTTCTCCCATTGATCCGAAGCGGGCGACCAAGCCCTCTTTCTCCCACCGCAGCAGATCGGTGAAGGTGCGAATGCCTGCCTTTTCCAATGAAGATTGCGCGGCCTCACCCACCCCCCAAATGAGCCTAACGGGTTTGTCTTTCAGAAACGACTGCGTATCGGCAACGCCGATCACCGAAAACCCATGCGGTTTATCAAGGTCGGAGGCTACTTTTGCCAGAAACTTGTTGTGGGAAAGACCGATGGATCCGGTCAACCCCAACTCTTCCCGCATGCGTTTAATGAGTTTCGCCAGCATCACGGCAGGCGGCGCGCCATGGAGTTTTTGCGTGCCCGACAGATCCATGAAAGCTTCGTCCAAAGAGAGCGGTTGAATAGCGGGAGTGAGATCTTCCATCATACGCCGGATCGCACGGGAGGCTTCTGCGTAGGCCTCCATCCTTGGCTTGATAACGACTGCGTCAGGGCAGAGTTTCAATGCCTGGAACATTGGCATCGCTGATCTGACACCACGGATGCGGGCGACATAACAGGCGGTTGATACCACGCCGCGTCGACCTCCGCCGATAATCACCGGCTTGTCGCTCAGGCTGGGGTCGTCGCGCTTTTCGACGGACGCGTAGAACGCATCGCAATCCATATGCGCGATGTTCAGATCAAACAACTCGGGATGCGAGATGACGCGCCGGCTCCCGCAGGAGGGACAGCGACGCGTTGCATCGCAGATGGTTAGACAATCACGGCAAAGGGCATGCATAAGGTCACAAGGCTGTAGGCGCAACGCAGTCGGTGGACTATGGTTTCAGCGTGGAAAGTATAAGCGGGCAAGCAGAAAAACCCAGCGCCTTTTCGGGTGCAAAGCTGCTTCTCTTCTTCGGGGATGCACTCGCGGTTCTGTTGCGTGATGACAATCCCAAGATACCGTATCCCGGCCTTTGGGACTTCCCCGGCGGAGGGCGAGAATCCGAAGAAACACCTGAAGATTGTGTGCTGCGCGAAACAGAAGAAGAAATTGGTGTTAGGTTGACGCGATGCGATCTGGTCTGGTCGCGTTCGTTCGTAGGACCAACGCAAGTGGCTTGGCTGTTTGCCGCACATGTCCCGTCGCAATTATCAGCTTGTTTGAAGTTGGGTGATGAAGGTCAAAAACTTGAGTTGATGACGCCCCAGCACTACTTGGAGCACCCTCAAAACATTCCCCATTTAGCAGACCGATTACGGCTTTATTTGTCTCTGGGAGTGGAAGGTTCTCGTAAAAGCCCCCCGCGTTTAGCGGGGGGAGGTAACGAACCACAGGAAGAAGAAGGTCCGTCGGGGAGTGTTTCAACTATATAGTCGCTCACAGCGTGCTAAACACAAAGTCTGGAATTCCCGACCCCCCGAAACAACCTTATCTTGTGCCATTGAAGGCACAGACACTCCTTAACCCACTGCCAATTCGGTTAAAATTTCTTGCCTAAAACCGCCCGATTCACGCGTTTGGAAGGCTTGCCTGAGGGCTTTGCATCTCGGACAGGATAGATTCGGCAGCGGCACGTGGATTCGGCGCTGTCCAAATCGGTCGTCCAACGACGATATGATCGACCCCATCACGCACCGCTTGGGCCGGTGTTGTGACGCGTTTTTGATCGCCCAGGTCCGCGCCAGCAGGTCTGACACCCGGGGTGACAATCAATCGGCCTTCTGCTTCTGGCAGAGCGCGTATCATCGCCGCTTCCCGAGGAGAGGAGATAACACCATCGGCGCCCGCCTCGAACGCACGTGCGGCCCGTTCACAGACGAGATCTGGAATCGCACCGTTCTTGATCAGGGATGCATCCAGATCGTCGCGATCAAGAGAGGTCAGGATTGTAACGGCGAGGATCTTCAAGTCTTTGCCTGCGGCACCCTCCTTGGCCGCGCGGACAACGTGCGGATCGCCATGAACCGTCAAGAAATCCAGATCGAACTGTGCCAGTCCTCGTACAGCAGCTTCGACAGTCGCGCCGATATCGAACAACTTCATGTCAAGGAAAATGCGTTTGCCGTGATCTTGTTTGAGTTCGTTTGCAAGGGCCAATCCACCTCCGGTCAACATGCCCAAACCAATTTTGTAAAAGCTCACGCTGTCCCCGAGCCGTTCGGCCAGTTGCAGTCCCGCCAACGCGTTGGGCACATCCATCGCCACGATCAATCTGTCATCTGCCATGGAAATTCCCCGTGCTTGTCTGGACCTTTGGTTCCCTAAACCGGGTCGTGCCACATGTCCATTGACGAGGGGCGCAGATCCAACGGCAAAAACCGGATCACGGAACCTTGAACACGGGTCGCGCCCTGCCCACATACTCACCAAGGTCCCAATATAACTGCGTGCCGCCGGGCGGGCGCATTCCACAGGGACGCTTGAGAAAAGGAGAGACACCATGGACTTGTCCAAGTTCACGGAGCGTGCGCGTGGTTTCGTTCAAGCGGCGCAGACGATCGCGATCCGCGAAAACCATCAGCGGATTACGCCAGAACACATTTTAAAGGCATTGATGGACGATGATCAGGGGCTGGCGAGCAACTTGATCAAACGCGCGGGCGGCGCGCCTGAACGTGTGTTGGAAGCGACCGATGCGGCGCTTTCGAAAATCGCGCCGGTGACCGGAGGAGATGATCAGGTCTTTTTGGACGGCGCGACCGCGAAAGTACTGGCCGAAGCAGAGAAGATTGCCCAAAAAGCTGGTGATAGCTTTGTGCCAGTAGAGCGCATTTTGATGGCGCTTTGCATGGTGAAATCCAAAGCCAAGGACGCATTGGGTGCCGGGAACGTTTCTGCTCAGAAACTGAACGAAGCGATCAATGATATCCGTAAGGGCCGCACAGCAGATACAGCCAGTGCGGAAGAGGGGTATGACGCGCTGAAGAAGTATGCGCGCGATCTCACCGAAGCTGCCTCGGAAGGGAAAATTGATCCGATCATCGGCCGTGACGAAGAAATTCGGCGATCAATGCAAGTGCTTTCCCGCCGAACCAAGAATAATCCAGTTCTGATCGGCGAACCCGGCGTTGGTAAGACGGCGATTGCCGAAGGTATGGCGCTGCGGATTGTGAACGGTGACGTGCCGGAGTCGCTGCGTGACAAGAAACTCTTGGCGCTCGACATGGGCGCGTTGATCGCGGGTGCAAAGTATCGCGGTGAATTTGAAGAACGGCTGAAAGCTGTTCTGAACGAAGTGACCGCCGCTGCAGGTGAAGTCATTCTTTTCATCGATGAGATGCACACTCTTGTCGGTGCGGGCAAAACCGATGGCGCGATGGACGCGGCCAACCTGATCAAACCGGCGTTGGCGCGGGGTGAACTGCACTGTATCGGCGCGACCACGCTGGATGAGTATCGCAAATATGTGGAAAAAGACGCGGCTCTCGCCCGCCGGTTCCAGCCGGTGTTGATTACCGAACCGACGGTCGAGGATACAGTTTCCATCCTCCGCGGCATCAAAGAGAAGTACGAGCTGCACCACGGGGTTCGCATTTCGGACAGCGCACTGGTTTCTGCAGCTACCCTGTCCCATCGTTACATCACGGACCGGTTCCTGCCGGACAAAGCCATCGACTTGGTGGATGAGGCGGCGTCTCGCTTGCGCATGGAGGTGGATTCAAAGCCCGAGGAACTGGATCAGTTGGATCGGCAGATCTTGCA
>CAYODE010000242.1:0-5164 GCA_964402685.1 uncultured Aestuariivita sp. | reverse complement strand
GTGGTGCACGGCCACACACCGGTGCC
Organism: uncultured Aestuariivita sp.; assembly: GCA_964402685.1. Lineage (GTDB taxonomy): Bacteria > Pseudomonadota > Alphaproteobacteria > Rhodobacterales > Rhodobacteraceae > Aestuariivita. The sequence goes on along the minus strand of CAYODE010000242.1, from coordinate 5,138 downwards.
GCATGCGACCGACTACGGAAATCGCATCAACCTCGACAGCGGCGCTGGGTATTACAAACCTCTCAGCACAGCCGTGTTTGAAGGATCGGACAGCTGGTTGCTGACGCCCGCGGGGCGTATGCCCATTCCCAAAGCGTAGGCGCCGGAAAGATTTAGGACCACAAATCCGTCGATAAGTATTTCAAGCCGCTGTCACAGATCACCACGGCCACGACGCCGCCAGCCTGCGGACCGCGCAACAACTCCAATGCGGCCGCCACATTTGCCCCAGCAGAAAACCCTGCGAAAATTCCCTCTTCACGGGCCAGCGCCCGTGCGGTCTCCCGCGCTTGGTCGCCAGTGACGGTCAGGTACCCGTCGACAGGTACGTCTTGCATAAACTCCAGATCCGCCATCGAGTATCCGCCGCCTTGGATTGGATGATCCGGCGCGCGCACCTCGCCTCCGGATAACGCCGCAGCACCGACAGGTTCCAGCACATAGCCGCGCACGTCGCTCAAATCCTTCAGAGCCCGGATTGTTCCGGCATAGGTCCCGCCCGATCCTGCGAAATCTACAAACCCGGTGACCGTGCCGCCACTGTCTTCCCAAATTTCTGGCCCGGTCGTGCGGTAATGCGCCAAAGCATTCCCCGGATGATGAAACTGATCCGCGCGAAATGCATTCCGCTCTGCGACGATCTTTTGCGCCACACGGTCAACCTCCGCCAGATCTCCGCCCGAAACCTGACCGGGCACGGACCCCGGCAGCTGATCGACTAGCACAACCTCGGCACCTAAGGCCTCCATCATCCGGGCGCGTTCCACCGAATTGCCTCGCGACATCACAGCGACAAAAGGATGCCCCTTAAGTCCACAGACGATAGCGAGTCCCGTGCCCATATTGCCTGAGGTGAGCTCCACCACCGTTTGGCCCGGGCGCAGCGACCCGTCTGCCAGCGCCGCATCTATAATCCCCAGCGCTGCGCGGTCCTTCTTGGAAAAGCCCGGGTTCAGATAATCAAGCTTGGCAAGGATCCTGCCGTTCAGGCCCTGCTTTGCGACCATGCGATCCAGCCAGACGGATGGCGTCTGACCAATTACATCGATCAGGCTGTCTTTGGCTGCCAATCCAGCACCACCTTTCCACTTTGACCAGACTTCATCGCAGCAAAACCAGCGGCGAAATCATCTTTGTGGAAACGGTGCGTGATCACGCCGCTTACGTCCAGACCGTTTTGGAGCATCGCGATCATCTTGTACCAGGTCTCGAAAATTTCACGCCCGTAGACACCTTTGATCGTGATCGCTTTGAACACGATCTGGCTCCAGTCCACGGGGGATTTTCCCGGCGGTATTCCCAGCAGAGCAATGCGCCCACCCATCACCAGCGTGTCCACCATTTGGTCCAGCGCCGCTTGGTTGCCCGACATCTCAAGCCCCACGTCAAAACCTTCGGTCATCCGCAACGCGCCCTCCACTTCCCGCAAATCCTGATGGGCCACGTTCACAGGCACCACATCCGCGACACGCGCAGCAAGATCAAGGCGTGCCTGATTGACGTCCGTAATCACCACGTGGCGTGCGCCGACATGTCGGGCCACAGCTGCTGCCATTATGCCAATTGGTCCAGCACCGGTGATCAGCACATCCTCGCCAACCAAGTCGAAGGACAATGCAGTGTGCACGGCGTTCCCCAACGGGTCGAGGATCGCGCCGATGTCATCATCAATCTCATCCGGTAGGGGCACGACATTGAACGCGGGTAGTTTCAAGTATTCCGCGAATGCCCCTTGTTCATTTACGCCGATTCCGCGTGTTGCGGGATCGAGGTGAAACTTGCCTGCACGTGACTGGCGGGATTGCTTGCCGATCAGATGCCCCTCGCCGGAACAACGCTGACCAATGTTCAGCCCTTCGACATTACGTCCGATCTCAACAATCTCACCCGCGAACTCGTGGCCGGTGATCAGGGGCACGGGCACGGTTTTTTGCGCCCATTCATCCCAGTTCCAGATATGAATGTCGGTCCCGCAAATCCCGGTCTTTTTCACCCGGATCAGCACATCATCCGGCCCGATTTCGGGCACTGGCGCAGTCTGCAACCACAAGCCTTCGCGCGGCTCGGCTTTCACCAGACAGCTCATCTCATTGGTCATCAGATCACTCCCACGGCGCGCCCGGCCGTTTCAAAGGCAACAAGCGCTCGGTCCAACTCGTCCTTGCTCAATGCGGCATTCATCTGTGTCCGGATCCGCGCTTGGCCGCGCGGCACGACTGGAAAGAAGAACCCGCTCACATAGACACCTTCTTCAAATAGTCGGGCTGCCATATCCTGCGCCAATTGCGCTTCGCCTAACATAACAGGAACGATGGGATGCTCTCCGGGCAACAGGTCAAAGCCCAACCGCTCCAACCCCGCGCGCCAGTACGATGTGTTATCAAACAGTTGGGTACGCAGCGCATCGCCCTCTTCGACAAGTCGGATCGCTTCAATTCCTGCTGCTACTATTGCTGGCGGCAATGAGTTCGAAAACAGATAGGGCCGCGCCCTTTGCCGCAACAGGTCGATGACGGGTTGCGGTCCGGCAATGTAACCGCCAATGGATCCACCCAAGGCTTTGCCCAAGGTCCCGGTCAGAATGTCTGCTTTGACCCCGGCATGATGTGGAGTGCCCCTGCCCTGTGGCCCCATGAAACCCGTTGCGTGGCAATCATCGACCATAACAATCGCGTCGTACCGATCGGCCAATGCCCGTATTTCACCCAGTTTGGCCAGATATCCGTCCATGGAAAACACACCGTCCGTTGCGATCATGATGTGGCGTGCCCCGTCCGCGCGGGCGGCCTGCAATTGTGCTTCGAGATCGTCCATGTCTGAATTGGCATAGCGGTACCGCTTGGCCTTGCAGAGCCGGATGCCGTCAATGATGGACGCGTGGTTCAACGCGTCCGAGATCACGGCATCTTCCGGCCCCAACAAAGGTTCAAACAGCCCACCGTTGGCATCGAAACAGGCCGCAAACAAAATGGCATCGTCCATGCCGAGGAAGTCTGCCAATCGGGTTTCCAATGCCCGGTGTAAGTCCTGAGTTCCGCAGATAAACCGAACCGATGCCATGCCAAATCCATGATCCTGCATTGCCGATGTCGCGGCCGCGATAAGGTGTGGGTGGTCTGCCAAACCCAGATAATTGTTGGCGCACAAATTGATCACACGCGTCTCGCCCACCGTGATTTCGCCGCCTTGCGGGGACGTGATCATGCGTTCGCGCTTCATCAGCCCTTCGGCCTCGATACCGGCCAGCGTGTCGGTGAGATCGGTCAGAAAGTCAGACATGAGCGAATCCTTCATAGCTGACGAAATTCTGCCATAACGGACAGATTTCCGAAAGAGGAGAAATCCGTTTTGGTGGAATTTTTCTGACTTAGTGGATTTTTCGGTTCGGGTATTTCAGACGCTTGACCAGTCTGGCACGGGCAAAACAGTCAAATCGCTGGTGGCGCGTCAGGCGTCTCGCACCACCAGAAAGGCGCGCGCCGGGCCATTCACCGCTGAAATCCGGTGCGTCACATCCGCAGCATATCTTGCCGTGTCACCGGGTTTCAGCAGATCCCCGGCCTCTCCAGATATCAAGGCAATCTCGCCATCGATGACTGTCAGCTGCTCGCGCGCGCCACGCCGATGTGGCGAACTGTCGAGCACCCCACCGTCCGAGAATTGCAGCTCATAAAGCTCAAATTCTCCGGCTTCTTCGGGTGGGGACAGGATCAAGATCCGGCACCCTTCACCGCGACGATCAATGCTGGGTCGATCCGTGGCGCGCACGGTTTCAATATCGCTTCGCGCGCTGCCCTCTTCCAAAAGACCGGCAAAATCGACTTGTAGCGCACGGGTTAGGTTCCAAAGTGTAGCGATGGTCGGCGAGCTTTCACCCCGTTCGATCTGGCTCACCATGGACCGGGACACGCCGGACAGCTTGGCTACCGCGTCCAACGACAGACCTTGTGCGCGCCGCGCTTCTTTAAGGCGGGTGGGCAATTGGCTCAGAACCGGGTCCAAATCATCCGTCATATCGGATGTATCCTCCGGTTTTGCGCCCGCCGTCAATCCTTGGCATGCGACGCTGGGTCAGGGCTGACCTCCGCTCTGGTTGCGCGCATACTTGCTGGGGATTCGAGGGAAAACGGAGATAACCCCATGAAAGATATCGTACTTCTGGATGGCGCTCGCACAGCCATCGGCACTTTCGGCGGGGCACTCGCCAGCACGGCTCCGATCGATCTGGCAACTGTTGCGACCGAAGCCGCGATGGAGCGGTCCGGCGTCGAGCCTGAGCAGATTGGCAATGTCGTGTTTGGTCACGTCATCAACACCGAACCGCGCGACATGTATCTGTCCCGCGTTGCCGCGATGCAGGCGGGGATCCCCAACGGTACGCCAGCGATGAACGTGAACCGCCTGTGTGGCTCCGGTGCGCAAGCCATCGTTTCCGCGGTCCAATCGCTCGCGATGGGTGACGCGGATTTTGCCGTTGCAGGTGGTGCCGAAGCGATGTCGCGCAGCCCCTTCATCATCCCCTCGCAACGCTGGGGTCAGAAAATGGGAGACGTAAAAACGCTGGACATGATGCTGGGTGCGCTCAACTGCCCGTTTGGCACAGGTCATATGGGCGTAACGGCTGAAAACGTGGCCAGCGAGCATCAGATCACGCGTGAGGATCAGGACGGCTTTGCGCTCACATCGCAAACCCGGGCGGCGGCCGCCATTGAGGCGGGGTATTTTGATAGCCAGATCGCACCCGTCGATGTGATGGTGAAACGTGAGAAAGTGCCCTTCAAAACAGACGAACATCCCAAAGCCACGACTGCCGAAGCGCTGGCCGGGCTGCGCCCCGTGTTCCAGAAAGATGGATCAGTCACCGCCGGAAATGCCAGCGGGATCAATGATGGTGCCGCGGCGATGGTATTAGCGACAGCGGACGCGGCTGAGGCCGCAGGTCTGAAACCCAAAGCACGTATTCTGGGCTATGCCCATGCCGGTGTGCGCCCCGAGGTGATGGGCATTGGTCCGATCCCGGCGGTGCAAAACCTGATGAAGCGCACTGGGATGTCAGTCGATGAATTCGATGTGATTGAATCGAACGAAGCCTTTGCTGC
>CAYODE010000241.1:1579-5180 GCA_964402685.1 uncultured Aestuariivita sp. | reverse complement strand
TGAATTTCACGCGACATGAAATGCAAATGCATGAAAAATAGCGATTTTCGAGCTTGTAATCGGGTGTTAGTATCGCTCAAGTCGATTTTAGGCGGGCGATGGTTAAAAAGTGTGGACTGAAGCTGTGGCGGAAGATCTGAACAACCTTCAACACGTGATTGGGCGTGTTAAATGGTTCGACCCTGCAAAGGGGTTCGGATTCATTGTGTCCGATGCTGGCGGTCCCGACATCTTGCTGCATGTGAATGTGCTGCGAAATTACGGCCAAAACTCGGTGGCCGATGAGGCGCGGATCGAAGTGTTCACGCACATCACTGACCGCGGTGTCCAAGCTGCCGAAATCATCTCCATTGCCCCTCCCGACCGGGATGAGAATGCAGGTCTGCTAGACCTGGCAGAACTGATCACAGAAGATCTGGACGCGATTGCGTTGGAACCGGGTCGCGTCAAATGGTTCGACAAGGTGAAGGGATTCGGATTTGCCAATGTATTTGGCAAACCAGAGGATGTCTTTTTGCATATCGAAGTGCTTCGACTGTCAGGGTTGTCCGATGTCCAACCCGGTGAAGCGCTTGCGCTGCGTGTGATTGAAGGTAAAAGGGGACGTATGGCTGCGCAGGTCTTCCCCTGGGAGACAGGCGTGTCAGGAGAGGCGCCGTCTTAATGATTCACTTTCTGCGTTCTGCAGTTTTTGCTACATCGTTTTCCATTTTGCTGGCGGGCGCCGCTACTGCAGCGTGTTCACCCAATCGCGTGACTCTTTCCGGTGAAAAGGGTGAGGTGTCCTTTTCTGTTGAGATCGCTGATGATGCGGCAGAACGCGGGCAGGGTCTTATGTTTCGCGAAAGCATGCCGATGTCATCTGGCATGTTATTTGTCTACGAAGAACCCAAGAGCGTGGCTTTTTGGATGAAGAACACGCTGATTCCTTTGGACATGATCTTTTTGAATGAACAGGGCGTTGTTGAAAAAGTGCATGAGAATGCTGTGCCGGGGGATCTGACGCCAATTCCGGGCGGTGATAACATTCTGGTTGTCCTGGAAATCAACGGTGGATTGGCCCGACGCCTTGGGATTGAAGCTGGCACAAAGATGCGTCACGAAGTTTTTGATCCCGCAATCGCTGCTTTGCCCTGTTAGGGGTTTTCAAACCGATCGACCCGATATAGGAACGCGCATGGTTCGGGGCGTGGCGCAGTCTGGTAGCGCACCTGTTTTGGGTACAGGGGGTCGTGAGTTCGAATCTCGCCGCCCCGACCATTTTCTCTTTCATCTGATTTGACAGCCAAACTTTGGTGAAGCGTGGTCATCTAAGCTTCAGGCGTGCCACCCGCTCGAATATAGAGAAGGTCAAGTTGGCGCCGCAGCTGGGGGTCTTGGTACGGGACCTGTCGCGGGCCGCCCGTCCTTTGCGGGACATTTATGTAGACATCGTTGCGGACGAGATAGCTTTCGCGATCTGGTTCCGCGCGGAAGCGAATGACCAAGCGTGGCAGGTCCTCGGGGACGCCAGTATATTCCAGAATGAACGCCGCCGTGATGTTTGGCGGCATCAACTCCAAACACTCTGCGGTATTTGGATCCGAGGACTTAAACGTGCGTGTCGGTCCGCTGCAAGATGCCCGGAATGACTCGAACAACATGTCGGGGTATTCGGAGAATCGAGCCTTCCCAGACGACGGCCCTACATATTGTGGTGCGCAAGCTGCCAAAAACAGGATCACGAGTATAAGGCCGCGGTGCATTCGTGGTCTCCCAGTCACAAGGGCTGCAATGTCGGGTCAGCGCTGAAATTTTGGTGGCGATGATTCTTGTTTATAGGTCTTCCTACGTCGCGAACATAAAGTGCTGCTCTTAGAATGTCGCCTAAAGCAGCAACAAAAAAGGGAATTTCCCTTTCGGTGCAGCCTGCCCGCACACAAAAACATGCAACTAAGAATAACCTTCTTGAGAAGGACGGAGAATCACGATTTTCGCGTCAACAAAAAAGATTGCAAAATTAAGGCAAAAATGCGTTGACGGTGTATGGGTGGATACGCCAAGTTGTGCTGGCCGGTTGCGTTGCTACTACATCTGGTAGACACAAGTCAGAAAACGCTGCGACAGGTAGGGACGGAATAGACAACGTCGAACATGTGGATCTGGGATCAAACTTGCCCGCCTTTCGCGGCGCAGGACCAGAGAAGTTCTGTCGCCCTACAGCTGGCTGGGATGGAGACGCGCAGAAGCGTGGGTACGACAGGAATAGGCTGAATAGAGGCAGCACCATGCACATTGAGAGAAAGTTCACTAAAGCCGGACAAGACGCTTACGCGGATTTGGACTTTATTTCGGCGACGTCCGAGATCAGAAATCCGGACGGGTCGATTGTGTTTCGGTTGGAAGGGATCGAGATCCCGTCAACGTGGAGCCAGGTGGCTAGCGACGTCATTGCACAGAAGTATTTTCGGAAAGCGGGCGTTCCGACCAAACTGCGACAGGTGAAAGAGAAGGGCGTACCGGAGTTCCTGTGGCGCTCAGTCCCTGATGGTGACGACGTTGAGTTCGGCGGAGAGACGTCGTCGAAGCAGGTGTTTGATAGATTGGCGGGTGCTTGGGCCTATTGGGGCTGGAAAGGCGGTTACTTCTCGACCGAGGGAGATGCGCGCGCCTATTTTGACGAGATGCGGTACATGCTGGCCACGCAACGCGCGGCGCCAAACAGCCCGCAGTGGTTCAACACTGGCCTGCATTGGGCATATGGCATCGACGGCCCGGCCCAAGGTCACCATTATGTCGACTACAAGACCGGCAAACTGACAAAATCCAAATCGTCTTACGAGCATCCTCAGCCGCACGCGTGCTTTATCCAAGGTGTCGAGGATGATCTGGTGAATGATGGCGGCATCATGGACTTGTGGGTCCGCGAAGCCCGGCTGTTCAAATACGGTTCCGGCACTGGCACCAACTTCTCGTTGCTGCGCGGTGAAGGCGAAGCCCTGTCCGGCGGTGGAAAATCATCCGGCCTTATGGGCTTTTTGAAAATTGGTGATCGGGCCGCCGGCGCGATCAAATCGGGCGGGACAACCCGTCGAGCAGCGAAGATGGTGATCGTTGACGCTGATCACCCTGACATCGAAGAGTTCATTAACTGGAAAGTCGTGGAAGAGCAGAAAGTGGCGTCCATCGTCGCGGGCTCGAAAATGCACGAACAAAAACTGAATGGACTTTTCGATGCCATCAAATCTTGGGACGGTACGGCGGAAGATGCTTACGACCCCAAGAAAAACGATGCGCTGAAACTAGCCATTCGCGAAGCGAAAAAAGTTGCGATCCCAGAGACTTACGTCAAGCGGGTGTTGGATTACGCCAAGCAAGGCCATACCAGAATCGAGTTTCCGACTTACGACACGGATTGGGATAGCGAAGCATACAGCTCGGTCTCTGGCCAAAACTCGAACAACTCCATCCGCGTGACAGACGCATTCTTGTATGCGGTCGAAAAAGACGCGGATTGGGAACTGACCAACCGGGTGGACGGGTCGGTGACCAAAACCATCCGCGCCCGGGATCTGTGGGAAAACGTTGGCCACGCCGCGTGGGCCTGCGCCGATCCGGGCAT
>CAYODE010000241.1:0-1569 GCA_964402685.1 uncultured Aestuariivita sp. | reverse complement strand
CAGTACCACGACACGGTTAACGCGTGGCACACGTGCCCCGAAGACGGCCCGATCCGCGGATCGAACCCGTGTTCTGAGTACATGTTCCTCGATGACACGGCGTGTAACCTCGCATCGATGAACCTGTTGACCTTCCTGAAGGACGACACGTTCCAGGTCGAAGACTACATGCACGCCACACGCCTGTGGACCGTGACACTGGAAATCTCGGTTCTGATGGCTCAATTCCCGAGCCCCGCGATCGCACAGCGCTCGTATGACTTCCGTACACTGGGTCTGGGCTATGCCAACATCGGCGGTTTGCTGATGAATATGGGCCTGGGATACGACAGCGACGAAGGCCGTGCGCTGTGCGGTGCGCTGACAGCGATCATGACCGGTGTATCCTATGCGACATCTGCTGAGATGGCGGGTGAGTTGGGTCCGTTCCCCGGTTACAAGAAAAACGCGGATCACATGCTGCGGGTCATTCGGAACCACCGGAACGCCGCATATGGCGCGACCGAAGGGTACGACGACGTCAACGTCAAACCTGTTCCGCTGGATCACGCAAACTGTCCCGATGCGAGCCTGGTTGATGTGGCGATGTCCGCATGGGATGAGGCACTGAAGCTGGGTGAACAGCATGGCTATCGCAACGCACAGGCCACCGTAATTGCGCCAACCGGCACAATCGGTTTGGTCATGGATTGTGACACCACCGGGATCGAGCCCGACTTTGCCTTGGTGAAATTCAAGAAACTGGCCGGTGGCGGTTACTTCAAGATCATCAACCAGTCGGTTCCTGCGGCCTTGGAAAAGCTGGGCTATGGGTCTGCGCAGATCGAAGAGATCGTGTCTTATGCCGTTGGCCACGGGACGATCGGTAACGCACCGGGCATCAACCACACCTCGCTCGCGGGTCACGGCTTCGGTGCCAACGAACTGGCTAAGGTGGATGCCGCGTTGGAAAGCGCCTTTGATATCCGCTTTGTGTTCAACCAGTGGACCCTGGGTGAAGAGTTCTGCACGCAAGTTCTGGGCATCCCGTCCGACAAGCTGAACGATCCAACGTTCGACTTGCTGCGGCACCTGGGCTTCACCAAAGCTGATATCGATGCCGCAAACGACCATGTGTGCGGGACGATGACGCTGGAAGGCGCACCGCATCTGAAAGAGCAGCACCTGAACGTCTTTGACTGTGCGAACCCGTGCGGCAAGAAAGGCAAGCGCTTCCTGTCGGTGAACAGCCACATCACGATGATGGCTGCGGCGCAAAGCTTCATCTCGGGCGCGATCTCCAAAACGATCAACATGCCGAATGACGCAACGATCGAAGACTGTCAGAAAGCCTATGAGTTGAGCTGGTCGCTGGGCGTCAAAGCAAATGCGCTTTATCGCGATGGGTCGAAACTCAGCCAGCCTCTGGCCGCGGCTCTTGTCGAAGATGACGAGGATGCGCAAGAAGTGCTGGAAAGCGGATCGGTGCAGGAAAAGGCGGCCGTTCTTGCGGAGAAAGTGATCGAAAAGGTTGTAGTCAAAGAAATCGTCCGCAGCCACCGCGAAAAGATGCCGCAACGGCGCAAAGGC